>CACKAY010000003.1:0-116931 GCA_902598265.1 uncultured Pelagibacteraceae bacterium
ACCCCGACAGAAAAAACTGTTTTAATTGAGAATGGGATTTTAAAAAATTTTATGCAAGATCGTCTAAACGCTCGTTTAATGAAAACCAAATCTACTGGTAGTGGAAGAAGAGAAAACTATAGACATATTGTTCTTCCAAGAATGAGAAATACGATGATGCTGAGTGGTAATCAGACTCAAGATGAGATGATTAAAGCTGTCGACAAAGGTATTTTTGCTGTGAGTTTTGGTGGCGGACAGGTTGATATTACCTCTGGAAAATTTGTATTCAATTGTACTGAAGCTTATGAGATTGTTAATGGTAAAATTGGATCTCCAATTAAAGGCGCGACACTTATTGGAGATGGCCCTTCAATTTTAAAAGAAGTTTCTATGGTTGGGAATGACATGATGATGGATCCTGGTATTGGAACATGTGGAAAAGCTGGCCAAGGTGTTCCCGTAGGTGTTGCTCAACCATCTATACTAATTAATAAGATGACTGTTGGTGGCACAAAACTTTAAATGGTCAAAGATCAAGAATTTTTAGAAAAAAAAGCATCATATTGTTTAGGTTTAGCTAAGAAATTAGGCGCAACCGAGTCCAGTGTGATTGTTAATAACTCTGTATCTGAAACTGTTAATTTTAGAAATAAAAAACTAGACGAGTCTAATAGATCAGATGATCTTGGAATAAGCATTACCACTTACATTGGAAAAAAAAAGTCATCAATATCTTCTTCTAATTTACTTGATGATAATCTAAACATTTTGATTGAAAAATGTGTTGAGACAACAAAAAATACTCCTGAAGATGAATTTAATTCATTACCAGATAAAGATTTATTGGCCAAAGAAGTTAAGGATTTAGATCTTTATGACGATACCCATATAGAAAACGATCAAAAAATAGATTATTTGAAAAAATTAGAATCTGCTGCTTCTAATGATAAAAAGATTGTTAATACAGAATCTAGTTTTACTCAAAATAAATCAAATTTTATTTTAGCCAATAGTGAAGGTTTTTGTGCTGGCTACAAAACATCTTCATTTACAGCTTCGAGCGTCACAGTTGCCAAAGATGAAAAAAGTATGGAGAGAGATTATGAATATTCTAGTAAATGTTTTCTGAAAGACTTGGATGACGCAGGAGAATTAGGTAAACAAGCTGCTGATCAAACAATTAGAAAATTAAGCCCCAAAAAAATAGGTAGTGAAAAAATTGCTATAATTTTTGACAAAAGAATTGCTAAGGGAGTACTAAGAACTTTTGCAAGTGCGATTTCATCATCAGCAATATCAAGAGGAACCTCTTTTTTAAAAGATAAAGTTAACCAAAAAATTTTTTCTGATAAAATTAATGTCTTAGATAAACCGGATATACTCAAAGGTTTAGGCTCAAGAAATTTTGATAGCGAGGGGGTTAAAACTGATACTCTTAAGTTAGTAGACCAGGGAATTTTAAAACATTATTTGATTGATACTTACAATGGAAAAAAATTAAACCTTAAATCAAATGGAAGATGTGGAGGGACAAGCAATCTTTATTTTGAAAATGGAAATATTAGTTTTAAAGATTTATTGAATTCAAAATCAAAAAGTCTCTATATTACAGAAACTATAGGACACGGAAGTAACATTGTAACTGGTGATTATTCTGTAGGTGCAACAGGTTTTTTAGTGGAAAACGGAGAGTTTAAGTATCCTATAAATGAAATTACTATTGCAGGTAATTTTAAAGATATGTTTAAGAATATTACTCTCGCAAATGATTTAGAGTTTAAATATTCAACCAATTCACCAACCATGATGATTGAGGGAATGGTTGTTGCTGGTAAATGAGTGAATTTTGCGTAATCGGCTCAGGTATTTCCGGAGCTACAATTGCGAATCTTCTTAATAAAAAAAATTCAGTAATCTTATTTGATAAAGCACGTGGTCCAGGAGGACGTGCATCTTTCAAAAGAATGAAAGGCAATATAGGCTTTGATCATGGCACTCAATACTTTTCTCCAAAAACCCCAGAATTTAAAAAATTTACCAAAGATTTAATTAAAAAAAGAATTTTAAAGGTTTGGGGTGGTAAACACATTTTTCTTAACTCTAAAAAAAAAGAGAATAAAAAACATCTAAAAATTATAGGTAAAAATGGAAACAATGATATTAGCAAGTACTTATTAAAAAAAATCAATTGTAACTATCAAAGTGAATTAAAAAAAATTCGTTATAAAAACAAACTTTGGTATTTATCATTTGCTGATGGAAAATTGAGATCTTTTAAAAGTATTATTTTGACCTGTCCTTTTCCACAATTAAAAAAACTCTCTAAAAGATTCATAAATAATTCTTTTTTAAAAAAATCAATAAAAATGGATGCAAATATAACTACTATGATTGCTATAAAAAAAAACAAGAAATCAAATAGCAGCTATCTCTTTGAAGATCCAATTCTTGGTTGGGCAGGTAATGAAAATTCAAAAAAAAGATTTAAATCAAAATATGATTTATGGACCCTTCAAAGTACATTTAAGTGGGCAAATAAAAAAATCAACCAAAATAAAAATAATAAGAAAAAGAATTCAAAAATGATGATTGATAAGTTCTTTCAACTTTCAAATATTAAAAAAACGAAAATAAACTTCTCTCTTAATCATGGTTGGAAATATTCTTCCAATTCAAAACCTTTAAAAATTAAAAGTTTTTGGGATCCAAAGAAAAAAATAGGTGTCTGTGGTGATTGGTTTGTAGGACCAAGACTAGAGTCGGGATGGATAAGTGCACAGGACTTATTTAAGAAAATTTCAAGATAGATTATTCAAAGCTTTTTAATCTGTATTCCCAATTACCCATCCTGGAATAAGTCACTTTTAGAATTCTTAAATTTTCTTGATCGTACCAAATATTAAAGTCTAATCGTTTATCTTTAGGAATATTCATATCTTTAGATTTAAGTGTAAAATGATCAGCATCATAAATTTTTCCATAAAGATCAATTTTTTCTTTTCCTATAAAAGTAACAACCTGTTCTTTAATACTTCCAGATATTGGGCTTACTTGAGACCCTGCTTGTAAAATTTTATGATTCCACCAATTTCCAATAACGTTATTAATGGTCGCCTCGCCATTGAACGAGGAGCCTTTGATATCATATTTTTTACTTTTTTTATTTAGTTCTAAATTTACAAATTTTTCTTTATCATTTTGAAGGGTCTTAGAGTTATATGATATCAACTGATCTTTGATATATTTTTCTTCACCATATGACTCAACCTGAAAAATTGTAGTTCCCAATAGATCAACAGAAAATTTAAATTGATTTGTAATTATAGTTTCCTCACCATTTCTTTCAAAAAAATAATAATTGTATCCAATTAGTTCACCATTTCTAAAAATCTCCATTTCAATTTTATTATATTTATTGTAGTGACCCATATGTGCCATCGAAACAACTGGAAAAATTACAATAAACAAAATGGCTATAAATTTTCTCATTTAGCAATTACATTAGTGGACTTTATCTATAATAGAAATAACTTATTAAAATGTTTTTAAAAATAAAGAAAATACCAAAAGTTAATTGGAGTTCTGACAAGCCATATAATTTTAAACCAAAATTTTCTACTTTCTTTTTTTTATGCTTTGGTCTAACGATGTTTGGTCTTGGTGAGGGGTTATTGATTGTTTCCTTTACAGGCGCTTCTCCATGGAGTGTTTTAGCTCAAGGTATTTCCTTAAATGTTAATTTAAGTATTGGAACAATTACTCTTTTAATAAGTATTGCTGTCTTAATTTTATGGATTCCTTTGGGTCAAAAACCAGGAATGGGCACAATATTTAATGCCCTAATTATAGCCTTTATGATTGATCTTTGTATTAAGTTTGTACCAACCCCATCAAATTATTTTAATCAATTAATCCTAGCAGTAATTTCTGTAATGATGGTTGGAATAGGTGGGGGCATTTATTTAGTTTCTAATCTTGGTGCAGGACCAAGAGATGGATTAATGATTGGTTTACAAAAAGCAACTAACTTACCAGTGGCAGCCGTTAGAGCTTTTTTAGAAATTTCTGTTGTAAGTATTGGTTGGTATTTAGGTGGAACAGTAGGGGTTGGAACTCTTTTATTCGCTTTTGGTATTGGTCCGTGCGTTGCTCTAGGTCTATTTTTAGTTGATAAAATTTTTGATTAGGCAGCAGCGCCTGATTTTTCACTTTTTTTTCTTTCATGAGGATCAAGAATAGCTTTTCTTAGTCTGCAAGACTCTGGAGTAATTTCTAGAGCTTCATCTGTATTTAACATACTTAGTTGTTCAGCAATTGACATTTTTCTTACAGGAGTTAAGACAACATTTTCGTCAGTACCTTGCGTCCTCATATTAGTTAATTTTTTTCCTTTCATGACATTAATAATCATATCTCCTGGCTTAGGTGATAGCCCCACAATCATTCCTGGATAAACAGGATCGTTATGAGTTACAAACATTTCTCCTCTTGCCTGTAAATTAAAGATTGCAAAAGCAACTGCCTTTCCTTGTTCCATAGAAATTAGAGCACCATTTCTTCTGCCTTCCATTTCACCTTCAAATGGACCATATTCATGAAAAATTCTATTGATGACACCATTTCCTTTTGTCAGCGTTAAAAATCTACTTGTATATCCCATTAAACCTCTTGTTGGTGCATGAAATATAAGTCTCTTTTTATTTTTACCAGTATCTTTTAATTCTATTAGTTTACCTTTTCTTCTATTCATTGAATCAATTATTTTTGATGAATGCTCTTCATCAAGATCCATTGTAATTTCTTCTATTGGCTCAAGTTTGTTTCCATTTTCATCTTTTTTATAAAGAACTTTTGGAGGGCTCACTGTCATTTCAAAACCTTCTCTTCTCATTTGAGTAAGTAAAATTTCCAACATTAATTCACCACGTCCACTAACCACAAAAGAGTCATTTCCATCATTTTCAGTAAATGTAATTCCAACATTATTTTGTGCCTCTTGAACTAATCGATCTCTAATCTGTGTACTTGTAAGTTTTTTACCTTCTGTGCCAGCCAAAGGCGATGTATTTACAGTGATGGTAATTGACATAGTTGGGGGATCTATAGGAGTGGCTTCTATTGGCTCGTTAACCTCAAGATCACAAATAGTATCTGCAACGTTAGCTTTTTCTAAACCGGCAACAACTACAATATCTCCAGCTTCACCAACCTCAATTGGAACTTTTTTGGTACCTTCATATCTAAAAATTTTAGTTAATCTACCTTCATCAACTTTCTCTCCATTTAAGTTGATTGCCTTAATTGCTTGATTAGCTTTTGCTGTTCCTTGAGATATTCTACCTACTAAACTTCTACCTAAAAAACTGTCAGCGTAAAGAAGTGTAGAAAGCATAGCAAAAGGTTTTGATTTGTCTAATTCAGCTGGTTTAACATGGTCTATAATTTTATCCAAAAGCGGATTAAGATTTTCTCTAGGGCCATCAACTTCTAAATCAGCCCATCCGGATCTTCCACTGGCATATAAAACCGGGAAATCTAGTTGTTCCTCATTAGCATCTAAACTTACAAATAAGTCGAATGTTTCATCTAGAACTTCATTAGCTCTTTGATCTGATTTATCTAATTTATTTATAACCACAATTGGTTTTAAACCTTGTTTTAATGCTTTTGCTAAAACAAATTTTGTTTGAGGCATTACACCTTCAGCAGAGTCTATTAATAATAATGCTCCATCAGCCATACTAAGCACTCTTTCAACTTCAGCAGCAAAATCTCTGTGGCCAGGGGTATCAATTATATTTATTCTAGAATCTTTCCAATTAATCGAGGCAGGTTTAGCTAATATTGTAATTCCTCTCTCTTTTTCTAATTCACCAGAGTCCATCAGCCTTTCATCCACAACCTCATTTTCTCTAAATGAACCACTTTGTTTCATTAGGTTATCAATTAGGGTTGTCTTTCCATGATCAACATGGGCAATTATGGTGATGTTTCTTATAGTATTATTCATAAATCTGGGTTCTTATACATATTTAAACACTTTTGAAAACTTAAAAAAAACTACACTAGGCTTGAATAAATTAAGGATTTTTTTTTAATTTTTATTTTTTTCGCTTTTCGCGTTTAAGTTTTCTTTTTTCTTTAAAATTTAATTTAGGTTTTTTTTTGACACTAGAGTCTTTAAACGATTTTCCACTATATCTTTTAGACATATTCCTGAGTTTATATCATTAACAAAATATTATATATCAATAAATATGCAAAATCTTCAAATGGCTTTTAAAAATAAAAAGAAGGTTTTTTTAAAATCTATTAAAAGTAAAAATACTAAAAGTCGAAACAAATATAAAAGAGTTGCTTTATCTACAATCAGATATGCTGGAGGAAAATCTCTAGCAGTGGGACACGTTTTTGAATTGTTACCAAATCATGTCAAAAAAGTAGTATCTCCTTTTTTTGGCGGAGGGTCTGTTGAGATAGCAATGAGTAAATTTTTAGGACTCAATGTAGTTGGTTATGATATTTTTGATATTCTTTGTAATTATTGGAATTTTCAAATTAAAAAACCAGAAGTACTTTATAAAAAACTTAGTCAGCTAAAACCCTCTTTTAAAGAATTTGAAAGAATAAGAAAAATCTTAAATAAAGTTTGGAAAAAAGAGATTAAATTAGACCCTTTAACCCTAGCAGTTTATTATGTTTATAATTTCAACTTATCTTATGGTCCAGGCTTTATGGGCTGGACATCAGAAATTTATTTAAACAAAAAAAAATATCAAAAAATGTTGGAAAAAATTAAAAATTTTAAACCTGGAAAATTATCCGTGAATCAAGGAGATTTTGAAAAAGTCTTAAAAAAACATAAAAACGACTTCTTGTATTGTGATCCCCCCTATTTCATTGGGCCTGACTCTAAAATGTTTAAAGGAGTTTACCCTATGAGAAATATACCTGTTCACCATAGGGATTTTCCACATGAGAGGCTAAGAGACATGTTAAAAAAACATAAGGGTGGATTTATACTATCTTATAACGATTGCCCGACGATAAGAAAATATTACAAAGGTTTTAAAAAGTTATATCCAACATGGCAATACACAATGGGTCAAGGTGAGACTAGAATTGGAAAAAACAGGATTGAAAAGGGGAATAAACACATAAAAAATTCACATGAAATTTTAATTTTTTCTCCATCTTAATTTTTAGGTAAAAAAAAAGGGCAGTAAAAACTGCCCTTTTAGAATTTTTGTTTGATAACAATGGGGATTACATTCCCATGCCGCCCATTCCTCCCATGCCACCCATGCCGCCCATTCCACCAGGCATTCCAGCAGGAGCCGCATCTTTTTCTTCTGGCTTGTCAGCTATCATTGCTTCTGTTGTTACTAATAATCCAGAAATTGATGCTGCATCTTGAAGTGCAGTTCTAACAACTTTAACTGGATCAATAATACCTTTAGCAAACATGTCACAATATTCTTCATTTTGTGCATCATAGCCGTGAGTTTTTTTATTCTGTTCTAACAACTTACCAACTACAACTGAACCATCTACTCCAGCATTTTTAGTAATTTGTCTTATAGGAGCTTCTAATGCTCTTCTCACTAAATCAACACCAGCTTTTTGATCCTCGCCTTTTGCTTTTACTTTTTCAAGCTCTTGAGCAGCATATAACAAAGCACATCCACCACCTGTTACAATACCTTCTTCAACAGCAGCTCTAGTTGCATTAAGTGCATCTTCAACTCTGTCTTTTCTTTCTTTAACTTCAACTTCTGTAGCGCCACCAACTTTAATCACAGCAACACCACCAGCTAGTTTAGCTAATCTTTCTTGAAGTTTTTCTTTATCGTAATCAGAAGTTGTTTCATCAATTTGTTGTTTGATTGAAGAACATCTAGCCTCGATATCAGATTTTTTACCACTACCATTTACGATAGTACTATTATCTTTATCAACTTTAACTTTTTTACATGATCCAAGATCATCTAATTTAACGTTTTCAAGTTTAATTCCTAAATCTTCAGAAATTACACTTCCACCAGTTAAGATCGCAATATCTTCAAGCATAGCTTTTCTTCTGTCACCAAAACCTGGAGCTTTCACAGCTACTACTTTTAAACCACCTCTTAACTTGTTTACAACTAACGTCGCTAAAGCTTCGCCTTCAACATCTTCAGATATAATCATTAATGGTCTACCAGCTTGTACCACAGCTTCTAAAAGAGGAACCATTGGTTGTAGATTTGTTAATTTCTTCTCATGTAAAAGAATAAAAGGATTGTCTAACTCTGTTGTCATTTTATCACTATTCGTAATAAAGTATGGTGATAAATATCCTCTATCAAACTGCATACCTTCAACGACATCAAGTTCCGTCTCAATTCCTTTGTTTTCTTCAACAGTAATTACTCCTTCATTACCAACTTTTTGCATTGCTTTAGAAATCATACTTCCGATTTCTTTATCACCATTTGCAGAAATAGTTCCTACTTGAGCAATTTCATCACTATCTTTCACTTTTTTGGCTGAAGAAACTAGGTTTTGTTTTACAACATCTACTGCTGCATCAATACCTCTTTTTACATCCATCGGGTTCATTCCAGCTGTAACATATTTTACGCCTTCTTTAACAATCGCTTGAGCTAAAATAGTTGCAGTTGTTGTTCCGTCACCAGCCTCATCATTTGTCTTGCTAGCAACTTCCTTAACCATTTGAGCACCCATATTTTCAAACTTATCTTCAAGGTCAATTTCTTTTGCAACTGAAACACCATCTTTGGTAATTCTTGGAGCACCATAAGATTTGTCCATCACAACGTTTCTGCCCTTAGGACCTAACGTTACCTTAACAGTATCAGCCAAGATATTTACTCCTCTTATCATTGCTGATCTTGCTTCAGCGTCAAATTTAACAACTTTTGCCATTATACTTTCTCCTTTAACTTATATTATTTACTTGAAATACCCATAATGTCTGACTCTTTCATTATGCTGTATTCTTTACCATCAATTTTGACTTCAGTTCCTGACCATTTGCCAAATAAAACTTTGTCTCCAACTTTAACATCCATTGGAATTTTTTTTCCATCTTCAGTTTTCGCGCCACCACCAACAGCAACAACTTTTCCTTCTTGAGGCTTCTCTTGTGCAGTATCTGGTATAATTATTCCTCCAGCAGTTTTTTCGCTGCTATCTAAAACTTCTATTAAAACTCTGTCATGTAACGGTCTAAATTTCATATATTCTCCTATATAAATATGGAGTTCATATAGAGATTGGTAATACTATTTCAAGATATACTTGATATTTAGTTTAATAAAAAAGGTAGGAAATTGTGGATTTTTTGGGTTATAGGTTATTTTGATGACGAAAAATTTAGACAAAGATGGTTTCTGCTCCATCGTTGATAATTATCAGCTTTTTTATATCGATTTATGGGGTGTTGTTCATAATGGAATAAACCTTCACAAAGAAGCAATCAACGTTTTGAAAGAAATCACAAAAAAAGGCAAAGAATACATTTTACTTACAAATGCTCCAAGACCTAATGAAGTTGTTAAATCCTTTTTAGAAAAAATGGGCATGGAAAAAGAAATTAGAGATCATGTTTTTACATCTGGACAAGCATCATTAAATTATCTTAAAAAAAATTTATCTACTAAAAAATTTTTTCATGTTGGACCACCACGTGATTTTGATTTGTTTAATGACTTTGTTAAAAGTAAGTCAGATAATATTGATGATGGAGAGTACATACTGTGTACAGGGTTATTTGAAAAATTTGATAAAGATTTGACTTATTATAAAGATTTATTTGAAAAAAATTTAGATAAAGAGATGGTTTGTACTAATCCTGACTTAATTGTGGACAGAGGTGATAAAAGAGAACTTTGTGCAGGATCGGTTGCTATGGTTTTTGAAAAAATGGGTGGTAAGGTAGTATATTTTGGCAAACCATATCCTGAGGTTTATAATCAATCAATTCATAATAAGGGTAAAAAGATTCTGTCTGTTGGTGATAATTTAAATACTGATATTAAAGGTGCAAATCTTTTAAACTATGACTCGTTAATTATTTCAAACGGTATTCATAAAAATGAAATCAAGGAAAAGGGAATTGAAGCAATTGCGAAATCTTATGAAACAATCTGCAATTATATTCAATCTGATTTAAAATGGTGAAAAATGAAATTATATAATAGTTTTAGTATTAAAAAAAATCATAAAAATTCAATTATTTTAATTGGAAATTTTGATGGACTTCATCTTGGACATCAAAAATTATTTAGATTAGCAAAAAAATATAAAAAAAAATATTCTTCAAAGATTGGTGTTTTGACTTTTGAGCCAATGCCAAAAATGTTTTTTAACTCCAATTTAAAAAATTTTAGATTATCTAACTTAAAACAAAAAATTGAAAATTTAGGTAAGCTTAATGTTGATTTTGTTATTATTAAAAAATTTAATCGGAAATTTTCAAAAACAAAATCAATTTCATTTATTAAAGAAACTTTAGGTAGAAAAATTAGTCCTAAATTTATTTTTGTAAGTAATAATTTTAGATTTGGAAACAAAAGAGAAGGAAATGTAAAACAATTAATTAATCACGAGAAATTATGTAATTATAAAATCGTTAAACCACAACCTTTATCAGTCAAGAAAAAAATTATTTCATCCACATTATTAAGAAAATATTTGCAGAGCGGTAAACTTTATAAAGTTAATAAACTTTTAAACAGAAAATGGTCTATTGATGGAAAAGTTATAAAAGGTAGACAACTAGGAAAAAAGATTGGTTTTCCGACAGCCAACATAGATATCAAAGATTATGTGCTGGCAAAACCAGGCGTTTATGTTGTTAAAGCTAAGAAAATAAAAAGTTCAAAATATATTAAAGGAATTGCCAATTTAGGATATAGACCTACATTTAATGGAAAAAAAATATTATTAGAAGTTCATTTATTTAATTTTTCTGGAAATTTATATAATAAGTATTTAAGAGTAGAATTTTTAAAATTTATAAGAGCTGAAAAAAAATTCAAAAATGTAGATCAATTAAAAAAACAAATTAAAATTGATTTAGTAACTGCAAAAAAAACGAAATGAGTAAAAGCCAAATTAATTTACCTAAAACAGCTTTTTCAATGAAAGCTAATTTACCAATTAGAGAGCCAGAAATTTTAAAACTTTGGAAAAAAATTGATCTTTACAAAGAGTTGAGGAATTCAAGAAAAGGAGAAGAAAAATTTGTTCTCCACGATGGTCCGCCATATGCAAATGGAAATATACATATGGGTACTGCATTAAATAAAATACTAAAAGATATTATCGTAAAATTCCACCAAATGGATGGCAAAGACTCTGTTTATGTTCCAGGTTGGGATTGTCATGGTTTACCTATCGAATGGAAAATTGAGGAACTATATAAAAAAAATAAAAAAAATAAGAACGATGTTCCGATTGTAGAATTTAGAAAGGAATGCCGAACATTTGCTGAAAAATGGATAGAGGTTCACAAAGACCAATTTAAAAGATTAGGTGTTGTTGGTGATTGGGAAAACTATTATTCAACAATGAGTTATGAAGCAGAGGCACAAATTGTAAGAGAACTTGGAAAATTTTTAAAAGAAGGAAGTCTTTACAGAGGATTTAAACCAGTTTTATGGTCAACTGTAGAAAAAACTGCCTTAGCTGATGCCGAGGTTGAATATCAAGACCATAAATCTGATACGATCTATGCTTGTTTTCCGGTTAAATCATCAAAAATTAAAGAACTTAATGATTGTAATATTGTTATATGGACAACCACTCCCTGGACGATACCAGCGAACAAAGCTTTGGCATACAATGAAAGTTTGGATTACTTAATAATTCAAATTAATGATGACGGAAATTTTAAAAACAAAAAAATTGTTATTGCTGAGGCATTACTAGACTCAGTTTTAAAAGATTGTGAGATTAAAGAATTTGAAAACCTTAAGAAATTTAAAGGTAAAGATTTAAAAGATACTATATGTAAGCATCCATTTTTTGATTTGGGGTATGGTTACGATATTCCAATGTTAGAAGCACGGTTTGTAACCACTGAACAAGGAACAGGAATTGTTCATTGTGCGCCAAGTCATGGACCTGACGATTTTAATCTTTGTTTAAATAATGGAATAAAAGCAATTGAGACAGTGGATGATGATGGAAAATATACAAATAATGTTTCTCTGTTTGAAGGTTTACATATTTTTAAGGCTAACCCCATTGTGATCGAAAAATTGAAAGATCAAAATAAACTTCTTTCTAATGGTGTATTGGTTCATTCATATCCTCATTCGTGGAGATCAAAAGCACCCTTAGTTCATAGAGCGACACCACAATGGTTTATTTCTATGGAAAGTCATAAACTGAGAAACAAGGCTTTAAAAGCAATAGATGATACGACTTTTTATCCAAGTAAAGGTAAAGAAAGATTAAAATCAATGATCGAGACAAGGCCAGATTGGTGTGTATCAAGACAAAGAGTTTGGGGTGTACCACTTCCTATTTTTGTAAATAAAAAGTCTAATGAAATTTTAATAGACGATAAAGTATTTGAAAATATTGCTAATATTTATGAGAAAGAAGGTTCTGATTGTTGGTTTTCAGATGACCCTCAAAAATTTTTAGGTGATAAATATAAAGCTGAAGATTTTGAAAAGCTTAGCGATATTGTTGAAGTTTGGTTTGATAGTGGATCAACCCATTCTTTTGTATTGGAGAAGAGAAAAGACCTTAAATGGCCTGCATCAATGTATTTAGAGGGTTCTGATCAACATAGGGGCTGGTTTCATTCCTCTTTATTAGAGTCATGTGGAACGCGAGGTAGGGCACCTTTCGAGTCTATATTATCTCATGGGTTTGTTGTGGATGGAAAAGGTCTTAAAATGTCAAAATCACTTGGAAATGTAATTGCACCTGAGGATATTTTGAAAAAATATGGTGCCGATATTTTAAGAATTTGGGTTGCTGCATCAAATTATGCTGAAGATTTAAGAATAGATTATTCTATTTTGGATCAGCATTCTGAGTCTTATCGTAAAATTAGAAATACATTTAGATATTTGTTAGGAAATATAAACGACAAATACGAGGATATTAATTTTGATAAAATTGACATTGAAAACTTACCAGCGCTAGAGAAATTTATGTTAAGCAAAATTCATTCTCTCAACAACAAATTTGAAAATTATTTTAAAAAATATGATTTTCACAATCTTTATAAAGAATTGTTGAATTTTTGTACAACAGATTTGTCGGCATTCTATTTTGATATAAGAAAGGACACTTTATATTGTGATCCAATTAATTCTGAGAAAAGAAAATCTTGTGTTACAATTTTGAATGTTTTATTAAAATCTTTACTCAGATGGTTCGCTCCAATATTGTCTTTTACAACTGAGGAAATACATCAACTGATATCAAAGAATAGTAAAAGTATCCACTTAGAAAAATTTCTTACTTTTCCAGATAAATTTAAAAATGAACAGCTTACTGAGAGATGGTCTCAATTAATAAAAATTAGAGATGTATGTAACATAAGTATTGAGGAAAAAAGAGCCAGTAAAGAAATTGGTTCAAGTTTAGAAGCAGATCTTAATATTCAACTTAACGAAAAATATAAGGAGATAGTTAGAGATATGGATTTATCTGAATTATGTATTGTGTCGAAAGCTGTTGTTAATTTTGATAATCAGTCAGATATTTTAGTTGTGACAAAAAAAGCTTCTGGAAATAAATGCTCAGTTTGCTGGAAAATCAGAGAAGACCCATGTGAAAGACACCCTAAATGTCAAATTTCTTAAATAAAAATTTTGTAATAAATTTTTTTATTATTCTGAGTATCTTTGGTCTCGATAGATTTACCAAAGTTTATGTGATTTCCCAAAATGAAAAAAATTTATCGTCTGAACTATTTGTATCAAAATTTTTAAATATAAATTTAATTTATAATGAGGGAATAGCATTTGGTTTATTATCATTTGATCAAAGTTATATGTACAACTTTTTAACAATTTTAATTGCAGCTGTAATTTTGATTATTTTTTTTATGACTTTAAAAAGTGATGGTTTTAAAAAATATTCACTTTTAATGATATTTGGTGGAGCTTTAGGTAATTTATATGATCGAATTTTTTTTAAAGCTGTGCCAGACTTTATTGATTTTCACATTGGAAATTTTCATTGGTTTATTTTTAATGTATCGGATATATTTATTTCATTAGGAGTATTATTTTTGATTATTTTTGAAATAATTGATAATCAAAAAAATAAAATTGATGAAAAAAATATTTAAACTAACAGTAATAATAATTTCGATTTTAGCTTTAAATTCATGTGGAACAATTAGAGAAGGTTTTAGTTCACAGAAAAAAAATAGTATAGATGAATTTTTGGTTGAAAAGAAATCACCTTTAGTGATGCCCCCAGACTTTAATGAATTACCATTACCACAGCAAACTAATCAAGTAACTGAGAATGAAGAGAATAAAGATATTAAATCATTGCTCAATGATAACAAGGATTCAGATTTAGATAATCAAAACACTAATCAAAACACAAATTTTGAAAATTCCATTATAGAAAAAATTAAAAATAATTAATGATAACTTCGGGAATTTTTTTTAAAAATTTTAAAGGCAGTAAACAAAATTCTAAAATAAAAAAAAATCTTAAAAAATTAATTAAAGAAAATAGTCAAATCTTTCAATCTTTTAGTAAAAATTATAAAGACCAATTTAAGATCAAAAATTTGGGAATTTTTAAAAGACTCAACGATATCCGTATAATTGGAATTGGTGGCTCGTCATTGGGTACGAAAACTATTTATAGCTTTCTTAAAGATAAAATTAAAAAGAATGTATTATTTTATGATAATTTATCACCTTTCAAAAAAAAATCTGGAAATAAAAAACATTTAAATTTAATCATCTCTAAATCAGGCAATACTTTAGAGACAATAGTTAATTCAAATATTCTTATTAAAAAAAGCGATAAAAATATTTTTATCACAGAAAATAAAAAAAATTATTTAAATTTATTAGCTCATAAATTAAAATCAGAGATTGTACATCACAATAATTTTATAGGTGGTCGATACTCAGTTTTATCCGAAGTTGGAATGTTGCCCGCTGAATTAATGGGTCTTAATTCAAAAAGTTTTAGGCAATTTAATAATTTAATTAAAAATCAAAAATATTTAAATGCACTCATATCTAATGTAGGATCTACAATAAATTTAATTAAAAAAAGAAAATTTAATTCAATTATCATAAATTATGATGAAAAATCTCAAAATTTTTTTTCGTGGTATCAACAACTAGTGGCTGAAAGTTTGGGTAAAAAGGGAAAAGGTTTATTGCCAGTCGTATCTAACATGCCAAGAGATAATCATAGCGTTATGCAGCTTTATTTGGATGGTTTTAAAAATAATTTTTATACGTTTTTTTATGTCCATAAAAATAATACCTCCAAAATAGATAATAAATTTATTTTGCCCTCACAAAATTTTCTTAAAAACAAAAATATTGAAAATATTACTTACGCTCAAAAAAAAGCTACGGAAAATGTTTTTAAAAAAAAAAATATACCTTTTAGAAGCTTTGAAATAAAAAAAAGGGATGAAAAAACTTTAGGTGAGTTATTTTGCTTTTTTATGTTGGAGACTATTTTAATTGGAAAAGCTTTGAAAATAAACCCTTACGATCAACCCGCTGTTGAGTTAATTAAAAAAGAGACTAAGAAAATTTTAGTTTAAATCACCAAATATAATTTTCGATATTCCATATTTCTTCTCATCTAGAATTCTAAATTTTTTTGAAAACTCTTCATTTTCTTTTTTATGCCTATGCACAATAATCACCCCATCTTTATCGAGAATTTTTTCTTGAAAAATATTATCAATAATATTTGGCAATCTTTTTTCTTTATAGGGAGGATCCAAAAATATGATATTGAATTTAAGCTGAATTTTTTTCAAAAAGTAATTAGATAGTAAGTCTTCTTCAATAATCTCATATTTTTCTCTCATATTTAAATTATTTAGATTACTTTTTAAAATTGGCAAAACACCATTATACTTTTCTACAAAAGTAACATGTTTAGCTCCTCTTGAGAGACACTCTAAACCAAATGAGCCAACACCTGCAAATAGATCTAAAACTTTTGAATTTTCAATATTGATCTTAAATTTATTAGAGTGATTAATTATATTAAAAATAGATTCTTTCGCTAAGTCCTTTAAGGGTCTTGTTTGTTTGTCTTTTGGTTGTAAAATTTTTTTTCCTTTAAATTTTCCACCAATTATTCTCATTTTTTTATTACTTTGTAACCAATATCTTTTCTAAAAAAACCATCTGACCAATTTAGATTGTTGAGAAGTTGATGAATCCTATTTCTTGATTCTTCAAAACTATATGATAAAGAAACAAAATTTAAAACCCGTCCACCCACCGCTAAAGTAACATCACCTTTTTTAATAGTGCCAGCATGAAATAAGTGATCATGAGTGTTTAATTCAATTTTATTGATATTTTTGATTTCAACGTTTTTTTGGTAGGTTTCAGGGTAACCTTTTGAGCATAAGACAACACATATACTTTTTTTATCATTCCAATTAATTTTGATTTCATTTAATCTTCCATTACAGCATGAGTTAATAATTTCACCGAAATCTGCATTTAGCTTGGGAAGAATAGTTTGACACTCTGGATCACCCATTCTAACATTATACTCAATTAAATAAGGTTCATTATTTTTTATCATGAGCCCTGCATATAAAAAGCCTTTATATGATGATTTTAAATCTTTAAGTGCTCTTAAGGTTGGATCAATTATATTATTCAAAATCTTTTTTTCGAGCTCTTCATTTATTAATCTTGATGGTGAATAAGCACCCATACCACCAGTATTTTTCCCTTTATCACCTTCCTGAACTCTTTTATGATCTTGAGCCGTACCAAAATTTTTGTAAGTAAAACCATCACTTAAAATGAAAAAGCTCATTTCTTCACCCTCTAAAAATTCTTCAATAAGAACATTTTTAGCATTACCAAACTTTCCATCAAATATTTCCTTAACTGCTTGATAAGACTCTTCTTTATTTTCACAAATATAAACACCTTTCCCTGCAGCCAAGTTGTCTGCTTTAATGACTATTGGAAAATTTGATTTATCTAAAAAATTTTGAGCTTGATTAATATCATTAAATACACCAAAATTCGCAGTTGGAATATCATATTTTTTACAGATGTTTTTTGTAAATATTTTAGACCCCTCTAATTGTGAAGCGACTTTACTAGGTCCAAAAACCTTAATATCAAAACTTTCCAAGTAATCTGTTAGTCCATCAACCAAAGGTTTTTCTGGGCCGATTACTACTAATTCTATTTTTTTTGAAAAAATGAAATTTTTGATTTCCTCAAATTTATTTATATCTAGGTTAACGTTCTCAGCTATTGCATCGGTTCCAGCGTTACCAGGAAAACAATAAATCTTATCAATTTTTTTTGACTTATTTAATGCATGACAAATGGCATGCTCTCTTCCCCCGCTTCCTATAATCCCTACAATCATGTATAAACATATAAACTATAAATGAATAAAAAATTAGCAAAAGTAAAATATTTGCCAAATAATTTTCAAGTAATTGAAAAAGGTGACCATGTAATTTGTGCAGTTTCGGGTAAGGCAATCAGTCTTGAAAATTTGACTTACTGGAACGTGGAACTTCAAGAACCGTATTATTCACATGTTGAGGCTTCTAAAAAAAAAGAGGAATTAGACAATAAATAGCATTATTTCCAACGATTATGGGACCATATCCAGTTATTGGGATTAGCAAGTATCATTTTTTCAAGAGTCTTATTTAATTCGTTTGTAATATTTTCAATAGTATCCTCGTTTGAGAAGTGAATTGGTTTATAAACTTTCATTTTAAATTTAATACCCTCATATCTTTCTATAAAGATAGGAACAACAGGCATATTAAATTTTTTAATCAATTGTGCTGGAATTGTAGTAGTAAACGCTTTTTCATTAAAAAAATTTGATTTAATACCCTGGGAAACTCTTTGATCTATCATAAGTGCCGTTGAAAAACCTTGGTTATTAAGTTTTATTAATTCTTTTAATCCACCGATTCCTTTTTTAATTTGATTGTTGCAGATGTATTTCTTTCTTATTCGTTCCATGAATTTATTTAAAAAAATATTATTTAGTGGTCTATAGATTGCGCCAATTTTAATACCTATTTTGTCTATCTGCATTGCCATAAGCTCAAAGTTACTAAAATGCCCTGATATAAATACGACTTTTTGATTTTGATCTTTAATATTTAAAAGTATATCTTCACCTTCTATAGAAATATTTTTACTGAGATTACCATTTCTAAAATTTTTCATATAAAGATATTCTGCAAAAACTCTCCCATAATTATTCCACATTGAAGATTTGATTTTATTGAATTCTTTAAAATTATAATCTGGGAAAGCTTTTTTTATATTATTGTTGATTATTTTTTTTGATCTAAAAATTGGACCAATAATTTCAAATAATTTTCCACTTAGAGAAGATGAGAGTTTAACCCCAATAATTTTGAATATTACATAAAAAATGCAAATTATAATAAATTGTATTAAGTATTTAATTATTTTCATAAACCTTTGAAATATCATTAATAAAAGTTTCTTGGTTTAGAATTTTTAATTCTGATTTAATATAAAAAATTTTATCGTTGTTGTTTAGTCTCATATAATCTTTTTCAGTAGTCATTACTTTACAGTTTAATTTTTCAGACATTGAAATGATATCGTCAATCTCTTTTTGTAAGTATCTGTAATGATCAGGAAATTCAATTTCTTTGACAATGTTTACGTTATTTTTTCTTAACATTGATATAAAAGTCTTATGATTTCCTATGCCTGAAAAAACTAAATATTTTTCACTTTTATCAAAATCATTGATATTCAGTGGAACATATTCTCCTTGATAAATATTTATATGAGGATCTAAATTGTGAATAAATTTAATAATATTATCAATATTTTCATTATTTCCATTTAAAAAAACATTTTTATATTTTTTTAAATTTTTAATATTTTCTCTGAGTGGTCCAGCTGGAATAGTAAAACTATTACCAATCCAATTATCAATGTTAAAACAAGCAATGCTATAATCGTAATCTATTGATGGATCTTGCAAACCATCATCAAAAATTGCAAGTTCAAAATTTTCGTCAATAGCTTGTTTAATCGAGGAAGATCTATCTTTGAATTTAAATAATTTTCCATGATTTGATAATATTTTTTGCTCATCAATTTGGTCTGAATAATATTTTTTAATAAAACAAGTTTTAATTTTATCTTTTAAAATTTCATTAATCTTCAAGCTTAAAGAGGTTTTGCCTGTTCCACCTAGATAAATATTTCCTACACAAATAGTTTTAATTTTTGAATATTTCTTTTTTTTTGTTGTTAAGTTTTTGAAAGTTTTTAAAATTGTGAGTAATAATGATACAGGGAAAAATAAATAAGAAAGAATGTTTGGTTTATTGTAATCCCAAAATTTGGGTTTTTTAAATTTCATTATGAATTGATTTATCTAACTCATTTAAGGTTTTTTTAAGTATTGTTGTACCAAGATATTTCATTTTTTTTACTTTTTTCATGTTTTTTTTAAAAATTATTGAATTAGCACATTGCTGAGGAGAGTTGATTGAGGATGATATTTTTAATTGATTTAAATATTTGTAAACATCTCTAAAATTATCAATATTGGGTCCGTGTAATATTTTTGCACCGAATCGAGCAGGTTCCAAAGGATTTTGTCCGCCTCTTTTAATAATTGACCCACCTAAAAAAACTGTTGTTGCAAATTTGTAAAACTTTTTTGATTCTCCGAAGGTATCAACTAGGTAAATATCAATATTATCTAATTTTTTTTTATTTGATCTACGAGATATTGCAGTTAACCCAAGTTCATTAATTTGTGAAATAATTTGGTCAACACGATTAATATGTCTTGGTATTATAATTGTAATAATATTCTTTATTTTTTTTTTTAATAAGATGTGTGTTTTTGCTGCAAATAATTCCTCGGTGTTATGTGTACTTGCAGCCACAAAAGTTTTATATTTTTTAAATTGTGAGAATAATTTCTTATCTGCTTGATTAGTCTCAAAATTGTCATGTTCGATAAATTTTAAATTTCCGATAGAAGTTATTTTTTTTACTTTTAATTTTTTCAAAAAATAATTTGTCTCAGTGTTTTGAGAGTAGGCTTTATCTATTAAACTAAAAGTTGAGTGAGAAAATTTTTTAATCATTGACCAACGCTGAAAAGATTTTTTAGTAATTCTAGCATTTAGCAGAATCAAATGAACACCTCTTTTTTTGATAGTTCGAAACATACTTGGCCAGATTTCTGACTCTAAAAAAATTGCTATATCTGGTTTCCAATGATCCAAAAATTTTTTTGAAAATAATATATAATCAATAGGATAAAATTGGTGAATTGTTTTTTTGAATTTGATTTTTTCTAATATTTTTGATGAGCTTAATGTACTGGATGTTATTAATATTCTATTAATAGATTTGTCATTGTCATACTTTTTTATTATTGGGATAGCACTTAATATTTCACCAACACTAGATCCATGAAACCAGATAAGTTTTCCAGGACCTCTTTTTTTTGATATAAAACAAAATTTTTCTTTAAATCTATACTTATCTTCCTTATTCTTTAAAATTCTAAAGATGATTATGAATGGGGAAAAAAATAATATGATTGAAAGTAAAAATTGGTAAATAAAAAAAATCATTACCTCTGAAATTGTTTGTCATGAAAATTTTTATAAATTTTTGAATTAATTAATAAATCTTCATGTTTACCATTATCAATAATTTTTCCAGAGTCTATTACATATATTTTGTTTGAATTTAAGATAGTCGAAAGTCTATGGGCAATAACAATAGTAGTTCTATCTTTTGTTAAAATTTTTAATGCATCTTGTATTTTTGTTTCAGTTTCAGAATCTAAAGAAGATGTAGCTTCATCCAATAGAATAATAGAGCTTTTTTTCAACATAGCTCTAGCTATTGAAATTCTTTGTTTTTCACCTCCGGATAATCTTACACCATCCTCACCAATCAAGGTTTCGTATTTTTCCGGAAGATTATTTATAAATTCATCACAATGTGATAATTTTGCTGCTTTAAATATTTCCTCATCACTTGCATCTAAATTTGCATATTTTATATTATTTTTTATTGTGTCATCAAAAAGAGTTGTCTCTTGACTGACTAGGGAAATATTTTTTCTTAATGAATGTAGTGTGACATCATATATAGATTGGTCATCAACAAAAATATCACCCGATCCGCAATCATAAAATCTAGGTATTAAATTTAAAATGGTTGATTTACCCGAACCACTATGACCAACCAAAGAAGTCATTTGGCCTCCTTCAAATTCAAGATTTATATTTTTAAGAACCTGACCGTCAGATTTATTATAGCTAAATATTACATCCTTAAATTTGATATTTGCTTTTACTACATTAATTTCTTTAGCATTATCTGGATTTTTTATTAATTTTTTGGTGTCTATTACAGATAAAATTCTTGAAGCTGCCGAAAGACCTTGATTAAGAATTACATTTAATGTCGATAAAGACCTTACTGGTTGATAAGCTAGCATCATTGCTGCAAGAAATGAAAAAAAATTATTTACACTTAACTCTCCTACGGCAATTAATTTTCCTGAATAAAATATCAGAATAGCAATCATTACTCCGGTTAATACCTCCATTATTGGAGAAATTCTGACTATTACATGTCCAATTTTTTTGTTTTTTTCTTTCAGTTGATTTAAATAATGGTCTGCTCTATTTGACTCGTAGTTTTCTTTTTGGAAAATTTTGGTCAGTCTGTGGTTTTTAAATAATTCAACCAAATACTTAGTTAAAAAACTTGATTTTTCTTGAGCTTCAGTTGTTACTTTACCCATTCTTTTACCCAAACTTCTTGCTGCGGTACTTGCTATTGGAATTAAAATAATTGCAATTAATGAAAGTTTCCAATTTTGTAAAAACATTACCGTAAGTAGTCCTATGAGTGTTAAACTATCTTTAAAAAGATTCAAGATACCATGACTGAGAAGATTTGTAATATGCATTACATCATAAGTAAGATTTGAAATAAATTTTCCTGTATGCTTTTCATCTATAGATTGGGTGTCAGCACTTATTAGCGTATTCAACATATCAAATTGAAGTTTCTTTTTTATGTCTTCACCAACATTGATCATTATTACTTTTGCCAAATAAAGAGAAACTCCCTTAGTTGTAAAAGCAATGATTATTAAGAATGGTATAATTATTAGTAATGATTGATCTTTCTGTATAAAAATTTTATCAATTGCTGGATCTAGTAGCCAAGCAATTGATGAAGTACTTGCAGCAACTAGAAGAGAAAAAAATACTGCTATCGCAATTTTTTTAATATATTTTTTTGTATACTCATTAAAGAGTCTTTTTAATGTTGCTGATTTTCCCATTATGAGATTTTTCCTATCAAAATATTTATCAAAACTAAAAGACCAAAAAAATTGTTACTTTTAAAAACTTTTAAACATTTACTTGGAGTATTTATATCAAAAGTCTTTATTTGATATAAAAACAATTGTGTAAATGGAATTAGTAAAAATAAAAAATAATACAAACTAAAATCCATTAGGTAACCTCCAGCTATTAGAGAAAATATTAAAATAGAGTAACATATAATTAAAAATATTTTTGCAGTTCCTTTAAATTTAATTGACGTTGATTTTAGTCCTATTATTTCATCATCTTTTATATCTTGGTACCCATAAATTGTGTCGTATCCTAGTGTCCAAAATATGGCTCCTAAATAAAATATTAATGGTACAAGATTTAAACTTCCTGAAATTGATGTCCAGGCTAGCACTAAGCCATAGTTAAATGTTACTCCTAAAAATAGTTGTGGCCAATAAGTATACCTTTTCATTAACGGATATGTAAAAGCTAATGGCATTGAGGCTAATGCCAATAGGATTGTAAAAAGGTTAAAGTTAATCAAAACAATAAATGCTAATAAGCATAGTATAGCTGCATAAAATAAACTTAATTTTACGGAAATTTTTCCTGAAGCAATGGGCCTGTTTTTCGTCCTTACAACTAGTTTATCAAATTTTCTATCCAATACATCATTAACAACACACCCTGCAGATCTCATTAATACTGCACCGAGAAAAAATAAAATTAAGTAGAAAAAATAAATATTTTTATTTTGTGAGAAATCATAAACTAGTGTTAAACCCCATATACAAGGCCAAAACAATAACATGTAACCGATAGGTTTTTTAAGCCTAGTAAGTTCTATAAATAAGTTTAATTGGTTCATAAAATTTTACTTGTAAATAACAAAGGCAAGATTGATAATCAAATTGATTCGTATGAATATAGATTACACAGTTACTGCGTTAATGTTTCCCGCAATCCCACTGATAATGGGAGTGTATTCTAATAGATTTCATACTTTGAGTTCTTTAATAAGAAAAATACATGATGAGTATGTATTTGAAAAACACACCCCACCTGAATGGAAAGACCAATTGATAAATTTAGAAAAAAGAATTGGTGTTTTGAAATTAAGTATTTTATTTGCTGCTTTTGGATTTTTGTTCAATATGCTCACTGTTTTTGGTCTTTATTTACAAGAACTTTTTATTGCGAGAATAATTTTTGGTTCGTGTTGTTTGTCAATGATGATTTCAATCATATTTTTTATTATTGAAATTCAGATCTCAACTAAAGCGCTTCGACTTCACCTGTCCGATATGGATATTCAATTTAAGGAATAATTACCGCTGGACCGGTTAACAATCTAGCCTCTAAATCCTTGTGAGCTTGAGTAGCATCTTTCAAAGAATATTTTTTTGAAATTTCTACTTTAAACTTATTAGCCAAAATGGCATCAAAAACTTTTTTTGCTGACTCAACTAACTCTTCTCTTTTGATTGTATAATGTGCAATGGATGGTCGAGTAAAAAATAACCCTTTAGCATTAATATCTTTTTTTACATCAATAGTATCAACGTAACCAGATGCATTACCAAATGCTACCATCATTCCTCTAACTTTTAATGTTTCAATTGAACCTTTAAATGTTTTTATCCCGACACCATCATAAACAACATCAATACCATTTTTGCCAACAATTTTTTCAACTTCTTCTGAGAAATTTTTTTCAGAATAATTAATTACATGATGACAACCATTTTTTTTGGCAATTTCCTCTTTAGCTTTTGAACCAACTGTTCCAATTACTTCTGCACCTAGAGAATTAGCCCAAGGACATAAGATTTGGCCAAGAGCTCCAGCTGCAGCATGATAAAGCACTTTGTCACCTTTTTTTAATGGATAAGCTCTATGTAATAGATATTCTGCAGTGATACCCTTTAGAGTTATACAAGATGCCACCTCATCAGAAATACCATCTGGAACAGAAATTAATTTTTCTTCAGGCATAATTTGTTTTTCTGAATATGCTCCAATTGGCATTGATGCATGAGTAACTCTATCACCAACTTTAAATAATTTTACTTCAGATCCTATTTCTTCAATAATGCCACTCGCTTCAAGACCTATACCGCTGGGTAATGGAATAGGGTAGAGACCTGTTCTGTGATAAACATCTATAAAATTAAGACCTATTGATTTATTTTTTATTAAGACTTCTTTCGGACCTGGTTTTCCTATGTCTATATCCTTAATAACCAAAACCTCTGGCCCACCAAATTTCTCTATTTGTATTGATTTCATTTTTTATTTTACAAATGTGCCGTTATGATAATCTTGAACGGCCTGCAATATCTCTGCTTTAGTGTTCATTACAAACGGACCACCTCTTGCAATTTCTTCATTTATTGGTTTTCCAGAAATAACTAAAAATTTAGCCTTTGACAAAGCTTTCAATTTCAAATTTTCACCTCTTGTAAGTAATATTAAGGTACTATCTTTAACATTTGCATGTTTTTGCTGACCAATCTTTATTTCGCCATCTATTAAATAAATAAAACTATTGTGTGTAGATGGGATAAGATAATTAAAATTCTTATCTTTATTTAGTTCGACATCAAAATAAACTGGCTCAACATTGTGACCTTTGACTGGACCTTCTGCCTTTTCAAACTTACCAGCTATAACTTTTACTTTTTTATCATTATCTTCATGTACACTCATTTTATCTGCATCAATATAAATATACTCAGGTTTGCTCATTTTTAATTTTGCTGGCATGTTGATCCATAGCTGAAACCCATGAAGTTTCCCTTCTTTCATTGCAGGCATCTCTGAGTGGATAATACCACTTCCAGTTTTCATCCATTGGACATCACCAGCAGTCATTTTACCTTCACCGCCTGTGCTATCTTTATGTTCAAAATCACCAGCAAGCATGTAAGTTACTGTTTCAATTCCTCGGTGAGGATGTGGAGGGAAACCAGCTACATAATCATCACTATTTTCAGAGCCGAACTCATCTAACATCAAAAAAGGATCAAAGTAATTAGGTTCAACTCCAATACTTCTTTTTAATTTTACTCCAGCTCCGTCTGAAGCTGGGATTGGATCAATGATTTGTTTTACTTCAATATTTTTCATCTGCTTTAATTAACGAATTAATTATTAATTTCAAGATCACTTTTTATCTAAACAAAAACCTTTAGCACCATTTACTACCAAGAATAAAAAACCACCAGCCAAAGCAATGTTTTTAAGAAAAGCGGTTAGCTGTACCTGGTCAGCAAAATCATTGTGAAAAATAATAGCTGTTGCAAAACAAAATAAGCTTAAAGCTGCTGCAGCAATTCTGGTTTGATAGCCAATTACAATAAGAATGGGTCCAATTATTTCAAGAGCAATTGCAGGTATAATCAATATACCGGGCAAACCAAAACTTTCCATCCAACCTATAGTTCCCTCATAATTATTTATTTTAAAAATTCCATTTAAAAAAAATAATGCAGATATTAAAACTCTTCCAAATAAATCTAGTACTTTAATCATGTTAAATTAATCTTAGTAAATACAATGGCGGATTGTAACATTCTTTGCAAGCACAAAAAAAAATATTTTGTCACCTTTGGTCTTTATTTTTAAAATATTAAACTAATTGAATTAGTTTGTTAAGATCTGTAATTTGATATTTTGGTTTAAAATCTAAGTTATCAAAAATGTTATTATTTCTATTTACCCAAATAGATTGGTACCCATAATTTCCACCACCTGAAACATCCCAAGTATTGGCACTTAAAAATGCAACTTCACTTTTATTTATATTATATTTTTTTATAGGCATATCATAAACTCTAGAACTTGGTTTATATGTGCCAACTTGTTCTATAGAAAATATATCATCAAATAAATTGTCCAAATGATTACTTTTAACTAATTCATCTAATAGTGATGGAGTACCATTTGATAAAATAGCTAATTTAAATTTTTTTTCTTTTAGAGTTTTCAAAGTTTCGGGAACCTCTTCAAAAGGTGATAGCACTTTATATAAATTTAATAGTTCATTTCTCATTGAAGGATCAATATCAAAAACTTTCATTGATTTATCTAGACTATCTTCTGTAACTTGCCAAAAATCTTTGTGTCTATCCATCAAACTTCTAAGCCAAGTATATTCTAATTGAGTAGTCCTCCAAAAATTTGCAAATCTCTCCCATTTATCTCCAATTTTATCTTTACATTTTTCTGCAGCTGAATTGACATCGAACAACGTTCCGTAAGCATCAAAAATTATTGCTTTAACATTTTCCATAAACTAACTTAACACAAATGAGCAATATTAGATTATTTTTCTCGAAAACATTATCTACAGATATGACCGATATATTAGATAAGTCCCAATCACATTATTTGACTAAAGTTATGCGAATTAAAGAAAGTGAAGTTTTTTCAATATTCAATCAAAATGGAGAATGGGAAGCAAAAATTTTAAGAATATCAAAAGGCAATGTTGAATTTAAAACAATTAAACTATTAAGAAAAAAAGAAAGTTCAAAAGAATTGTGGCTAGCATTCTCACCGATTAAATCAAACTATCAAAATTTTATGATTCAAAAAGCAACTGAACTAGGAGTAACTAAATTCTTACCAATTATTTTTGACAGAACAGTTGTGAGAAAAATTAATAATGAGCGTTTAAAAAAAATAGTTATTGAAGCAAGTGAACAATCTAATCGACTAAATGTGCCTGAAATTGAGAAAGCTCAAAATTTAAAAAAATTTTTAAACTCAAATTCAATAAACTTAATTTTTACTGATTTAAATTCTAATAATAAAAAAATTGAAAAAACAAAGTTTTCAAATAAACCAATTTGCATCATTATAGGCCCTGAGGGAGATTTTTCAGAACACGAAAGGCAGGAGATTCTCACTTTTAAAGGAGTACAGGCACTAAAAATTAATGATAATATTTTAAGATCAGAAACCGCGGTGATATCTGCGATTTCGATCATAAATTATGTGATTAATTGATAAATTGTCGCGAAAACTAAAGTGTAATTTTTACAAAAGGGCTTTATATAGCTAGTAAAAATGAAAAAAATTTTATTTATATTTTCAAGTATTTTTATCTCTCAAAATGCTTTTGCAAACCAACCTGTTGATTGGCAATTAGGTTTCCAAAAAGCGGCATCAGAATCGATGAGAGACATTGTAGCCTTTCACGATAATTTATTATTACCGATTATAATAGCGATAAGTGTATTTGTTTTATTTTTAATGCTTTATGCTTGTGTAAGATTTAGAGCTTCGGCAAATCCTAATCCTTCAAAGAGAACACACAATGTAACTGTTGAAGTTTTATGGACATTAATTCCTTGCTTAATTTTAATTGTTATGGCGGTTCCATCATTTAAGATTTTATATAAGCAAGATACAATTCCAAAAGCAGATCTAACAATTAAAGCGATAGGCTATCAATGGTATTGGGGTTATGAATATCCAGACGAAAATTTGGAATTTGACTCATACATGATTGAGGAAAAAGATTTAAAAGCAAATCAACCGAGATTGTTAGCTGTTGATAATGAAGTTGTTGTTCCAGTTGGCAAAGTAGTTAAAGTTTTAATAACAGCAAATGATGTTTTACATGCATGGGCTCTACCTTCTTTTGGGGTAAAAAGGGATGCGGTGCCTGGAAGAATTAATGAAACGTGGTTTAAGGCTGAAAAAGTTGGAACTTATTATGGTCAATGTTCAGAACTTTGTGGTATAAAACATGCTTTTATGCCGATTGCAGTTAAAGTGGTTAGCGAAGATGAATATCAAGAATGGTTATCTGAGGCACGCGCGAAATTTGCAAAAGAGGAGATAGAAAATGAAAAATTTAAATTAGCGAGTAAATAAATTATGTATACACAAACAGCATCACACGATCATCATACTCCAACTGGTTGGAAACGTTGGGCATATTCTACTAACCATAAAGATATTGGGACAATGTATTTAATTTTTGCAATTGTTGCAGGAGTAATAGGTACTGCTTTTTCAGTTTTAATGAGAATGGAACTAATGCATCCTGGGGATGGCATTTTAGGTGGTAATTATCACTTATATAATGTGTTGGTTACTGGACATGGTTTAATAATGATTTTTTTCATGGTAATGCCAGCAATGATTGGCGGCTTTGGTAATTGGTTTGTGCCAATTATGATTGGAGCTCCTGACATGGCATTTCCAAGAATGAACAATATTTCTTTTTGGTTGTTACCTGTTTCTTTAACTCTATTAATCTTATCAATTTTTGCAGATGGCCCTCCAGGACAAACTGGTGTAGGGGGTGGATGGACGATTTATCCTCCGTTGTCTTCAAAAGCTGGACAACCTGGACCAGCGATGGATTTAGCTATTTTAAGTTTGCACTTAGCGGGTGCCTCATCAATTTTAGGAGCAGTTAATTTTATTACTACTATCCTAAATATGAGAACACCAGGTATGACATTACATAAAATGCCTTTGTTTGCGTGGTCTATATTAGTAACTGCATTTTTATTATTATTATCTTTACCAGTATTAGCTGGAGCAATAACAATGTTATTAACAGATAGAAATTTCGGTACCGCCTTCTTTGAAGCCCAGACAGGGGGTGATCCAGTTTTATTCCAACATTTATTTTGGTTTTTTGGTCATCCAGAGGTATATATTTTGATCCTTCCAGGATTTGGAATGATTAGTCATATTGTTTCTACATTTTCTAGAAAACCTGTTTTTGGATATCTTGGAATGGCTTATGCAATGGTAGCAATTGGAATTGTCGGATTTGTTGTATGGGCGCACCATATGTACACAGTTGGATTAAGCACAGATACAAAAGCATATTTTTTAGCTGCAACAATGATTATTGCTGTTCCAACAGGAATAAAAATTTTCTCATGGATCGCAACAATGTGGGGTGGTTCAATATCTTTTAAAACACCAATGGTATGGGCATTAGGATTTATTTTTATGTTCACGGTCGGTGGAGTAACTGGAGTTGTTTTAGCTAATGCAGGTGTTGATACTGCAATGCATGACACTTATTACGTAGTTGCTCATTTTCACTATGTACTTTCTCTAGGAGCTGTTTTTGCAATTTTTGCAGGCTTTTATTATTGGTTCTCAAAAATGAGTGGTTATGAATATTCTGAGTGGATGGGTCAATTACATTTCTGGTTAACATTTATTGGAGTTAACTTGATTTTCTTCCCTCAACACTTTTTAGGATTAGCAGGGATGCCGAGAAGATATGCTGATTATCCTGACGCATTTGCCGGATGGAATTATATATCTTCAATAGGGTCTTACGTGGCTGTAGCTGGACTAGCTGTATTTTTTATGAATTTGATTTATGCATTTGCAAAAAAGAAAGCAGCCGCACAAAATCCATGGGGTGAGGGAGCAACAACGTTAGAGTGGACTGTGCCATCTCCACCAAATTTCCATACTTTTGAGGAATTGCCAAAATTTGAAGATGGTCAGGGTACACAAAAATCGCACGGCTAATAAAATAAGAGCATTAAGAATCGATGGATAATTCAAGGCTAAAAAAAAGAAGTTTAAGCCAAGAAGATTTATTTAATCTTTCAGAATTATTTAAATTGATGAAGCCAAGAGTTATGTCATTGGTAATTTTTACCTGTGCCGTAGGTTTATTAACAGCACCTACTATTGTTTCAACTAAAGATGCAATTATTGGAATTCTTCTCGTTTCATTAGGTGCTGGGGCAGCTGGTGCTTTAAATATGTGGTATGAGTCCGATCTCGATGCTTTAATGACTAGAACCTGTTTAAGACCAATCCCAACAGGGAAAGTCAATAGAAATCAAGCTTTGATATTTGGTGTTACATTATCAATAGTTTCAGTTGTAGCTTTAGATTATTTTACAAACAGAGTTTCTGCAGCAATATTATTATTAACAATATTGTTTTATGTATTTATTTATACAATTTGGTTAAAAAGAAGAACTCCACAAAATATAGTTATTGGTGGGGCAGCTGGTGCTTTTCCACCGGTTATAGGATGGACTATTGCTACAGGCTCTATATCACTTGAACCATTAACATTTTTCTTGATTATATTTTTTTGGACACCCTCTCATTTTTGGGCACTTAGTTTATACAAGTCCGATGATTACAAGAAAGCCAAAATTCCAATGTTGCCACTAACCAATGGAATAGAAAGTACCAAAATCAATATATTCATTTATTCTTTATTGATGATACCAGTAATTATTTTTCCATATTTAATTAACTTTGTTGGTTTAACATTTTTAATACCATCACTGCTATTAACTTTTTATTACAATTTTTTATGTTATGAATTGTTGGATTATAAAAAAAATAGATTTAACTCTAAGAAAGCAAAAGCTATCTTTGGATATTCAATATTGTATTTATTCTTGGTTTTTGTTCTGTTTTTGATTGATAAAATAATATGATTACACCAGATAAAAAAACAAAAAGAAAAAATATTATTACGGCATTGGCTATTATTGCATTTATGATTTTTCTTTTCTTTTTTACTTTATACAACACAGGGGTATTTGATAGGTCGATATGATAGAAAAAAAGAAATTAACACCATTAGTTCTAGCTGGGATTTTTGTTTTGATGTTAGGTTTATCATATGCATCAGTACCTCTTTATGAAATTTTTTGTAGAGTTACTGGTTTTGGAGGAACTACTCAAGTAGCAGACAAAGCGCCGAAAATTGTTTTAGATAAAGTAGTTAGTGTAAGATTTGATACCAATGTTAATAATTTACCATGGGATTTTAAAGCAAAATCGAATGTGATGGATGTTAAAGTGGGTCAAGTAAACAAAATTGAGTTTGAAGTAACCAATAATAGCAATGAACCAACTGCAGGTGTAGCAAGTTTTAACGTTTCACCCTCAAGCTTTGGAAAATATTATAGTAAACTTGGTTGTTTTTGCTTTGAAAAACAGGAATTAAAAGCTGGTGAAACTGCTACCTATGTGATGACTTTTTATTTAGACCCAGAAATGGTCAATGATGCAACGGTAAAAAATTTACAGGATGTAACTATGTCGTATACTTTTTTCTCGACAGATTACTATAAACAATCATAATCCAAAAAAATGTCAGCTGAAAAAAAACACGATTACCATTTAGTAGACCCAAGTCCTTGGCCTATCTATGTTTCATTCTCATGTTTAGTTTTAGCTGTTGGCGCTGTTTACTACATGCATTATGAGGTTTCATGGGGAATGTACCTTGGATTTGCTTTATTAATTTATGGAGCATACATGTGGTTTAGAGATGTAGTTATTGAAGCTGAGCATCAAGGACATCATACACCTGTGGTTCAGATACATCATCGATACGGCATGACTTTGTTTATTGCCTCTGAGGTAATGTTTTTTGTTGCTTGGTTTTGGGCTTACTTTGATGTGAGTCTTTTCCCAAATGACTTTGTTGGAAATGTATGGCCACCAAAAGATATAGAAACTTTTGATCCTTGGGATATACCATTAATAAATACATTAGTTCTTTTGTTGTCTGGAACAACAGTGACTTGGTCTCATCATGCTCTCTTAGAAGATGATAGAAAAGGATTTATTCAAGGATTAGTTTTAACAGTTATATTAGGAGTTTGTTTTACTGCTTTACAAGCTTATGAATATCATCATGCAACATTTGCATTTTCAGATCACATATATGGTTCAGTATTTTACATGGCAACAGGATTTCATGGTTTTCATGTGATCGTAGGAACAATTTTCTTAGCTGTATGTTTGTGGAGAGGAAAGTTAGGTCATTTCAACAAAGATCATCACTTTGGTTTTGAGGCAGCAGCCTGGTACTGGCACTTTGTTGACGTAGTTTGGCTATTCTTATTTGCTGCGATCTATATTTGGGGAAGCTAATTTGAACCTTGAGACATAAGTTTTTATTTTCAGTTTTTATCATATTTTTTATCTTTGTTTTTATTGCTTTAGGTACTTGGCAAGTAATTCGTTTAAATTGGAAGAATAATCTTATCCTGGAAATTGAAAATTCATTGAATAATCCTCCAGTTCAACTTTCACAATCTAATCAACAAAATTTTCTCAAAATCAAAACATCAGGTCGCGTTGATTTTGAGAAACAAATTTACTTATATAATTTAAATGACTCCGGAACACCTGGGTTTGAAGTTTTAAATCCAATTCTAATAGATGGTGAAAACTATTTACTCAATAGAGGATGGATACCATTTGAAAAAAAAGATACACCAGAGATAAATATATTGGATCAAAACAATATAGAAGGAACTCTTAAAACACAGGGAAGAAAAAATATATTTAAACCAGATAATGATATAAAAGAAAATTACTGGTTTAGTTTGAATAGAGAAGATATCTCAAAATTTACTGGTAAAGAATTTTCTAAGTACATAATATATTTGGATGGAAATTATCAGTTTCCTAGACCAAAAAAAATTACTGCTAATATTTCTAACAATCATAAAAAATATGCAATGACATGGTTTTCATTAGCGATTTCAATTCTTTTGCTATATCTATATTTTAGAAAAAAGAATTATTAAATGAATTATATTAGTACAAGAAATAATCAGAAAAATTTTACTTTTAAAGATGTTTTCCTCAAAGGTTTGGCAGATGATGGGGGGCTATTTGTTCCTAAGTCAATTAAACCATTTAAAGAAGAGGAATTAGATAATTTAAAAAACCTGAGTTACAATGATTTAGCTGCTGAAATAATTTATCCATTTATAGGAGATTTCATGTCCAAAGATGATCTAATCTCTTTGATTTCAAAATCATATGCAAATTTCAGATCCGACGATGTTGTTAAAATATCAGATCTAGGAGATTTAAAAGTATTAGAATTATTTCATGGACCTACACTTGCATTTAAAGATATTGCAATGCAACTAATAGGTAATTTTTATCAATATCATTTAGGCCGTGATCAAAAAAAAATTAATATAATTGTTGCAACTTCAGGTGATACGGGTGCTGCCGCCATAGACGCTTTAAAGGGAAAAAATAATTTAAATGTTTTTGTCTTACATCCCAATAATAAAATTTCACCAGTGCAAAGAAGACTAATGACAATACATGAAGAGAGTAATGTATTTAATATTGCGGTGGAGGGTAATTTTGACGATTGCCAAAATTTAGTAAAAGCAATGTTTAATGACGAAAAATTTTCTAAAGCAATTAATATGTCGGGTGTAAATTCAATTAATTGGGCAAGAATAGTTGCTCAATCGGTGTATTATTTTTACGCTTACTTTAAAATTGGAAACGGCCAACCACTATCTTTTTCTGTTCCAACAGGAAACTTTGGTGATATTTACGCTGGCTATTTAGCCAAAAAACTTGGTCTTCCTATTGATAAACTAATCGTAGCTACAAATAAAAATGACATACTGCACAGAGCTATATCTGGTGGTGATTATAGTCAAAAGAAAGTAGAGGAAACAAATACTCCAAGTATGGATATACAAATAGCAAGTAATTTTGAAAGGCTTTTATATGACGTCAAAGATTGTAACTCAGAAGTTACAAAAGATGTAATGGGTGAAATAAAAAATAATACTTATAAAATTGATAAAAACGACTTAGACAAAATCAAAAAGAATTTTATATCTGAAATGCTTAATGAAAACGAAACTATTGCAATGATAAAAACGATCAATGATGAACATCAGATGGTAGTGGATCCGCATACTGCGGTAGGCATTGGTGCGGTGAGAAAATTAGGATTGGAAAAAAATTGTGTTGTATTATCAACTGCACACCCATGTAAATTTCCAAAGGCAATAGAAGATGCAATTTCAAAAGCTGAAAATTTACCAGATAGTCTTAAATACGTTAATGACAGAAAAGAAAAATTTGAACTTCTCTCAAATGATATTGAAAAAGTTAAAAAATATGTAATGAATTCGATATGAAAATTAAAATAAAAGATCAACTTCCAGATACAGAGATTTTTCAACTTGTTGATGGAGAGCCTCAAAAAAGTAAATTAAGGGAGACTATTGGTGATGGTAAAGTTGTTTTGTTTGGTTTACCTGGGGCATTTACATCAACTTGCTCCAAACTTCACTTACCAGGTTTTGTAGCAAATGCAGATAAAATCAAAGCAAAAGGAATAGAAAATATATTTTGTTTATCAGTAAATGATCCTTATGTAATGAATGGCTGGGGTGAGATTAATAATACTGGAGATAAAATTAAAATGTTATCTGACCCATATTTATTATTTACGAAAGCAATCGGTGCTGAAGTTGATCGTAACGCTAAAGGAATGGGAATTAGATCAAATCGTTATTTAATGGTGATTGAAAATTTCACAATTGTTAATATTCATGTTGAAAAAGAAACTAAAGAATGTGGTTTAACTTCAGCAGAAAACTTATTAAATAATTTAATCTAGGTAGGGCAGTTCTGTTGCCAGGTGCCCTAACTACAAGTTAGCAGCATCTCTAGCAAGTAAATCTACTTCATTATTTAATTCATCCGTTGAATGGGCTTTTACCCAGTTCCAACTTATTTCGAACTCATTATTTAATAGATCTAATTCTGTCCAAAGTGCTTTATTACTTACTTCTTTTTTGTTTGCAGTTTTCCATCCATTTTTTTTCCAATTGTGTATCCACTCTGTTATTCCGGACTTTACATATTTAGAGTCAGTAAAAATTTGAACTTTGCTTCCTTTTGGAATTTTTTTAAGCGCCTCTATAGGTGCTAATAATTCCATCTGATTATTTGTCGTATCTTTTTTACTTCCTTTGAGTTCAGTTTTTTCCCCATCATTTAATATTATTGCGGCCCAACCACCATTGCCTGGATTACCAAGACATGAACCATCGGTATAAATTTTAATCATTAAATTAAATAATCCTTGTAGCTTTTTAAATTATTGTGAATTATCAGTTTTTGATAATATTCTCTTGGATCCTTAATTTTTATCAAAGCGGTTTTTGGAGTATTTGTGTAGTCGTAAAGCCTTGTCAGAAAATATCTCATTGCAGCCGCTCGGCATAAAATATTCAATGATTTTTTCTCAATTCCAGAGATCTTTTTAATACCCTCATATCCCCTAATTAAATTTTTAACCTTTTTCTTATTTAATTTAAATTGTGATTTTTTCTTATCAAAACAAAGAGCGTTGATACATATCGCTATTTCATACATAAAATAATCATTTGCGGCAAAATAAAAATCAATAATTCCAGAGATCTTATTTTTTTTAAAAAATATATTATCGATAAAAAGATCACCATGTATTATTCCATTAGGCAATTTTTTTGGCCATTTATTTTTAATTTCTTTAAAATTACTCTTGAGAAATTTTTCTAAATTAATGAATTTTTTTGATTTAAATTTAATACTTTTTAATAATGGACTTAAATTCTTAATATTCATTGAGTTTTTTCTAAACAATTTTATTTTTTTCGAGGAAGAGTGCATTTGAGCTATAGTTTTTCCAATATCATAGCAATTTTTCAAACTAAGATTTTTTTTATCTTTTCCATCAAGAAATGAAACAACACAAGCAACCTTATTCTTGATTTTAAATAAATATTTTCCATCACGATTTTTCAACGGTTTTGGACATCTTATCTTTAGATCATTTAGTTGATCCATTAATTTCATAAAAAAAGGTATTTCTTTTTTTTGAACTCTTTTTTCGAATATAGTTAAGATAAATTTATTGTTTTTCGATTTTAATAAATAATTAGTATTTTCAATACCTTGTTTGATACCTTTAAAACTTAAAAATTTTTGATTTTCAAATTTTTTATTAATATACCAAATATCTTTCTTATTTATCTTGGTGTAAACAGCCATTTAATTTAATTTTTTTGGAACACGAAAAACAACGTTTTCTTTTATAATTTCCACTTCTTCTATAGTGACTGTAAATTTATTTTTCAATTCTTTAATGAAATTGTCGACAAGTATTTCAGGGGCAGACGCACCAGATGAAATTCCGATTATATTTGAATTTTCAATTAAGTTGAATGGAATTTCACTTTGTGAGTGGATCAGTATTGAGTTTTCACACCCCGACTTTTTAGCAACCTCTACAAGTCTTACTGAGTTAGATGAATTTCGACTGCCAATAACAAAAAACAGATCACACTTTTTTGCAATGTTTTTAACAGCCATTTGTCTATTAGTTGTTGCGTAACAAATATCCTCTTTTGCAGGCTCTCTAATATTTGAAAATTTTTCTTTAAGTATTGATATTATTTCTTTTGTATCATCCACCGATAGGGTTGTTTGAGTAACATAGGCAATCTTTTCAAAATTTTTTGGATCATAATTATTGGCTTCATCCTCATTTTGGATAAGGTCTATTGATCCTTCAGGCAGTTGTCCCATTGTTCCAATTACTTCTGGATGATTTTCATGCCCTATTAAAATTAAATGGTATCCAGACTTATGAAGATTTTCAGCCTCTCTATGAACTTTAGAAACCAAGGGACATGTTGCATCAACATAAGTCATATTATAGTTTTTTGCATCTTGTGGAATTTTTTTTGGAACACCGTGTGCAGAAAAAATAACTGGTCTTGTTTTATCTTCAATTTCTTCAAGCTCTTCCACAAATATTGCACCTTTATTCCTTAGGTCATCAACAACAAATTTATTGTGTACTATTTCATGTCTAACGTAAACTGGAGAACCATACTTTTGAATTGATTTTTCAACAATTTCAATTGCTCGTTCAACACCGGCACAAAATCCTCGTGGAGCAGATAACAATATTTTAAGCTCTTTGTTTTTCATTTTTATCTAAAAGATACTCAAGTAATATATGTGGAAATGTTAAAGACGCCAAACCTATAAAAATGACTTTAATAATCGAGTTATCAAAATCATATTTAAAATTGAGCAAATAAATACCAACTAAACAAATAATAGCAGTTAATATAGTAAGTGGCATAGCTTTTTTAATAAAAATCAATAACCCATTTTTAATATTATTGTTATCTAATTCGTAAATTAATGTGATGCTATGTCTTACAGAATGTAAAAAGCAAAAATAAGCCGTAAATGCTACTAATGGAGAAAGATAGTAATTTAAAATCAATATAGAAAAATAATCAAAAAAAATAGAAAAATTCTTTAAATTAAATTTTTTAATAAACAAAATTATACTCGAAATAGAACTTAAGATTATCCCTAAATCTATTAATTTATTATTCTCAATAAAACTTAAACTTGAATAAAAATTTTCATTATCAATTAATAACAATTTAAATATTGCTATAGTTTCATCAAAATGAAAATACAATGGTGCCAAAATAACAAGTGATCCTTTTAGGAAATATAGTATCCCCATAAAGTGTGAGTTATAGTTATGCAAAAATTGTGTATCCTCTTTGCCAAAATGATATGAGGCAACCAGTAGAAATATTATTAACAAGACAGATGGTATTAATACCCAAAGTATAACGATCATTACAGCTATTAAGATATATGAAATATAGAATAGAGCTATATTTTGAATTTTAAAAATCTTTAGAAGCTTACCACCTTTGACATGATCTAAAGAACCATGTGATACACCAATAATTAAAATTAAAAATAAGCAAAATATTGGGGACAATATAAAGTTACTAAATTTAAATAGTATTAAAGAAAAAATGTTACAGAATAAAAAAAAAATAAAAGAATGATTAAGATTTATTTTTTTTATATTCATATTCATTTAGGTTTAATAAAATAAAGCTTTGATAAAAATCCATTTTGGCATTTTTAAAATTATAGTCAAATCCTCAAGAAAATTACTCTTATTGGAAAGAAATTTGATAATTGTTTTAGGTGAACTTTGAAACATTTTAAAAAAAATTTCCGTCATTTTTTTTGGATGTTTTTCAAGAACACGTAAAAATATTTCATCCAAAAATTGATACTTTTTACCGATTTCAAATTTTTTAGTACTATGAATATTTTCAATATTTTTTCTTATAAATTTACTATGTTCTTGTATATTCAAAAAGGTATATCCTGTGCTTAATCTTGTCATACCGCCAGCAGTTCCAATATTAATTTTATTTTTTTCATTTTGAAATGATGGGTAAAAAAGTGGAATTGCACCTATCTCTTTATACGTAATTTTATAATTTTTTAAATTTAATTTCTTTTCGATATATTCTTTAATTTGTTGGTCATAATCTTTTTGAGAGTCATCGTTCATTCTTGAAAGCCAAGTACTCTCAATCAATGCCTTTTTTTTTGAGAATGGAAGTGTGTAAAAAAAATGGACACTTTCCCTTTGATCACAATCAAAATCCATAAGATTAAAAATGTTTTCATCGAAATAATTATTCTCTGTCTCTATTTCAACTCCACAAAAGTGTTGCCATAAATTTCTAAAGTCATTTTTGATAGTAGGAACACTATTGAATATAAATGAATTTTTGATGTTGATGTCTTTCAGTTCCTTTAAAAAAAAGATATTTTTATTTTTCTTTAGTGAATTATTTATTTTATCATAAAACAAACCACTATCGATGCTTTGATATGGATAATTTTCACATTCAAGAAAATTCGTTTTATTAGGTGCATTAACTGAAAAATTTTTCCAATCTTTTATGACACAATCATCAAAATTATGCTTAGATACTCTCCAAAAAGACCAGGTCTTATCTCTTTTATATTCATCTCGAGGTTCGATAATTGCCAAGGTTTTATTTTCTAATTTATTATGGATTTCTAATTCATAAGCTAGAGATAAACCAGCACAACCACCCCCAATAATTATGTAATCAAATTCTTTCATCAAGATTAATTTCTTTATTAATCAATAAATGATCATGCTCGATTTGGTCATCATTTTTATTTAATAAAGAAAGTATAATTAGATCATAAATTGATAAAATCGTCTCTAGAACTTTTTCAAAGCTTGAAACGTAAATTTTTCCAGATTTACTATAATTTTCAAAGGTTTTCTTTTTCAAAATTTTATATCCTATTTTTCTGTATATTCGTCTAGCAACCAAGATACTAAATCTAAAGCTTAGTGGAATTTCTCTTATGGAATAAAATGAATTTTCATAAAATGTATCTGCAAGTTCAATAGTTGAATTAATTTCCTCAAAATTTCCATTTATATAAGATCTATTTTTTTTTGAGTCCTCAATAACATCTCTGGATATATTGGTGAGTTGCATTGCTATACCAAGATCGATTGCAGATTTAAGAGATTGTTTTTTGCTCACATTTAAAATTTTTGCCATCATCAGCCCGACTGTTCCAGCTACTCTATAACAATAGATTAAAAGATCTTTTCTAGTATCTATTTTTACATTTTGTTTTATGTCCGACTCTATCCCGTCAAATAAATCATAAATTATTTCTAGAGAGATATTGAATTCATTAATAATATTCCACATATTTTGAATAACAGGATTCTTAAAATTTTTTTGTTTAAAATCACTTACAAATTTTTGAAATTTTATTTTTTTTATTTCTATTTCATCTTCGTCATCTGCGATATTGTCTACAACTCTACAAAAATCGTATAAATAAGAACAATTTTTATAGGTTTTTTTTGGTAAAAAAAAACCAGCCCAATTAAATGATTTTGCGTAAATAGATAAGTAATTTTTAGAGGACATTATAAAATTTTATCTAAAACCTTTGCTGAGGAAAGTACTCCAGGTACACCTGCCCCAGGATGAGTTCCCGCACCAACAAAATATAAATTGTTATAAATTTCAGATTTATTATGAAATCTAAAGTAAGCAGATTGTGAGAATTTTGGTTGTATAGAAAAACCAGAACCATATTTTGTATTGAGATCTTTTTCAAAATAGTCAGGTGTCAAAAAAAAATCTTCAACAATATTTTCTTTTAAGTTTGGCATTAAGTCTTTTTCCATTTTATCTACTACTAAATTTTTCATTTTTTCACCCTCTAACGACCAATCAATTTTTGACTGGTTATTGGGAACAGGAACTAGAACATAGAAACAATCATGTCCATCTGGTGCCATGGATTTATCAGTCGCAGTGGGTCTATGTAGATAATAACTAATATCATTATTTAATTTTTTATGATTAAAAATGTCATCAAGGTGCTCTTTATATTTATTGCCAAATTTAATGGTGTGATGTTCAACATTCTCGTAGATTTTTTTGGTTCCAAAATAATAAACAAATAAACCCATTGAATATTCCATTCTATTTTTTTTCCACTTAAACATAAAAGAATTATTACTCTGGCCATTTAACATTTTTTCATAAACACCCGGTGGATCTGCGTTACAAACAACTTTGTTAGCGCTTATTTTTTTTGAATTGTCTAATTGAACACCTGTAATCTCATTTTGGTTTGAAATTATTTGAGTTACCTCAGAACCTTTTATTACCTCGATACCTTCTTCATTCATTAATTTTTCAAAACCACTTATGATATTTCCTGTTCCACCCATAGAATAGTGAATGCCCCATTTTTTTTCTAAGTATAAAATCAATCCATATATCGAAGTTGTGGTAAATGGATTTCCACCAACTAAAAGAGGATGCATGCTCAACATTCTTCTTAATTTTTCATTTTTAATATAAGATGATACTAGTGAATATACTGACTTATAGCTTTTGAGTTTGAGTAATGCGGGTAATTGTTTCATCATCACTGAAGGCTTGTCAAAGGGTACATCAGCTAGTTCTGTAAAACCTTTATCAAAAATTTTTTTGGTGAAATTAACAAGTTTTTCATATCCTTGAGCATCCTCTATATTAATAAGCTCAATCTGTCTTTTCATTTCATTTTCGTCACCAGAGTAATTGAACTTTGATTTATCCTCAAAAATAAATTGGTACCAAACTTTAAGAGGTGTTAATTTAATATAATCATTTGGATTTTTTTGAAATAATTCAAATAATTCATTTATTAAGTATGGAGCTGTAATTACTGTTGGACCACCATCATAAATGAACCCATTCTTTTTAAAAACTCTTGCTCTACCCCCTAGATCTTTGTGTTTTTCAATTAATGTAACATTGTGACCCTTAGCTTTAAGGCGAAGAGCAGCTGCTATACCACCAAAACCAGAACCTATAACTACAGAATTCATCATGATAACTTATATTTTTTTGGATAAATTGTAAAAAGTATTATGAGTTAATTTTTTTTAACTCTTCTTTAGTTTCTTCTAAATTTTTCTGAAACAGCGTATCAAGTTTAGATTTATCAACTGAGGTTGTTATTATTTTTTTTACAGAGTCTATAGCTATTTTAACAGATGCATCCTTAATCTCTTTGATCGCTACCTCTCTCATTTGATTAATTTTATTTTTAGCCAAATTTTTCTTAATTTCTGAAGATTTATGAAATTTGTCATTAAGCTCAATGATTAATTTATCAGCATCTTTCTTTGCTTGATCAAGTATTTCCTCACTTTCAGATTGCGCTGTGTCTAATTTTTTCTGAGCATTATCTAATAATATCTTTGCTTCACTTCTCAGTTTCTCACTTTCATTAATCTCATTTTTTATGTCTGAGATTAATTTATTAAGAATAGTATTAATTTTTTGAGGTACTTTTAAATATATCAGACCCCCAAAAAATATTACAAAAGAGACTGCGACCCAAAAAGTTGAATCAATGACCATAATATTTATCTCCATTTTTTTTTACTAGATCATCAACAATTGCAGAGATACTGCTATTATTAACTTCTGCTCCAATTAATTTTTTTAAAATTTCGGTAGATGTTACAACTGCAATTTTATTAATTTTTTCTGGAGCACTTTGTCTCAAGGTATCAATTTCTACTTCAGCTTTTTTAATTTCATCATCAATTTGTTTATCTAAAGTTTCTTTTTTAGAATTAATATTTTTGATTACTTTTTCTCTAGCATCTTTAAAAATGTTCTTTGCTTCAATTTTACTTTTAAGAATAATCCCATCAAATTCTTTAAGTTTAGCTTCACTACTTTCTCTTTGTTTTTCAGCTGCCTCAATATTTTCTTGGATTTGTGATTTTCTTAATTCTAAGTTTGCACTTATTTTGGGTAGTATAAGTTTGGATAAAACAATATACAGCACTCCAAAAGTGAGTACGAGCCAGAAGATTTGTGAAATCCAAAACTCTGGATTTAATTGAGGCATTCCTCCACTCTCCGCTGCAAAAATCTTTTTTGCAAAAAAGAAATTTGCAATTAATGAATATAAAAATATTTTTTTAAACATTAATTAAAATGCGAAAAGAATAATCAATGCAACAACTAATCCAAATAATCCTGTTGCTTCTGCAAGAGCAAATCCTAAAAGCAAATTAGGAAATTGTTTTTGGGCTGCAGATGGATTTCTCATTGCACCAGATAAATAATTTCCAAAAATTATTCCGATACCTACTCCAGCTCCAGCCAAAGCTATTGCTGCAAGTCCTGCTCCAATCATTTTTGCTGCTTCTAATTCCATTATATCCTCCTTATAAGTTAATGGTGTAAATTTAATGCATCATTTAAATAAATGCATGTTAAAATTGCAAAAACATAAGCTTGAAGAAAAGCAACTAGTATCTCCAAACCAGTTAAAGCAACTGAAAAACTCAGTGGAAGCCATCCACCAACAATTCCGAGGCTTACGACAAAGCCCCCGAAAACCTTCATCATAGTGTGTCCAGCCATCATGTTTGCAAACAATCTTACTGATAAGCTGATAGGTCTACTTAGATATGAAATAATTTCAATGACCACAATTAATGGTAAAAGTACGATAGGAACACCACTTGGAACAAATAGTTTTAAATAACCAAAGCCATGTTTTATAAAACCAATAACTGTAACTCCAATAAAAATAAAAGCTGCTAATATGAAAGTCACAATGATATGACTAGTCACTGTAAAAGTGTAAGGTATCATGCCGAACATGTTACAAAACAAAACAAACATAAATAATGAAAAGATAAATGAAAAATATGGTTTAGCTTTTGAACCAGCAGTATCGCTGATCATTTTTGAGACAAATGAATAGCTTAATTCAGCTAAGAGTTGGATCTTATTCGGAAGTATTGAGTTTTTCTTTGAGCCAAGGTTGAATATTATTAAAATCGCAAGAGAACTAATGACCATGAATAAACTAGCGTTAGTAAAAGAAATATCAAAAGCGCCTACTTTTATTTCTGGACCAATCCTATAAACTTCGAATTGTGTCATTGGGTTAGCTGCCATAAATCCTTATCTATTTTTGCATTTTTTTTGCGGATCTAATTACATTAATAATCCCTGCAACTACCCCTACAAAAAAAAATATTAAAATTAACCAGGGTTTAGTACCAAAGGTCTTGTCCAAAAGAAACCCAATAATTGTCCCTACGGCGACTGCTGAAACTAGCTCAGTACTTAGCTTAAAAGCAGTGCCAATTGGAGATTGATTATCTTTTTTATTTTCTAGATCTCTTTTTGAAACCTTTTTCTTTGCAATCTCTAAGCGAGTTTTGAATGGATCTTTAGACATTTTTATTTATTGCTTAAGCAACCATGCTTTCTGCTTTTTGTAAATCAACAGCCACAAGCTGACTTATTCCTTTTTCAGGCATGGTGACGCCATAAAGTCTATTCATTTTTGACATTGTTAAAGCATGGTGAGTAACTATGATGAATTTGGTATTTGTAATTTTTATTAGTTCCTCAAGTAAACCACAAAATCTTGTTACGTTGGCATCATCTAAAGGTGCATCAACCTCGTCCAAAACACATATAGGCGAGGGGTTAGTTAAAAAAACTGCAAAAATCAAAGATAGTGCAGTCAAAGCCTGCTCACCACCTGACAATAAAGTTATTGATTGGAGTCTTTTTCCAGGAGGACTTACTAACATTTCCAAACCAGCTTCTAAAGGGTCATCAGAGTCAACCAATTCAAGCTTAGCATTTCCTCCATTAAATAATTTTGTATAAACCTCATTAAATTTTCTATTTACCTTATCAAAGGCCTCAATTAGTCTTTCCCTTCCTTTTTGATTTAACTCATTAATACTATCTTTGAGTTTTACAATTGCTGTAACTAAGTCTGCTCTATCTTGTTCCATTTTCTTAATTTCTGTTTCATATTTTACAGTCTCTTCATCAGCCTTCAGGTTAACTGAGCCTAATTTTTCTCTCTCTTGTTTTTTTTTATCTAATAAGTCTTCTTGATTAACAGCATCAGGCAGTTCTTCGACACCAAATAAATTTGAATTTTCTAAAATGTTTTCTTCTGTAAGATTTAGCTCAGAAATAATTCTATCCACTAAATCATTTTTTCTTTTTTTTAGTCCTTCAATTGTTGCTCCTGAACTTGCTTTTCGTTCTCTTATCTGAATAGATTGTTCTTGTATCTCGTTTAGTTGATTTCTAAGAGTGTCAATTTTTTCATCTGTGGTATTGATAATTTCCTCATTCTCATTTTTTTCATTTTCAGAAATTCTTAAATTTTCTGAAATTTGCCCTTTTTTTTCAGCCTGAAATTTTGGTTGATTATCAAGTTTATCTCTTTGCACATTAAGTTTATTTTTTCTTTCACTTAATTCTGCTACCATTTTTTCTGAATTAGATAAAAGATTTTTCCAGCTCTCTATCTCTTTATCAATTATTGCAATTCTCTCATTTCTTTTGACAGACTCTCTTTTGATATTTTGATTTTTACTATAACTATCTGCATATTCTTCGATGACAAATTGGCAATCATCTAGTGATTTAATTGCATCATCATTTTTTTGTGAATTAATTAATTGTTTAATTTTATCAATTTCTGATTTTAATTTATTCTTACTATTTTCCAAATCTTCATTCGATTGTTTCTCAGTTTGATAATATTTTGAGTCGATTTCAATAAGCTCATTTTTTTCTTCTTTCAGTCTTTTTTCATTTGAGTTTGCATCAATCACTATCCCTCTTTCCCTACTAATATCATCATCTATTGTTTGTAGAGATTTTTTTACGTTTTCTATCTCGTCTTGAATTCTATTATTTTCCTCATCTAGACTTTTTAGTTCTAAGTTTAGCCTTTGTATCTTCGATAAATTTTCAATATTTTTTTCTCGTAGAGGAGTTATTTTATCAACCTCAGTTTTAATCAGTTTCTCTAATTCGTTAATTTTATTATTAAAACCACTGACTTCAGTTTCTGCTTCTGTATTAATTTCATTTTCTATTTTAATTTCTTTATCGATCTCTAGTAATTTAAGATAATATAGTCCTGCTTCAATTTTTTTTATTTCATCAGAAATATTTTTGTATTTTGTCGCCTCTTCAGCCTGTTTTTGTAAATTTGCTAGTTGCCTTTCCTGTTGCCTTCTTAATTCATCAGCTCTCTTTAGATTATTTTCTGCAGCGCTCAACCTTAGTTCAGCTTCATGTCTTCTAACATGTAACCCAGAAATTCCTGCAGCTTCCTCTAAAATTGCTCTTCTATCAGTAGGTTTTGCAGTAACAAGGGCACCAATTCTGCCCTGACTAATCATTGATGGAGAGTGAGCTCCAGTTGATAAATCTGCGAAAAACATTTGAGCATCCCTTGCTCTAACTTCTTTATCATTGATATAAAACTTCGAACCTTTATCTTTTTCTATTTTTCTTCTAACATTTATTTCATCTAACTCTCTAAATTGCACTGGACCCTCATTATTTTCATTGGCAACTGTTACTGAAACTTCAGCAATATTTTTAGAGGGTTTATTTGATGTTCCTGAAAATATGACATCTTCCATGCCTGATCCTCGCATGCTTTTTGCAGATGTTTCACCCATTACCCATCTTAAAGATTCAACTATATTTGATTTTCCGCAACCATTTGGGCCAACAATACCTGTTAAACCATTTTCAATTAAGAAATTAGTTTTATCTGCAAATGACTTAAATCCATTGAGTTGGATTTTTTTAAACTCCATGGATTAACTTATATCAGCTTTTCCAATGTTTTTTTTAAATTTTTATAATTAAGAGATTTTTCGAACTTTTCGTTATTAATTATTATCGTAGGAGTAGAATTAACTTTAAAATTTTTTGTCCCCTCGATTCGATCATTTAAAACATAGTCCTCTATTTCTTTGTTGCTAATACATTTTTCAAAATCAATATCAAACCCAGCTTTTTTTAGAAATTCTTTCAAATTATTATTTACCTCTTCTATTCCCTTACCTTTTATCCAAGCTTGTTGATTAGAGTAAAGTTTTTCCAAAATTTCTAAGCTTTGATCTTGTTTACACAGAGAAATTTTTGAAGCATTTAAAGCAGCAATATCTAAAGGAAAGTGTCGAAATTCTATTTTTACTAGTCCTGTATCTATAAAATCTTTTTTAAGAGAGGGGTAAACATCTTTATGAAAATTTGCACAATGACTACATGTTAGAGACTCGTAGGCAATTATTGTAATCTTTGCATTTTGATTTCCTGAAACTATTCTCTTTATTTCTGCGTTAGCACTAGTGGTTAATCCAAAAATTAATATTAAAAATAGAAATAATTTATTCATTTTTCTCTAAAAACTTTAGTTAATTCAATTAAAGAATTTTTAATTTTTTCGTTTTTAACATCATTAAGTTTATTTTTGTACTTATTGTTTGTCACAGGTTTATTCTGAATTATCTTCTGATTATCTATTTTATTTTCATCGTTAAAACTTGTAAATTTAATTCGTTTTACAACTTCATCTTTGAAAAAAGCATTCATTCTATCCATAATTTCTTTTTTCGAATATTCTAACTCAACTTCATGACCTCTTTGCACCATTATTAAGAGCGTGCTTACACTGAACTTGTTAGTATTCTTAAAAGATTTTGGATAACAAACCTTAAATAATTTTTCACCAGCAATGAATTTCCAATTATTGAGGGTTTCGGAATAAATATGACCTCTTTTATTAATAAACTTTTTAATATTTTTTGGCAAAGTGTCATTGAAAGACCTTAATCCTTGAATGCTACCAGTTCTCTGCTTAATATATTTTTTATATTGCATATGAAAGATCAATTTGTAACAAAAAAAATTCTCAATTGGTACGATTTAAATAAAAGATCATTACCATGGCGAAAAAATGTTTCATCCACTAAAAAGCAATATTTTACATTAGTAAGTGAATTTATGTTACAACAAACTCAGGTTGCAACAGTCATTCCTTATTTTAATCGCTTCATTAAAAACATTCCAAATCTCAGTTCACTTGCCAAAACTAGTGACAAAAAACTATATAAACTCTGGGAAGGTCTTGGATATTATTCTAGAGTAAAAAATTTAAGAAAAACTGCTCAAATTGTTAAAAAAAATTTTCAAGGAAAATTGCCAGATACTTTTGATGATTTAATTTCTTTACCAGGAATTGGAAATTATACCGCAAGTGCAATTTTGGCGATTGCATTTAATAAGTCTTTTATACCGCTAGATGGAAATGTTGAGAGAGTTTTAAAAAGATATCTTTTTCTTAAAAAAGAAAAAGAAATTACCAAGGAAAATCTCCACAAAAAAAAATCAATATTAGGAACATCTTCAAGGTCTAGCGATTATGCGCAGGCTTTAATGGAGTTAGGGGCTTTGATTTGTAAACCTACAAATCCCAAATGTTTAAAATGTCCAATTTCAAAAAAATGTAAATCATTTCGTAAAAAAGATTTCAAAATTGTAAAGAATAGTAAAAAAAATATAGATAAGTACTTTATTTTAAATGTTTATAAAAAAGATAAAAAATATCTTTTGGTTAAAAATACAAAATTTAAATTTCTCAAAAACTTAAGAATATTTCCTATGCAGGAATTATCTAAACCCAAAAAATTTAATAAAACTATAAATTTTAAAATGTCCAACATGAATATGAATATCAAAATTCAATATCCAAAAAATGTTAGAGAAATATCCTCTCCTTGTTGGGTTGATCAAAAAAAAATTGGTAATTCTATGTTGCCAACATTTACAAAAAAAGTTGTTAAGTATTTAGAGGGCAACTTATGAAAAAAATAGCCATTATCGGAGCTGGTATTTCAGGATTATTTATTGCTAATTTGTTCAAGAAAAACTCAGATTATCAAGTCGTAATTTATGAGAAAAGTAATTCGATTAATCTTGAGGAAGGTTATGGAATTCAATTATCCGTCAATAGTGTGAAGCTCTTAAATGAAATTGAATTTAATAAATTTGAAAATGCAAGAAAGTTTAATCCAAAAAAGATTATTTTTTTTTCATCTAAAAACTTCAAAAAGATATGTGATTTGAATATCTCTGATTTTAATTCAGAGAATTGTCAGTACACTACTTTGAAACGATCTGATTTAATAAATTTTTTGAAAAAGGATATAGAAAATTTAATTAAATTTAATCATAATGTTTCGAGTATAAATAAAGAAAATCAGAAAATTCAACTTACTTTTGAAAACAATGAAATTTTCGAATGTGATTATTTAATCATTTCAGATGGAGTTTTTTCAAAAAGTAGAAGTTTGATTTCTAACAATAAAAGTCAACCAAAATACAACAACACACTAGCGATTAGAGGAAAGATAACAAATTCTTCCGAAATCGATAGTGAAAATATTTCATTATTTTTAGGCTCTGATTTTCATCAGGTAATTTATCCAGTAAATCAAAATGGAGACTTAAATTTTATAGCAATTATGAAGTATGAACTTACTTTAGAACAACAAAAAAATTATTCTTTATTCAAAGAAAATTCCTTCATTAGAAAAGTTTTAGAAAAGGTTCCAAAAGAAAATAAAGAATTTTTTGATAAAATTAAGGAATTAAAAATATTCCCAGTATTTGTTAGTAAAGACTTTTTTAAAACAAATAGTGATAACATTAATTTTATAGGTGATGCTTTTTTTGCTTTTCCACCTTCATTTGCTCAAGGGGCATCTCAATCCATAGAGGGTGCTTATGAATTATTTAAAAGTATTCAAAATAACTTAGAAGGGGATTTCTTTAAGAATAGAGTTAATAAAACTAAAATGGTTAATAAAAGATCTAAACTAAATCAATTCGCATTTCATTTGTCTAATCCTGTGGCTGTTTTTTTTAGAAATATTTTTTTGAAAAAATTTATTAAAAACAAAAAGTTTTTAGATTCTTATTTAGGTAAGATTTATAATAATTAATTTTTTGAAATTAATCTTTGTCTTAAATTATCTATAGGCACTATTTGCCCATTAAGATTATAATGCCAATAAGTCCAGCCATTACAACTTTCTGCTCCTAATATTGATGCAGCTACCTTGTGAATTGAGCCCTCTTTTTTGGCGTGTTTTATACTTCCATCGGCCATAATTTTTGCACTGATTTTCTTTTTATTATCAAAAATAGTAGTGCCTGGTTTAATTATTCCTAATTCAACCAATGACCCAAAAGGTATTCTTGGCTTTGATCTACCATTTTGCAAAGTATCTAAATAATCATCTTCTATAGGTTTTGTATTTTTAAGTCGTTGTTCAGCTGCCTTATAATAGTTTTTTTCTTTTTCAATTCCGTAATAATTTCTACCCAATTTTTTTGCAACTGTTGCTGTTGTTCCTGATCCTAAAAAAGGATCTAAAACTAAATCATTTTTGTTTGAGGTTGCTAATAAAATTCTGTGAAGTAGAGCTTCAGGTTTTTGAGTAGAATGCACCTTTTTACCGTTCTTTTTAAGTCTTTCAGAACCATTACAAATTGGCAACTCCCAGTTCGATCTCATTTGAAGATCATCATTTAAACATTTCAAAGATTGATAATTAAAAGTGTATTTTGATTTTTCTGATTTTGATGCCCAAATCAAGGTTTCATGCGCATTAGTAAAACGTGTCCCTCTGAAATTTGGCATAGGATTTTTTTTATTCCAGATGACGTCATTTAAAATCCAAAAACCTAAATTTTGAATAGCGGTGCCAACTCTAAAAATGTTATGGTAACTGCCGATCACCCAAATAGCGCCATTTTTTTTCAAAATTCTTTTACATTCTGTTAACCACGAGTAGGTAAATTCATCATACTTTTTAAAATTTTCAAATTGATCCCATTCATCATTGACTGCATTTACCTTAGACCTATCGGGTCTTATGAGCTCATTCCTTAACTGTAAGTTGTAAGGAGGGTCAGCAAAAATTAAATCAAAAGTCTCACTAGGGACTTTTTTTAGTTCCCTTAAACTATCTCCATTTATTAATTTATTTTTAAAGTCTAAATTCATTTTGTAAAAATAAATTAGACTCCAAAAAGATTCTTGGGTCAACCTAGGATTGAATTATTTGGATTCCATTTGTATGATAGTGGTTCACAACAACTACATCTGGTGTTTCTACGTGAAACCTATTTTAACTTACTGATCGGTGAAAAGGTTCTTCTATGGTGAGAAGTAATCCCAAATTTTTTTATAGCTTTAAGATGTTGTTTAGTTCCATATCCATAATTTTTACTCCAGTAATAATTTTTAAATTTCTTCCCTAACCTAGAGATCATTTTATCACGTGTAACTTTTGCTATAATTGATGCTGCAGAAATTGATGGTATTTTTTGATCACCTTTAATGACTGATTGAAGTTTATAATTTTTTAAATTTGGTGTTTTATTTCCATCTACTAAAATCAGTTTTGGTTTTTTTTTGAGTTTTTTAATCGCTCTTTCCATAGCCAATAGGCTTGCATGAAGAATATTTATTTTTTCAATTTCTGAGACAGAAGCTTTACCTATAGCCCAAATAGAGTTTTTCTTAATGTATTTAGCTAAAAATTCTCGCTTATTTTTTCTCAAACTTTTTGAATCTCTCAATAATTTCTTATTGATGGTCTTGTTCAATATTACGGCTGCTGCATAAACAGGTCCAATTAAGCTACCCCTGCCAACTTCATCAACACCAGCAATAGTTTTCATTAAATCCTAATATTTAAATCTTGAATTTTTTGTTTAATTTTTTTTAGATCTTCCCATGAAAATTTTTTATTTTCTGGAAATCTAATTAGATAGGAGGGGCTGAAAGAAATCATGATAGGAATAGTTTTGTTCTTTAAAATTATTTCTTTCCACTTACCTCTTTCATGAGATATTTTGCTTAATCCTGTAATTGCCTCCATCGCTGTGCTGCCCATTAAAATTAAAATTTTTGGATCTATTATCGCAATGTGTTCTTTTAAAAATATTGCATAACGTTTTATCTCCTGTCCGGTGGGTTTTCTGTCTTCTGGTGGTCTGAAATTAATTGAGTAGGTAGTGTAAATATTTTCTCTTTTTATGTTGATTGCTAGTAACATTTTGTTTAAGAGATTGCCCACTTCTCCTTGAAAGCATAAACCTGTTTCATCCTCTATTTCGCCTGGAGTTTCTCCAATTAACATCACATCAGCATTAATGTTACCTTCGCCCAGGACCAAATTCTTAGAATTATTTTTTAAATTACAATTTTCAATTGAATTAATCTTTGTTTTAAGATCATTCAGCAATTTATTTTTATTAATTAAGGTGTTTTTATTTTCAGCTAAATTGACTTTAAATCTATTGATTGGTTTATCGCTAAAAATAAAATCAGTTTCAATTGTTTTCATGAATTCTTGAGCATATTTAGCATTTTGATTTAAAGTCTTTTTAATCATACAATGTAGTAATGGTCCTTAAAAATATAAAATTTATACTTATTATAATATTATTTTATCAGAACACTTTGTTTACGAAAAGTAATTCTTTTGAAAAAATTGATTCTAAAAATATATCAAAATATTTTTCAGGTATAGTTGCTTTTGGTAATAAAAAAAATTCTGAAGCTTTAGATTTTTTCAATTCATCTAAAATTTTGATTAATGCTCATGATCCATTTTTAAAGAGGTATGTATCTTCATTAGTATTGGAGAATAAAGTATTGCAAGCGATACAAATTATTAAACAAAATTATGAGAATGAAAATATAGATTTTTTCGACTCTTATTTATTATTAATAATTGATAGTTTAAAAAAAAATGAGTTAGACATTGCCTATGAATATATTTCTATTGCAAATAACTTTGCAGAACAGGACAGGTTTAATTTAGCAATTTTAGAAAGCTTAAAACAATATGTTTATCTCTTTAAAGAAAAAAAATTTTTAGACGATAAGAAAAACTTTGGAAGACTATCTTATATTTCAGAAACATTTCAAAAGTGTTATTTGGATGATCCTAATACAGGGAGATATTTCTCAAAATTGATAAATGATCCTGAGTCGGATTTTACTAGGTATATTTATTTTTATATAAGTTACTTAGTTGAAAATGGTAAAATAAACGAAGCAAAAGTAATTACTGATGAAATAGAATTTTTAAATTCAACATTGCTACTATCACAAGGTAAAAGTTGGATTGACAATGGAAACTTGCAAAAATTTAAAGAGGTCTTTTCATGTAAAAATCATAATGATTTAATTGCTGAATTTTTGTTTTTAATATCAAATCTGTATTCTGCACAAGACAATTACGAGATGTCAAATTTTTACTTAAATTTATCAAATTTTCTTAATCCAAGATTTGTATTTAATTTATCACTTGTTGCGGAAAATCATTATTTTAATAAAGATTATGAAAAGGCAAAAAAGGTTCTTAAAAAATTTAAAAAGGATGATGATTTTTATTATTGGTTTAGATTAAAAAAAGAAGCGCAAATAATTTCAGCGCAGAGAAATAATCAAGAGTCTCTTAACTTTATCAAATTTAATTTTGATAAAATTGAAAATCCAAATGAAAAAATATTATTTGATGTTGCTAATTTTTATAAAAAAGCAAAAAATTACGAAGAAGCAATAAATTATTACTCTAAAATTATTGAAAATTTGGATGATAATTCGGATATCAAGTCAGATATTCTTTATCGAAGAGGAGGTACATATGAACGAATTAAAAATTATGAAAAAGCCGATAAAGATTTAATTGATGCACTTCAAATTACACCTGACGATGCTTATATACTAAATTACCTTGCTTATTCATGGCTTGAGAGGGATTATAAAATTAATGAAGCGATTAAAATGCTTGAAACAGCCTACGAACTTGAGAGTGATGATCCATATATAATAGACTCTATTGGTTGGGCTTATTATTTAACTGATGATTATCCAAGAGCTGAAAAATTTTTGAAAAGAGCCGTAGAATTGATGCCGGATGATCCGATAGTGAATGACCATTACGGTGATATTTTGTGGAAGCTCAATAGAAAAATCCAGGCTAGATATTTTTGGACCAATGTATTGAAAATGAAAGATACTGAAAAAGAATTAATTGAAAAAATTAATATTAAGATGATCGAAGGTCTTAAAAGCTCTTAATGCCTTTTTCCAGAATAAAATCACACGCGAAATTAAATTTGGCATTAAATGTTATAAGCAAAAGTAAATCTTTGCACAATATAGAGAGCATAATAAGCTTCGTAGATTTGCACGACATAATTTTGATCAAAGAAATTAAATCAAAAAAACATTTAATTTCATTCAATGGAAAATTTTCTCGAAGGATAGGTAGGAAAAACACTGTTTCTAAATTATTTGAAATCTTAGAAAAAAAAAAAATTTTGAAAAACCAAAGATTTCAAATCAAAATCAAAAAATCTATACCTGATAAAGCTGGTCTTGGCGGTGGCTCAATGAATGCAGCAAGTATACTGAGATATTTGGCTCATAAGAGAATAATCAATATCAAAAATAAGGAAATGTTAAAAATTTCTAAGTTAATTGGCTCAGATGTGATGTTAGGCTTAAATCATAAAAGTAAGATTTTAAATTCAAGAAATAAAATAAAGTATTTCAATAATGTAAAAAAAATTTACCCATTAATCGTAAAACCAAATTTTGGTTGTTCGACTAAGGATATTTATTCAAAGGTTAGAAAGTTTGATAAAGCAAAATTTGGCAAGGGAGCTAAAAAAATGTTTGATATCAATTTTTTAAAAGATATGAAAAATTCCTTAGAAACAATAGCTTTTTTAAAATACCCAAGATTAAAAAATATGAAACTTTATTTAGAGAATTCTCTAAACCCAGTTTTTGTTAGAATGACAGGATCGGGATCAGCTTTAGTTGCATATTATCAAACAAAAAAAAGATGTGAACGTGCGAAAAAAAGGTTTATTCAAAAATACAAAAATATCTGGTGTATAGCCTCAAAAACTATATAAATTTGATTTTTTTGTGTTATACGAACTTAATATTGGGGCGTAGCCAAGCGGTAAGGCACGGGTTTTTGGTACCTGCATCCTAGGTTCGAATCCTAGCGCCCCAGCCAAGTATGAAAAATTTTTTAGATACAATTTTTTTTAGATCAAATAATTTAAATTATATAAGTCAAAGTATTCGAGATTTAACAAAAAATACTCCAGCAAATAAAATATTTAAAGCCATAAATTCTTATTCATCAGATAGTGAAGTAAGATTTGTAGGAGGTTGCATAAGAAAAATCATTAATAAAGAAATAGTAAATGATATTGATATGGCTACAAATCTTGATCCTCAAAAGGTTTGTGAAGTTTTGAAAGAAAATAAAATTGATTATTACGAAACTGGTATTGAACATGGAACAATTACAGCACTTATAGAAGGGTACAAATTTGAGATTACCTCATTGAGAGAAGATATTTTAACAGATGGAAGACATGCAAAAGTGAAATTTTCAAAAAATTGGAAAGAGGATGCATTAAGAAGGGATTTTACCATCAATTCCATTTACGCAGATGAAGATGGAAACTTATTCGATCCTTTTGAGGGTAAAAAAGACTTAGAAAACGGTTTCGTAAATTTTATAGGAGACGCTGATAAAAGAATTAAAGAAGATTATTTGAGAATTTTAAGATATTTAAGATTTTTTGCCCATTACTCAAAACATCCGCATAATCCAGAATTAATCAGAAAACTTAAAATTAATATCGGTGGTATCTCAAAATTATCTAAAGAGAGACTATTAGATGAGTTAAAAAAAATAACTCACTTAGAAATATTAGAAAAATTAGCTGAAGATAAATTGAGCTCAGAATTATTTTTAATTGTTTTTCCTGAATTAAATAATTTAAAAACTTTTTCAAAATTAAACTCAAAAAAAAAACAAATAATTAATAAGGCTGATTTTGTCTTTCTATTATCTTTAATGATTATTGATGAGACAGATAATGCGGATTACTTTATGTACAAATTTAATATTTCTAAAAAAGATCAAAAAAGAATTAAAATTATTGATAATTTTTTTAAGGAAAAAATTGGTCCAAAAATTTTTAGAGAGGAAAACTTTAATGGTATTTTTTATTATAATGGAAAACAAGCTGTAACTGATATTCTCAATTATTATTTAATCAAATCAAAAAAAAATTCTGAAAATATTCAAAGATTAATTGATTTCTACAAAGATAAAACAATACCAAAAATGCCTGTGGGTGCAGAATTTTTAATGGAAAAATTCAATATTCCTGAGGGTAAACAATTGGGTACAAAATTAAAAATTATTGAGGAAGAATGGGTGAAAAATAATTTTCAAATTTCAGATAAACAAGTAAGTCAAATTGTTAACAATTAGATATATTTTACGTCTTTAATTTCAAAATTTTTGACCCCAGCAGGAGTTTTTATTTCAACTAAATCATTTTTATTTTTTCCTATTAAACCTTTACCTATAGGCGATTGAAAATAAATTAATTTTTGTTTGAGATCAGCTTCATCTTTTCCTACAATCTTATAATTTATTTTTTCTCCAGTATCTAAATTTTCTAAAAACACGGTCGAGCCAAAGATAACTTTTCCATCATTATTTAATTTCGTGACATCAATGACATTTGCTCTAGCAATGATATCATTAATTTCAGTAATCCTTCCCTCATTATGAGACTGCTCTTCTTTTGCAGCGTGGTACTCTGCATTTTCTTTTAGATCACCATGTGACCTCGCTTCAGCAATCGCCGCTACAATCTCAGGTCTTTTTTTTTCTTTTAAAAAGATTAATTCATCTTTAAGTTTATTTAGGCCATTTAAAGTAATTGGTTCTTTATCCATGTTATTTCCATTTTGCTAACGGAGGTAATGACATTAAAATACCTTCAACGTTTCCACCAGTTTGCAAACCAAATTTTGTTCCTCGGTCATAGAGCAAGTTAAATTCTGTATAACGACCTCTTTTTATGAATTGTAATTCTTTATGTTTTTTAGTCCACTTTTTCTTCATTTTTTTTCTAATGATTTTTTCAAAAATAAATTGAAAAGTGATCCCCACATCTCTTACAAATTTAAAATCTTTCTCAAAATTATCTTTTTTATAATCAAAAAAAATTCCACCAATACCCCTCGGTTCTTTTCTATGTGGTAAATAAAAATATTCATCACACCATTTCTTATATTTTGTGTAATATTTCTTATTGTGTTGATCACACATTTTTTTTAGGGTTTTATGAAATTCTTTTTTTTCCTTATCATCTTTTATTGATGGGGTTACATCCATACCACCACCAAACCAGTCCTGAGTTGTGCAGATATATCTTGTATTAAAATGCATGGCAGGGATCATGGGATTTTTCATATGCATCACAACGGAAATACCAGAAGCCCAAAAACTAGGATTTTTTTTTGCACCTAAAATATTTTTTTGAAATTGTTTTGGGAATTTTCCATGAACTTTAGAAAAATTTACTCCAACTTTATCAAATATTTTTCCATTTTCTAAAATTCTAAATTCCCCACCTCCTTCATCTCTTTTTTTACTTCTGTTCCAAACAGTGGTTTTGATATCCGCATCTTTTCTTTCAAGGTTAGTTATAGTATGCCAAATAGCTTCTTGTAGCATTTTGAACCAATTACTTGTGATGTCTTTTTTAATTTCTAAATCCATATTAGATTAATTTAGTTTGTTTTAAACTTTCTGCCAATATGATTGCAACAGAAGATGCAATATTAAGTGAGCGCTTATTGTTTTTCATAGGAATTTTGAGTCTATCTTTAATTTTTTTGTGAACCTCATTTGGCACTCCGGCACTTTCTCTACCAAAAAGAATAGTGTCATTTTTATTAAACTTAAATTTTGTGTAAGAAACAGACGCTTTTGTGGTCATTAGAACTATTCTTTGATCTTTTTTCGATTTAAAAAAATCGTCTGAGCTTTGATGGAATTTTATGTCTTTTTCATTCATATAATCCATAACGACTCGCTTAAACCTTCTGTCACTTAGCATAAACCCGCAAGGCTCTATTATTTCAAGTTTTGCACCTAGGCACGCACAGGTTCTGATTATTGCTGCTGTATTTTGAGGTATGTCTGGTTCAAATAAAGCAATTTTAGGGCCATGATTTATCGAATTCTGTGTCATTCTTTCAGTAGTAAATTTATGATTTTATATTATATGAAATCATATATTTAAGTAGAAAAAAGCAATATTGAGTATATTTAACTATTATTGATGTCAGAAAAAAAAACTAATAGACGAGATTTCTTATTCACAGCAACTTATGCAGTTGGTGCGGTTGGTGTTGGTGCAACGATATGGCCAATGATTGATCAGATGAACCCAGACGCATCAGTCAAAGCTTTGGCGAGCACCGAGGTTGATGTAAGTGCGGTAAATCCAGGTAAAACAATTACAGTTTTATGGAGAGGTAAACCAGTTTTTATTCGTAGAAGAACACAAGATGAGATAGCTGAAGCAAGATCTGTAAAGTTAGAAGATTTAAAACATCCAGAAAAAGATGAGGATCGTGCAGCGAACCCCGAGTGGTTAGTCATGCTTGGAGTGTGCACTCACTTAGGCTGTGTTCCTTTAGATCAAAAAGGCGAATACAATGGATGGTTTTGTCCTTGTCATGGTTCGCACTATGATATCTCTGGAAGAATTAGAAAGGGACCAGCTCCGACTAATATGGAGATCCCTAAATACGAATTTGTTAATGCTAATACGATTAAAATTGGATAATTATTATGAGTGATCACGAATACACACCTAAATCAAAATTTGGAAAATGGTTTAACGATCGTTTACCATTATTAACTCTTGCAAATCACTTAACTGATTATCCAACACCTAAGAATTTAAATTATTGGTGGACATTTGGTGGAATATTAACTTTTTGTTTGATTACTCAAATTGTAACGGGTTTAGTTCTTGCAATGCATTATATTGCTCATGCTGATATGGCTTTTGATAGTGTTGAGCATATTATGAGAGATGTTAACTATGGTTGGTTAATTAGATACATTCATGCAAATGGTGCTTCAATGTTTTTTTTGGCTGTTTATATTCATATATTTAGATCATTATTTTATGGTTCTTACAAAGCTCCTCGAGAAATAATTTGGATAATAGGTATCATCATTTATTTATTAATGATGGCAGCTGCATTTTTGGGTTATGTACTTCCATGGGGCCAAATGAGTTTCTGGGGTGCAACTGTAATTACAAATCTATTTAGCGCAATTCCTTTAGTAGGTGAGGGTATTGTTACTTGGTTATGGGGAGGTTACTCAGTTGACAATCCTACTTTAACAAGATTTTTTACACTTCACTATTTAATACCTTTTTTAATTTTAGGTTTGGTTGTTCTTCACATATGGGCACTTCATGTCCCTGGAAATAATAATCCAGTTGGAATTGACATTAAAAAACCATCAAAAGACACAGTACCATTCCATCCATACATTGTAATAAAAGATGGTTTTGCTTTACTAATGTTTATGATTGTTTTTGCATTTTTTGTTTTTTACACGCCAAATATTTTAGGTCATGCAGATAATTATATTGAAGCTAATCCATTAGTTACGCCGGCACATATTGTTCCAGAGTGGTATTTATTACCATTCTACGCAATTTTAAGATCGGTCCCAGATAAACTTTTAGGAGTAGTTGCAATGTTATCTGCTATTTTAATTTTAGCAGCCCTTCCATGGCTTGATACTTCAAAAATTAGATCAGCAGTATTTAGACCTTTATATAGACAGTTTTATTGGATCCTTGTCGCTGATGTTTTGATACTGGGATATGTGGGTGCTATGCCAGCAGAGGGATTATATCTGTTAGTTGCTAGAGTAGCCACAGCATACTATTTCTTACACTTTTTAGTGATACTTCCAGTTTTAGGTTGGAAAGAAAAAACTCTTCCAATTCCATTAAGCATCACTGAGCCGATATTAGGTGGTTCACCTAATTTAGCTACAGCAAAGAACAAGGAAAGTTTAAATAAATAAGTGAAAAATTTTTTTAAAATATTTTCATTTATTATATTATTTTCTGGACTTTCACTCAGCACTCAAGCTGTAGAAAAAGTTGAATATTTAAAAACTGATTGGAGCTTTAAAGGACTCTTTGGAAAGTTTGATCGAGCCGCACTTCAAAGAGGTTATCAAGTCTACACAGAGGTGTGCTCTTCTTGTCATTCGATGAAATATTTAAGTTATAGAAACTTAGCTGAAAAAGGGGGACCAGAATTTTCTTTAGAGCAAGCAAAAGCTATTGCTGCATCTTTTGAGGTCAAAGATGGACCTAATTCAGACGGTGATATGTTTACTCGTCCAGGCAGATTATCAGATAAGTTTGTAATGCCCTATGATAACGTTCAAGCTGCTCAAGCCGCAAATGGAGGTGCTTATCCACCAGATATGTCTGTATTAGTTAAAGCAAGAGGGGGTGGGGTAGATTATATTTACTCATTGCTTCAGGGATATGAAGACCCACCAGCTGGAGTTACTTTAGATGATGGTGTGTATTATAATAAATATATGTATGGGAATAAAATTAAAATGGCTAATCAGTTATCAGATGGATTAGTAGAATACTCAGATGGTACAACAGCATCTGTTGAGCAAATGTCAAAAGACGTAACAACATTCTTGATGTGGTCTGCTGAACCTCACTTAGAGTCAAGACATCAAATGGGTTTTAAAGCTATCGTGTATTTAATTATTTTAACAATCCTAGTTTATTTTAGTATGAAAAGAATATGGTCACGTATTGAAACGGAAGTTTAGAACGTCTCCATCTTTAACTATATAATCTTTTCCTTCTAATCTCATTTTTCCGTTATTTTTTGAATTTAACCAACCATCATTGGATATGAAGTCATCGTAAGAAATAGTTTCAGCCCGAATAAATCCTTTTTCAAAATCAGTATGAATTTCACCTGCAGCTTTTGGAGCAGTACAATTTTTTTCAATTGTCCATGCTCGAGTTTCTTCGGGCCCAGATGTAAAGTATGTATCTAGGTCAAGAATTTCATAACCTTTCTTAATTAATTTATTCAATCCTGTTTCCTTTAATCCAATCATTTCCATATAATTTTTTTTCTCATTGCTATCCAATTCATTTATTTGATTTTCTATGTCTGCAGAAACGATTAAAGTATTATTGTTTCCATATTTATTAATAAACGATTGAGTGTAATTATTTCCATTTTGAACACTTTGTTCATCTACGTTACAAACAAAAATTTTAGGTTTAAGGGATAATAATCCAGATTGATTAAGTTGTTTTTTATTAAATTGGGTTCTTAAATCATCAAAACTTTTATTATTATTTATACAATCCATAGCTATTTCAAGAATTTTGATTTGATCCTCATCAACATTTTTTTTATTATTTTTCTCCAACCTTTTTTGAATAGATTCAAGATCTGCAAGCATCATCTCTGTTTCTATAATTTCTATATCTCTTACCGGGTCAACAGAGGGGTTAACATTTTGAATATCATTAGAGTCAAAGCATCTGATCATGTGAATAATTGCATCGACTTCTCTAATATGAGAAAGAAATTTATTACCCAAACCTTCGCCCTTAGATGCGCCTTTTACCAGTCCAGCAATATCAACAAAAGAGATAGTGGTATTGATTATTTTTTTCGATTTTGAAATTTTAGCTAAATTATTTAATCTTTCATCAGGAACTATTACAACTCCAATATTTGGATCAATTGTACAAAAAGGAAAATTAGCTGCCTGTGCCTTACTAGAATTAGTTAGTGCGTTAAAAAGAGTTGATTTACCAACATTAGGTAATCCAACGATCCCACATTTGAAACTCATTATTTATTATTAACTGTGCTTGAAAATAAATCTAATTTTTTTTCTACAAGTATCGAAAGCGACTCAGTTATATTTTTGGATATTTTTTCTACACCCATAATTTCTTCATCATCAAAATTTTGTAGAACATAATCAGATACTTCAATGGGTCCCTTTGGTTTTCCTATACCAATTCTTACTCTTGAGTAATCTTTACCAATAAATTTATCTATAGAAGATATTCCATTGTGGCCAGCACTTGATCCACCAAATTTCGCTTTTATTTTTCCAAATTCAACATCAAGATCATCGTGAAAAACAATTACATTTTCAGGTTCAATTTTAAAATATTCAATTAGCTCTCTAATACATATTCCAGAGTTATTCATAAAAGTTAAGGGCTTAATGGCATAAACTTTTTTACTATCAATATTACCAGTTGTTAACAAACCTTTGAATTTTGGTTTTTGTTTTGTAAGTCCGAATTTTTTATTGATGGAATCTATAATTTTAAAACCAACATTATGTCTATTATTTTCACTATCTGGAGTTGGATTACCTAAACCTACAAATAAAAGCATAAACTATTAATTAGAATTTCAAATTTAGTGGATTATTTTTTTTCTTCTGGAGCTTTTTTGTCAGCAGGTTTTTTATCGTCACCCTCTTTTTTATCGCCCTCTGCAGCAGGTTTATCTCCTTCAGCTGCAGCTGCTTCCGCTCCTTCAGCACCCTCTTCACCCTCTGCAGCTTCTGCTTCTGCTGGTTTTTCTGGCTCTTTCATTACTGTCGGTGCTGCTAAAGTTGCAATTACGAAATCTCTTCCTTGAATAGTTGGTGTTACTTCTGCATCTAGTTTAACTGATGAAATTTTAAAACTTGACCCAATATCGATACCATCTAAATCTAAAGTGATACTTTCAGGTATTTTTTCACTTGGGCATTTTAATTCAACTTTTCTTCTTACAATGTTAAGTACTCCACCTCTTTTTAAACCTGGAGATTTTTCATGATTAATAAAGTTAACTGGAACTTCAATCTTAATTTTTACTCCAGGAAGAACTCTTAGAAAATCTACATGAGTAGGTTCATCACTTATGATGTGATATTTTACTTCTCTAGGTAATACATTTTGAGATTTTCCATCCACATTTAAAGTAATAATGTTTGATAAAAAGTTTTCTTTCTCAATCAAGGTTTTTAATAATTTTTTTGATATAGAAACTTTTTGATTTTGGTCTTTACCTCCATAGATAATCCCTGGAACACCACCATCATTTCTGATGGTATTAAGTTGACCTTTAGTTTTGTTATCCCTGATCTTTGCTTCTAAAGAATTCATAAAACAGAGGTTTTTAACCCATGTTCATAAATAATCAAGGTAATTATTTGAATAAATCTGAAACTGATGTTGAATTAGAAATTCTTTTTATAGCTTCTCCCATAAGGGCGGAAATTGGTAAAACTTCTATGTTTTTAACATTTTTGGTTTTTTCGCTATTATCTATCGTGTCCGTAATAACTAAATTTTTGATAACTGAATTTTTAATTTTTTTAACCGCGTCTCCACTTAATACTCCATGAGTAATATAAACGTAAACCTCTTTTGCACCTCTTTGTTTTAATGCCTTAGCGGCATTGACGATAGTTCCACCAGAGTCAATTATATCATCTACCAAGATACATGTTTTACCTTTTACATCTCCAATAATATTCATTACTTGTGATTGTCCAGGTTTTGGTCTTCTCTTATCAACAATAGCTAAACCAATGTTTAAAATTTTACCAAGTGCTCTCGCTCGTTCAGTTCCACCAACATCTGGGGCAACACAGATTATATTTTTACTTTTAATCTTTTTTTTAACGTGTCGTGCAAAGATTGGAGTTGCAAAAAGGTTATCGACAGGAATATCAAAAAAACCTTGAATTTGACCAGCATGGAGATCAACTGTCACAACTCTATCTGCCCCAGCTTGAGTGATTAAATTTGAAACAAGCTTTGCTGATATAGATGTTCTTGGTACAACTTTTCTATCTTGCCTCGCATAACCAAAATAAGGGATTACAGCAGTTATATTTTTTGCTGATGATCTTTTTAAAGCATCAATACATAATAATAATTCCATTAAATTGTCATTAGCTGGTGAAGAAATAGATTGAATTATAAAAATACTATTCCCTCTTATATTTTCATTTATTTCAATGTAAATTTCACCATCTGCAAATTTTCTTATACTAGAATTGACAAGTTTAGATTTTAAATATTTAGCGATATTTTTACTAAGGATTTTATTACTATTTCCAGTTAATAATTTCATGAAAAGTTTAATTAATCATAATTATTGAAATATTTCTACCATAATCATTTAGATTTAATTTTAATGATCTTCTTGCACTAAAAAAATTATTTTTTCTATCGAATGTATCAATTTTAATCATATCAATTTTATTGATTTTTTGTGATTTAAGTTGAGATTTAACATAATTTGGTAAATCAAAATAAATTAATTCTTTTTTATTTTTAAAGAAAATTTTGTTTTTTTTGTGTTTTTTAATAAATTTCTTTTTAAAGTCAGCTTTTACTTCGTAGTTTTTTTGAGTAATTGACGGACCAATTGCTCCTATAATATTTTTTGGATTACACCCTTTTTTATGCATAAAATTAATAACATTTCTGATTATCCCTCTATACGCACCTTTCCAACCAGCATGTATAGCTGCGATGATTTTTTTTTCATAGTCATATAATAACACTGGTACGCAATCAGCGGTCAATACAGCTATTGGCAGTTTTTTTTGATTAGTTATAATTGCGTCAGCTTTAATTTTTTTTTTTAATTTAGAGTTTTCATTTAGAAAAACCAACCTATTGCTATGTACTTGATGTACTAAATAAATATTTTTTGTTTTTTTCCCTATTTTATCTTTGACAATCTTCAAATTTTTTAAAATGTTATTTTTGTTATCGTATGAACCAGGACCACAATTTAGACTTTTATATATTCCTTTTGATTTACCTCCATTTTTATTAAAAAAACCATGACTTATATTTTTGTTTTTTAATAATTTTCGAGAGGTGATCAGATCAAAATCCTAAATTAAATTTATTTTTTTGATTTTTTATTAACATAACTTTAAACAATTTTCCCATTTGTTTATCATCTGTTAGTCTTTTTAATCTGTAATAAATATCTGCTTTTTTTAAAAAGTTTTGATTTTTTGCAATCATCTCAGCTCTTTCGTGGATACCCATTTTTGTAAGAAATTCTTTTTGTGTTGTTAAACTATGCTTTAACCCACCCAGTTTTTTGATTATTTTTTCAAATAATCGGAAATTAATATTATGTGTGATGTCTGAATTACCAATTTTAGCTAAAACATCTGAATATTCGTGTTTATATAATGCTTGTAAAGTATTTTTCATTTTATCTTCATTATATCCATAATCTATGATTAAAATTCCTCCAGATCTCACTTTGATTATTTTTGAAATTTGTTTGAGATAATTAATACCAAGCTCTGAATATTCTATAAAACTCTGGTTTTTAGATATTTTAAAATTAATCTTTTTTTCATAATTTTTCATATTAATCTTTTTTTCTGAGAAAGAGGTTATTTTTTTGTTTAAACTAACAAACTTTTCAAACCAAAGATTTCCTTTTTTTTCAAATTGTTTAATTGCAAGTGCATCAAAAAACTCATTTGCAACAAATATACTAGGAATTTTCTTAATCTTTTTTAAATCGTTTATCCAATTTACATCTGAATTTAATAATTCTTTTTTTTGTATTTTCTTTAAAGTAGGACTTATCTCATAAATTATCAACCTGCAGGATTTGAAAAACGATGGAAATTTTTTAAAACTTTCTATAAGAATTTTCATCATTGCAGCATTTCCTGCCCCAAGTTCGATTAAGTTGAATTCTTTTGGTGACCCTATACTTTTCCAAAAACTTACAATCCAAATAGCAATCATTTCAGAAAATAATCTTGATACATTAGGAGCTGTAATAAAATCCCCTTGTTTGCCGAATGGATTTTTTTTTATGTAATACCCAGACTTTTTATTATACAGAGAGATATTGATAAACTTGTCTAAGGGTAAATTAACTATTTTGTCTGTTTTCATATTTAGAGATTAATAAATAACATCCGATTATTAAAAAAAAGATACTTATAAATTGTCCCATAGTTAAATTGAATAATAAATAACCCAGTTGGTCATCAGGAACTCTTAAAAACTCGATTGCAAATCTAAAAATTGAGTAACAAACTAAAAATATACCAGAGATAAAACCAGGTCTTTTGGCGAAACTCTTATTTTTGAAATATAATAGAACTAAAAATAGAACTATACCCTCAAAAAATGCTTCATATAACTGAGTAGGATGTCGATATAAATTATCTATTTGTGTAAATTGGACTGCCCAAGCAACATTTGTTTCGACACCATAAAGTTCTGAATTTATAAAATTTGCTATTCTACCAAAAAAAATACCTATGGGTGCAACAAAAGACACAATATCTAAATAACTAAATGAGCTTTGTGAATTTTTTTTCGCAAAAAGGTAACTTGCAATTATGATCCCTATCACTCCCCCATGAAATGACATACCACCCTGCCAAATTTTAAAGATATCTGATAAATTATTGATATAAAATTCAAAGTTATAAAATACAACATACCCTAATCTTCCACCAATGATTAAACCTAAAATTAGATAAGTTAAATAATCATCAAATTTTTCCCTTACTTTTAGTTCAGAAATAAAAAATTTTTTACTTAAAAACCATCCCAATAAAATACCAACAATATAAGCTAAAGAATACCATCTAATCTCAAATGAAAAAATTTGAAATGCGACTGGGTCAAAATTATTAATGAACATTTTTATTTTTAAATATAAGTTATAATTATAATAAGTTATTAGATTAATATATGAAAAACTCAAAGTTTGTAATTGAAAAACTTGCTAAATTATTTGAACAAGGCTTAGTATCATCAAAAGATATAGCCAATGAAATTATGACTATTTTAAAATCTAAAAGAGATGAAATAGTTTTTAGAATGAAGTTAACAAGTAAAGATGAGTTTGAAGTTCTTTCAAAAAGAGTTGAAAATTTAGAAAAAAAAATTGATCAATTAAAACTTACAAAAAAAAAGAAAACTAAAAAGGCAAAAAGATTTTAGCTTCTAAGCCACCCATTGGCGACTTAGCTAATTTAATATTTCCCCCGTGGGATCTGATAATGTCCGAAGCTATGGATAATCCAAGTCCAACGCTTGATTTTGTCTCAGCTCGACCTTTATCAATTTTATAAAAAGGTTTGAAAACATTATCATATTCTGCTTCAGGTATACCCGGTCCATTGTCTTCAATTTTAATGAATAAGTTGTTACTGCTTTTAGTAATATCTACATTTACCTTTTCCGCGTATTTAATTGCATTATCTATAAGATTGTTAACACATCTTTTGATTAAGTTTTTTCTACCGCTTATATAAATTCTAGGTGAAATATTAGATGATATATTTTCATTTTCATATTTTTTAACTATTTCATCAACTAATTCGCTAATATTAAATTCTTCATCTTTTTCAAGGTATGACGAGCTGGTAAACTGCAAATATTCATTTAGCATTTTTTCCATTTCGTTAATGTCTTCAGATAATTTTTTACTTAATTCTTCATCTTTTATAAATGCTATTTGCAATTTCATTCTTGTTAAAGGGGTTCTTAAGTCGTGACTAATGCCAGATAACATTTCTGATCTTTGGTTAAGATGTCTTAAAATTCTTTTTCTCATTCTATCAAATTCATAACCAGCTTGTCTGATTTCCGCTGCACCAGAGGGTTTAAATTCATCAATTTCTTCTCCCCGACCAAATTTTTCAGCTGCTTTTGCAAGATTAGTTATTGGTCTAGTTTGATTTTTAAGAAAAATTAATGAAATTAAAATCATTATGATTGCAGGAACTGTTATCCATAGCGCAAAGATACGAGCCGAGGAAGTCGTCACTCTATCTCTTGGAACTAAAAACTTAAAATACCCAAACTGATATTTTATTCTAATATCAATTAACTCTTTGTATGAGGTTGTATCAAACCAATAATTTCCATTCCCAAATTTTGACTTAAGTTCTCTTCTTAAAGTCCTATCTATCGGACTAAACCATCTTTCATCAAAAGTATAAATAAAATCTTTGTTATCTACAAAATCTATATTTAAGTCTTGGTAAACTGAAAAAACATTTTTAATTTCATCTTTTTTATAAATTTCATCAGAATAAACTTCGATGAAAGTATTAATTTCATTTACTAAAGCTTTAGTCATACCTTTATTAGTCTTGATCCAAAGGCTATCAAAAAAAACAATAGTAATTACCAATTGTAAAACTATGACTGGAACAGCAACAATTAGTAAAGCTCTGTAAAATAATCTTTTGGGGAGTATATTTTTAAAAAATTTACTCAATCCATAGAACATATCCAGCTCCTCTTATTGTTTGTAAAAATTTTGGATTTTTTGGATCAATTTCAATTTTTTTTCTAAGTCTTGTGATAATTACATCTATTGATCTCTCTTTATCTAGTTCAGTTAGAATACCAATATCTTCTCGTGAAAAAATTTTACCAGGATTATTAATCATTTTTTCTAAAATTTTTTTCTCTGTATTGTTAATTTTGTATTCTGTATTTTTCTTGATTATTAGTTGTTTATTTAAATCAATTTTAATATTTTCAAATTGTATTACTCGTTTTTGATCACTTTTTTTTGTTTTTCGAATTATATTTTGTATTCTCAATATCAACTCTTTAGGCTCGAAAGGTTTTGGAAGATAGTCATCAGCACCAACTTCTAAACCCTCAACTCTTTCATTTGCTTCACCTTTCGCAGTTAATAAAATCACAGGTGTATCCAGTTTCTTTTGATTTTCTTTAATAAACTCTAAGCCACTTTTACCAGGCATCATAATATCTAGTATGATTAGGTCAAATTTGATTATTTGTATTTTTTCAAAAGCATCTTCTGCGCTATTTGCAGTTGTAACAAGGTAATTATTTTCATTTAAATATTTTTTAACAAGCGTTCTGATCCCTTCATCATCATCAACAACTAAAATATGAGCTACAAAATTATCCATTAATTATTTTTTTTAAAACGTTGTCAAAGTTAATGACTTCTTCTGAGCTTGAATTAAGTAATGCACTATGAATTCTTTTTTTTTGAATTTCAAAAATTTCATTAAATATTTTTTTTCCTTTATCATTAAGAAATACATGTTTTATTCTTGTATCCTGCTCATCTTTTTTAAAAATTATTATGTCTATTTTAATCAGATCTTTTAAAACTCTATTTAGGCTTTGCTTAGTTACTTTAAGTCTTTTAAGCAATTCTGAAATAGTGATCCCTTCATACATTGATAACAAATGAATGACTTTTTGGTGCGCTAGGCCAATTTTATACTTATTTAATATTTTTTTTGAGTCTGAAAATGTTTCTCTGTAACCTATGAAAAGCTTTTCGATCAAATCTTTTAATTGATCATCTTTTAGATATAAAAGTTGTTTCATTATTGGTAAGTTATATTGACATATTACAGATACAAAGATATTTTTTCAGTAAGAATTTTTTTATTTCATAATGATACCCTACGATAAAAGATCAGGTAAAATATGGTACAATGGCGAATTAGTCGATTGGTCTGATGTTAAGGTTCATGTGCTAAGCCATGGATTACATTATGCAAGCTGTGTTTTCGAGGGAGAACGTGTGTATGATGGTTCAATTTTTAAATTAGAGGAACATACCTCAAGATTATTTTACTCAGCAAAGAGAATGGGAATTGAAATACCATATAGCGAAGATGAAATTAATAAAGCGAGCAATAAAATAATTTCTACTCAAAAAGTAGAGAATGGATATGTTAGACCCGTAGTTTGGAGAGGCAGTGAAATGATGGCTATTTCAGCTCAGCAAACAAAAATTCATGTGGCTATTGCAACTTGGGAGTGGGGTTCATATTTTGATCCTAAACTTAAGGTTGAAGGTATCAAATTAAATATTTCAAACTGGCGAAGACCCGCCCCTAATACTATTCCTTGGGACACAAAAGCTTCTGGATTGTATATGATTTGTACACTTTCAAAACACGAAGCTGAAAAGCAAGGTTATACGGACTCACTTATGTTAGATCATGAGGATAATATTGCAGAAGCAACTGGAGCAAATATTTTTTTCAAAGATAAAAATGGTGAGCTACATACTCCAATACCAGATTCTTTTTTAGATGGAATTACTCGAAGAACTGTAATTCAAATTGCAAAATCTAAAAATATCAAAGTACACGAAAGAAAAATAAAACCAGAGGAATTAAAAGATTTCGTTGGATGTTTTTTAACAGGAACTGCTGCTGAAGTAACTCCTGTATCTACTATTGCAGAGTATCAATTTAAAGTTTGCGATTTGATTATTGATTTAAATGAGAGTTATTTAGCTTTGGTTAAAAAGAAAAAAGCTGCCTAATCTTTATTGTCTTCTGATATAGCGTGGTCTATTCCTTTACGTATATACTCATAACCCGTGAACAAAGTCAAAGCTGCTGATAGCCATAATAAAATTATACCAATAGTTTGAGCATTATAGTCTTGAAAATTGATGATTTTATTTCCTGTATCTCCAGAAAGTAAAAGACCAATAGATACCATTTGTAAAACTGTTTTTAATTTTGCTAGATTAGAGACAGGAAGTTTAATTTTTCCTTTTGCTAAAAATTCCCTAAGACCAGATATTAATATTTCTCTTGTTAAAATTATAATTGCAGCAATAACCTCATAATTTTTAATCGTGCCATCCATAACTAATAAAATTAGTGCAGCAGCTACAATAATTTTATCTGCAATTGGATCTAATAACTCTCCCAATTTAGACTCTTCTCCGAGTAGTCTAGCCAACATTCCATCCAAAAAATCTGTAAAGGATGCAATTATGAATAATACTAAAGCCGTTAGATCTCCATAAAATCCAGGTAAATAGAAAGCTAAAACAAAAAAAGGTACAATTAAAATTCTACCTACTGTTAGTATGTTGGGAATTTTTCTTAGCATAATCTCTACTCGTGAAAGAAGTTATATATCTTTTTTGCAACTTTTTCCTCAACACCCTCAACCGATTTTATTTCATCTAGACTGGCAGATTCTACTGCTCGAGCAGATCCAAAATGATTTAATAAAGCCCTTTTTCTGATAGATCCGATACCCTCAATCTGATCTAGCAAAGACTTACTAATTCCTCTTTTTCTCTTTGCTCTATGAGCACTAATCGCAAAACGATGAGATTCATCTCTTATTCTTTGAAGAAAGAAAAGGGTAGGGTCGTTTTTATTGAATTTATGTTCTTTGCCATTATGAAAAAAAGTTTCATTACCACTATTTCTAAATTTTCCCTTAGCAATCGCAATAATCGGTATTTCGTGAAGTCCTAACTCATTTAAAGTGTCTCTTGCGACAGAATATTGACCTTTTCCACCATCAACTATTACTAAATCAGGAAAAGAGAGATAATTGTCTTTTTCTTGAATTGCTCTTTTAAACCTTCTGTTTAATACTTCTCGCATCATTCCGTAATCATCTTGCTCATTCTTTTTAGATTTAATATTAAATTTTCGATATCTTTTCTTGATAAAACCTTCTTCACCGAATGCAATTAAGGCCCCGACACTATTTGTTCCTTGAATATGGCTATTGTCATAAACTTCTACTAAATTTATATTAGTCTCAAGATTAAATTTACTCGCAACTGAGTCAAATAATTCTCTATTATTCTGACTTTCATAAAGTTTTCGATTTAAACTTTCTTTTGCATTTTTGGTTGCTTGATTGATAACTTTTAGTTTTGACCCTTTTTTTGCTACAGATAAGTTTACTTGTTTACCCTCTTTTTTTGAAAGAGTTTTTTCAATCAAATTTTTTTCTTTAATTTCTTCAGAAATTATTATCGATGAAGGCACACTTTTATTTTCATAAAATTGTGAAACAAAAGAATTAAGTATATTACTTAGACTTTCATCTGGATCATGTTTTGGAAAAAATGCCTGGTTACCCCAATTTTGTTTTGAACGATAAAAAAAGACCTGAATACAAGTTTTTCCAGACTCTTTATAACCTGCAATCACATCAGCCTCGATTAAATTTGCTTCATTGATTCTTTGGGAAGATTGAATAATATTTAACGATTTAATTCTATCTCTCAAAATTACAGCTTTCTCAAAATCTAAATCTTCACTAGCTTTTTCCATCTGATCTGAAAGACTTTTTTGAATTTTTCTTGATTTTCCTGAAACGAATTCTATCGCATCATCAACAGTTTTCTTGTAGTCTTCCTTTTCGACATATCCAACACAAGGTCCAGAACACCTTTTAATTTGATAAAGAATGCATGGTCGTTCTCGATTTTTGAAAACTGTATCATCGCATACTCTTAAATGGAAAATTTTTTGTATCATTTTTATAGTCCAATTTGCTGAACCAGCTGATGCAAATGGACCAAAATAAAAACCTTCCTTGGTTTTTTTTCCTCTGTGTCGTCTTATCTGAGGCCAGACATCTTTATTACCAATAAATATAAAAGGAAAAGATTTATCATCTCTAAGTAAAATATTAAATTTTGGTTTGTGCTTTTTAATTAAGTTAGCTTCAAGCAATAAAGCCTCACTTTCATTCGAAGTAGTTGTAATCTCAAGTTTCTTTGTTTGAGATAACATTCTCTCTGTTCTTATAATATGGTTTTTTTCTGCAATATAACTCTTAAGTCTATTAGGTAAATTTTTTGCTTTACCAACATAAAGAATTTCTCCTTTGTCGTTAAGCATGCGGTAAACACCAGGTAGTTTAGGTATTAATGGCAGTTCTTTTTTAATTACTTCTTTTCCAATTTCAGAACTTATCATGACTTCTTTTTTTGGTAATTTGTATACCAACTGATGAGCATTGTTTTAAAATTTCTAATTTTTCAATTTTGAGCATTATTTTTGCAATCCTTTTATCCTTAAACAATTCATCAAAAACAGACTCTGCAAGTGTTTCTAAAAAATTATAATGTTTCTTTTTTACTAGTTTTGTAATTAATTTGACAATTGTGCTGTAGTTGACAATAGATTTAATATCTTTGTCATTTGAAGGTTTTTTATCTTGATAGTCAATTTCAAGGCTAAACTTAACTTTTTGAGGTTTTTCTTTTTCAAAATCATAGTATCCAAGTTTTAAATCCAAAATTAATTCATTAATAAGAATCTTTTTCTCATAATTAAATAAGCTTTTAGACTTATCAATTTTTACAATTTTAAGATTATTTTTTTTCACTCTTTACCTCTCATTATATCCGGTGTTTGCCAGTTTAAACTTTGACCGCTATCTATAGCTAAAATTTGACCAGTAATAGAGCTGTTTTTGATAAAAAAGTCAACTGCATCACAAATCTCTTTTACATCAACTTGTTTTTTTAGAGGTGTTGCCAAATATTGATTTTTAAATTGTTTTTCAGATTGTCTTTTATTTTTGATTGTTGGTCCTGGTGCTATACCGTTTACCCTTATATTAGGTGCTAAACTCATAGCACCAGTTTTTGTAAGAGTATAAAGTCCGGTTTTACTTATTGTGTATGAAAAAAAATATGGAGTTAATTTAAATACTCGTTGATCAATAATGTTAATAATATTGTTATTTTTTCCCCTGATATTTTTTGAGAATTCTTTTGATAAAAGGGCGGGAGCTTTAAGATTTGTTGAAATATGATTTTCCCAACTTTTTGAACTAAAGTTTTCTAGTTTATCATTTTCGAATAAAGATGCATTATTAACTAGACAATCAAAATATTTTAATTTTGATTTAGCAAACTTCACAATTTTCATGACATCTTTTTCTTTATTAAGATTTCCTTTTACCAAATAAATTTTAGACCCATATTTTTGAAGTTTCTTTTTTAAATTTTCAGCTTTTACTTTTGATTTATTATAATGAATTATAATTTGTTTATTTGGTCCTGATAATTTTTCAGCTATTGCAGCACCTATTCTAGTTGCTCCACCAGTAATTATTATCCTCTGTGCTTCCATTTTTTATCTTTTTTTTTAGTAACCTTAGTTCCCGGCATTCCCATTGTCGATCTACCTTTTGGATAAAGTTTATTTTTTACATCATATTGTCTTATTTTTGGATTTAATGTGATCTCTAGCTCTGTACTTTCTAGTTTTCTAATCTCATCTCTAATTTTGGCTGCTTCTTCAAATTCTAGATTTGACGCTGCTTCCTTCATTTTTTTGTCTAAAGCTTTCAAGTGTTTTTTAAGATTTCCTCCAACATTTGAGCCTTCGCTAATTTTAACGTAATCTTTTTCATAAACACTTTCCAAAATATCATTAATCTCTTTTTTTACAGTTTTTGCATCAATTTTATGTTTTTTATTATAATCTAATTGAATTTTTCTTCTTCTTTCAGTTTCTTGAATTGCTTTTTTTATACTTTTAGTTTCTTTATCTGCATAAAGAATTACTTTGCCATCGACGTTTCTAGCGGCCCTACCTATAGTTTGAATTAATGAAGTTTCTGATCTTAAAAAACCCTCTTTATCTGCATCTAAAATTCCAACTAAAGCACATTCTGGAATATCTAAACCTTCTCTTAATAAGTTAATTCCTACGAGAACATCAAAAACTCCCATTCTTAGATCTCTCATGATCTCTATTCTTTCAAGGGTATCAATATCGGAATGTAGATATCTTACTTTTACACCATTTTCATGAAGATACTCTGTTAAATCTTCAGCCATCTTTTTTGTAAGAGTTGTCACTAAAACTCTATGATTATTTTCAATCACTTTTTTGCACTCATGCATTAAATCATCAACTTGGTTTTTTGCAGGCCTTATTTCTACAGGTGGATCAATCAAGCCTGTTGGTCTTATGACTTGGTCGATAAATTTACCTTTCGTTTGTTCTAATTCCCAAGGTCCTGGTGTTGCAGAAACAAATACTGTTTGTGTTCTCATTAAATCCCATTCCTCGAATTTAAGAGGCCTATTGTCCATACATGATGGAAGTCTAAAACCATATTCTGCTAAAGTGCTTTTTCTTGATCTATCTCCTTTATACATTCCATTAAGCTGTGGAACAGTTACGTGACACTCATCGACAAAAATTAAAGTGTTGTCTGGAAAGTACTCAAATAATGTAGGAGGTGGTTCACCTGGTTTTCTCCCTGATAAAAATCTAGAATAATTTTCTATTCCTGCGCACGAGCCCGTTGCTTCAATCATTTCTAGGTCAAATTTAGTTCTTTCCTCTAATCTTTGTGCCTCTAGTAATTTATTTTCAGATTTATGTTTTTTAAGAGTTATATCTAATTCTTTTTTTATATTTATTATCGCTTGTTCAATAGTGGGTTTTGGAGTGATATAATGACTATTAGCGTAGACCTTTACGAGGCTTAAGTCCCTAACTTTATCTCCAGTTAATGGATCAAATTCTTCAATTTGTTCAAGTTTATCTCCAAATAAGCTCAATCTCCATGCTCGATCTTCTAAATGAGATGGAAAGATTTCTAGATATTCACCCCGAGCTCTAAAGGTACCTCTATAAAAATTTTGATCATTTCTTTTATATTGTAATGCAACTAAAGACTTAATAATTTGTTCTCTGTTATAATCATAATTTTTTTGAAGTGTTAAAGTCATCTTACTATAAGCTTCAACGGAACCTAGCCCATAAATACATGACACACTGGCTACAATCAAAACATCATCTCTCTCCAAAAGAGATCTTGTTGCGGAATGTCTCATCCTGTCTATTTGTTCATTTATCGATGCTTCTTTTTCAATGTACGTATCTGATCTAGGAACATAAGCTTCTGGAGTATAGTAATCGTAATAAGATACAAAATATTCTACAGCATTATCGGGGAAAAAAGTTTTCATTTCACCATATAGCTGTGCAGCAAGTGTTTTATTCGGAGCTAAAATTAATGCTGGTCTGTTAGTGGCCTCAATTACCTTGGCCATTGTAAAAGTTTTACCCGAACCGGTAACCCCGAGTAATACTTGATTAAACTCTTCTTTATTTGCACCACTAACTAATTTTTTAATCGCATCGGGTTGATCACCTGCAGGTTTAAAATCAGATTTAATTTTAAATTTTTTACCACCTTCAAGTTTTCCACTGATTTTAGGGTTTTTACTCTGAATATCTGTAATTAAATCTTGATATGTATTTTCCATATATTAAAGAACGTAGTAGAATTAATTTATATTTCAATGAGCATAATATCAGATAGTTTAAAAAGAATTAAGCCATCGCCAACAATAGCTGTTACTCAGAAAGCAAGAGAGTTAAGAGCAGCCGGAAAAGATGTAATAGGTCTTGGTGCTGGGGAGCCAGATTTTGATACTCCATTAAATATAAAAAATGCAGCGATCAAAGCTATCAAAAGAGGGGACACAAAGTACACTGCTGTTGATGGTACGCCTGAACTTAAAAAGGCTATCATTAAAAAATTCAAAAGAGAAAATAAACTGAACTACTCTTTAGATCAAATAACTGTTGGCACAGGTGGTAAACAAGTTCTTTATAATGCTTTTATGGCAACTCTAAATAAAGGAGACGAAGTAATTATACCAGCACCTTTTTGGGTATCATATCCTGATATGGTTTTATTAGCAGGTGGAAAACCAAAAATAGTAAAATGTACAGCAGCGGAGGGTTTTAAATTAACTCCAAAAAAATTAAAAAAAGCAATATCTAAAAAAACTAAATGGATAATTCTTAATTCTCCATCTAATCCAACAGGAGCAGGGTATTCAAAAAAAGAAATTTATGATTTAGCTAGGATTTTAATTCGAAATAAGAAAATTTTTATTTTAAGTGACGATATTTATGAGCATGTTAGGTATGATAACTTTAATTTTTTCACGATAGCTCAAGTTTCAAAATTGAAAGATAGGACACTTACCATGAATGGAGTAAGTAAATCATACGCAATGACGGGATGGAGAATAGGTTATGCTGCTGGTCCTAAAGAAATAATTAAAGCAATTGGAAAAATTCAATCTCAATCTACTTCAAATCCATCTTCAATAAGTCAGGCAGCAGCAGTTGAGGCATTAAATGGAAAGCAGGGTTTTATAAAAACTAGAGCAAAAGCATTTAAAGAGAGAAGAAATTTTGTTGTTAAAAGTCTTAATAGTATTAAAGGAATTAATTGTTTGACTCCTAATGGTGCGTTTTACGTATTCCCAAGTTGTAAAGGATTATTAAATAAAAAAACAAAATTAAAAACAGACTCTCATTTTGTTCAAAAATTACTTGAAAAAGAGAATGTTGCTGTAGTTCAAGGATCAGCTTTTGGCTTAGATGGTTATTTTAGAATTTCATATGCTACGTCAATGAATAATTTAAAAAAAGCTATGTTGAGAATTAAATCTTTCTGTGAAGGATTATATAAATAATTATTTTTGATTTAAAATTTTTTTTGCTGGAATTGTTTTTTTTATCCAAGAATTTGGAATTGAATTTAATCCTTTTAATGCAGCGAAGTATGCTCCAGTAAAATTTGCTCTAGAGCAATTGCAACCACCTGCCTTTATTGTTTTTAATATAGCTTCTTTATAATTTCTTGAATTAATTATTGTATATATTGAACTATTAAAAGTTCCTGGATAACTACATGCCATACCAAGCTTTTTAATAATGATAGGATGAAATTTTGAATTTAATTTTTTTATTTTTTTAATATCATTAACAATAAATTTAAATGATGTGTTTTTTTTAAATCTTTTAATAAATTCATCAACTGGATCTTTGGCTCCTTTAAGAGCAAAATCAATTATATAAAATTTAGCTAATGCATATTTTAAACTAATTTTTGAAGCAGTCACAATTCTTATGATTTTTTCTAGACTTTTGAAATCATAACCATAAAGAAAGTATGGAAGTGCAGCACAAAACCCATCAGACTCATTAACTTTTACACCACCCGAAATTTTCTTATTTGATTTAATATTTTTTACAGTTTCTATAATATTTTGGTGTATCCATGGTCCTTTGATCATACCACGCCAATCTTTTACTTTTTTATATTTTGATCTGAGATTTAGATTTTTCCAATATTTGCTTCCAGGACCAAAATTCTTCAGAATATTTTTTTTAAATTCTTTCTCTATATTTTCATAACTTTCTAAAAGTGTTTGAAACATAACTTGTCCAATTTCATTATAACCTGATACTTTCCCAGTTTTTATATTGTAGAAAGGACTTTTATTTTTTTTTAAAAAAGTAAAGTCTTTTTTACCTTTAATATAGGAATTAAGTTTTTTTTGATTGTATACCCAATGTAATGGTCTTGCAGCTGCATCAGCAACTGTTGCTCCTAAAAATACATGAAGATTATTTCTCACTTTAATGTGATAAAAACTTTTCAGCCTCTAGTGCTGCCATACAACCCATACCAGCAGCAGTCACTGCCTGTCTGAATGTTTTATCTTTTACATCTCCAGCCGCATAAACGCCTGGCACGTTAGTCTCCGTTGAATCTGGTTTAGTTATCAAATAACCTTCTTTGTCCATGCTTAGCTGATTTTTAAATAATTGCGTAGCAGGATCATGTCCAATTGCGATGAAGACACCATCTAATTTAATTTCGTCAATTTTATTTGTTTTAACATTCTTGATTTTAATTCCTTTAACATTTTTTGGATCTTTATCACCAATAACGTCTTCAACAACACTATCCCAAATAATTTCAATTTTTTTATTCTCCATAAGTTTTTTTTGAAGCATTTTTTCAGCTCTTAAATTATCTCTTCTGTGAATTAATTTTACTTTTGACGCAAATTTCGTAAGAAACATCGCTTCCTCAACAGCTGCATTACCTCCTCCAACGACAGCTACTTCTTTGTCTTTAAAGAAAAAACCATCACATGTTGCGCATGCGGATACTCCAAAACCTCTGAACTCTTGTTCTGATTTTAAATTTAACCATCTTGCTTGTGCACCTGTTGAAATTATAATGCTATCAGCAGTGTATTTTTGACCAGTGTCTCCGATAGCTTCAAAAGGTGTTTTTTTTAAATCGACAGAACTTATATGATCTTCAATCATTTCTGTTCCAACAGCTTTTGCTTGCTCTTTCATTTGATCCATAAGCCAAGGACCCTGAATAACATCAGCAAACCCTGGAAAATTTTCAACATCCGTTGTTGTAGTTAATTGTCCACCTGGCTCTGAACCATAAACTAAAATTGGATTTAACATTGCTCTTGCCGCGTAAACAGCTGCTGTATATCCAGCTGGACCAGACCCAATTATTAACACTTTTGTGTGTTTAGTTGGATTTTGACTCATATGAAAGCTATATAGTGATTAATGACTAAATTAAAAGGTTTATTATTGACCGAGGGCATGCATGGCATGATTAGCCAAGTTGAAGGACTTGCCAAAGCTTTAAGTTTAGATTTTATACACGAGAAAATTGAACTGAATAATTTTTGGAAAATGATCCCCCCAAAAATCACACCAATTAAAAGGTTTGTTTTCAAAAATGATATTTTAGAAAAATTTAATGTTGTGATTTCTTGTGGCAGGAAAAGTGTAATTCCCTCAATTTTCTTAAAAAAAAAGTTTGGAAATAAAATCATGAATATTCATATTCAAGATCCAAAGGTATCTTTAAATAATTTCGATTTTGTAATTGCTCCAGAACATGATGATCTAAAAGGTGAAAACGTATTATCAACTAAAGGGGCTATCCACTATCTACGAGAAAGCGAATTAGATGATAATATAAATTATTTAAAACCAAAAATTCAAAAAGAAAAAGTAGTTGTACTTGTTGTTGGTGGTCCAAATAAATACTATAATTTTAGTAATAATTTAATTGAAGAAATTTTTAATAAAATCAAAAAAAATTTTCTTGATAATGGCTACCAATTAATTTTTATTCCTTCAATGAGAACACCTCAAAGAATTATTGATAAAGCTAAAGATTTTTATAATGGGAATCAAATCATTATTTCAGATGTTGATAAAAAAGCTTATTTATCATCATTAAAGTTAGCGGACCATATAGTGGTAACTTGTGACTCAACTTCCATGATATCTGAAGCTGCAATAACAGGTAAACCTATATATGTAGCTGATATGCCAGCTATTAAGAACAATTATCGCTTCAAAAAATTTTTTGAGTTGTTCAAATCTTTAGATATTATAAGAAATCTAGACTCTTCTGTTGAGAGTTGGGATTATAAAAAACTTAATGAAACTGATAGAATAGCAGGTTATATAGAAAAAAGATTTCAAAATTATGACTTTTCTTAATTCCATTTTAAACAACTCAAAAAAATATGAATCTCCTTTTAATCATTGGGAATATAATAATGCCTTAAGTGATGAAGCAATAAAAGAAATTGAAAATGCGGACATCCCTGATATCAGTAAACATAATCTTAATTATGACGGAACAAGAGCTATAGATGGTGGTGCGGCAGAATTTAGAGAAGGAATAGCATCTGGGGGAAAAGCAATTAAGTTTAGATGTTTTGTCACAAAAGAAAATGCTTCACAATTTCCAAATTTGGTAAAATTCATTAGTGAACTTCAATCAAAGGAAACTTGTAATGCAATTTCAAAAATGATTGATAAAGATTTATCTAATTCATATGTTAGAGTTGAAATTATATGTGATCGTGAGGGTTTTTGGCTTAAACCACATTGCGATATTAAAGAAAAATTAATGTCAGGTCTGATTTTTGTTAATAATGCAAAAGAGTCTGAGGATCTAGGTACTGATTTTTATAATGAAAAATTAGAAAAGGTTAAAACAGTTCCTTACAAACATAATTATGGATATTTATTCACTAGCGGACCTAATACTTGGCATGGTATGGAAAAAAAGAAGATTATTAAGGAAAGAAGATGTATTCAGGTAAATTATGTCTCTTTCCCCACTGATTGGAAAGTTGAGTAATTAATTTAATAAACTCGAATATAAACCAATAACACTAAACACGCCCAATACTAAACAGATCCCTGTCACTGCTTTCAACTGGTCTCCATCTTCATGAATATTTGTTTTGTCATAAAGTTTCCAATAGGCACATTTATCTAGATTAGTGGTTTTTGATTTTAAAATTTTTTTTTTGATAGGAAGTTTTAATAGTTGAGCACTAAAAATTTCACTTTTTTTAGATGCGTCTTCGATAATATATTGACGAACTTCTGAACTCATATAAATAAATTTTAAAAAATAAATTTGATGAATACAACCTAACGATTATTCATTTTGGGCAATTATTCTAAAGAAAAAAAAAATTATACAACTTTAAATTGTAATATTATTTGAGTTTTTGCAGTGCAAAGACATCAAGTTTTTTTGTTTTAAGAGATTTTATTGCCTCCAAACATGCTTGAGCAGTTGACATATTTGTACAATATGGAACTTTATTTTTTAAAGTTGCTCTTCTGAGTGCAATAGCATCGTTTATTCGATGCTCACTATTTCCTCCTCCAGTATTGATTACAAGAGCTATTTTTTTTGAGTCTAAAATATCTACTATGTGAGGTGTTCCACTGCTGACTTTATTTATAATTTTACATTTCATTCCATGTTTTCGAATGTACTCTGCAGTGCCTTTTGTTGCACTTAACTTAAAATTTAATTTAATTAAATCTTTAGCCAGACCTATCCCCTCATCCTTATGAGAGTTTTTCAAAGATATAAATGCAAGACCGTTTTTTGGAAGTGAATTCGCAGCAGCAATTTGACTTTTTGCAAATGCCATACCAAAATTTTTATCAAACCCCATTACTTCACCTGTTGATTTCATTTCTGGACCAAGAAGTAAGTCGCTATTTGGAAATTTGTTAAAAGGAAAAACTGCTTCTTTAACTGCATACATTCCTTTTGATTTTTCTTTTAAATCAAATTTCAATAATTTCTCTCCAGCCATTACTCTTGATGCAATTTTTGCTAATGGTAAACCTTTTGCTTTAGATACAAAGGGCACTGTTCTACTAGCTCGAGGATTTACTTCAATCACATAAATTTCATCTTTTTTTATTGCAAATTGGATATTCATGAAACCTTTGACTTTTAAAGCTAACGCTAGTTTTTTAGTTTGATTTTCAATTTCCTTTACTAAAAATGGTTTAATAGATATTGGAGGCAAACTACAAGCAGAGTCCCCAGAATGAATACCAGCTTCTTCAATATGCTGCATAATACCAGCTACATATACTTCTTTACCATCAGATATTGCATCAACATCCACTTCCATTGCATGATCAATAAATTTGTCAATTAAAATTGGATTTTTTTCTGCAGCTTTAAAGGCTTCTTCAATAAAATTTTTTAATTGTCTTTTTTCATAAACTATTTCCATTGCTCTTCCACCCAAAACATATGAAGGTCTTACCATTAAAGGTAATCCAATTTTATCAGCAATCTTGATCGCTTCTTTATAAGTTTTGGCAATTCCACTTTCTGCTTGTTTTAATTTTAATTTATCTAATAAATTTCTAAATCTATCTCTATCCTCTGCTAAATCTATAGAGCTATATTGAGTTCCTAAAATAGGTAATTTGTTTTGATGTAAAAATTTAGCAAGTTTGATTGGAGTTTGTCCTCCAAACTGGGCAATTATACCAATTAAGTTTCCATTCATTTGCTCTTTTTTGATGATGTTAAAAACGAATTCTTCTTTTAAAGGTTCAAAATAAAGTCGATCACTAGTATCGTAATCGGTAGAGACTGTCTCAGGATTACAATTTACCATGATTGTTTCGAAACCAGCGTCTTTTAAAGAAAAGCTTGCTTGACAACAACAATAATCAAATTCTATTCCTTGACCAATTCTATTCGGCCCTCCTCCAAGAATAATTATCTTTTTTTTACTAGTAGGCTCTGCTTCACACTCTGAAACTATTGAAAAGTTTCTTTGATAAGTTGAGTACATGTATGGAGTGAAAGATTTAAATTCAGCAGCACAAGTATCAACTTTTTTATAAACAGGTAATATTTTTAGTGCTATCCTTTTTTTTCTAACAACGTCCTCAGAAAGATTTGTTAATTCTGATAATTTTTTGTCTGAGAAACCAATAGATTTAATCCTATTAAATTCTGTAAAATTTTTTGGTAATCCTATTTTTTTTAAATTTATCTCACAATCAACAATTTCCTTAATTTGGCCTAGAAACCATGGGTCAATTTTAGATAATTTAAAAATCCTATCTAAACTAATTTTTTTTCTTATCCCTTCAGCAACTAGTAAAATTTTGTTTGGAATATTTTCTTTTAGTTTTTTTTCAATTTGTTGTTTTGATAAATCAAATATTCTATCAAGACCTGAAAAACCAGTTTCTAATGATATCAAAGCTTTTTGAAGAGACTCTTTAAAATTTCTACCTATCGCCATAGCCTCACCAACAGATTTCATTGAAGTACCAAGAGTGGCTGGAGAGGATGAAAATTTTTCAAAAGTAAATCTTGGTATTTTGGTTACTACATAATCGATACTTGGTTCAAATGATGCTGGAGTAACTTTGGTAATTTCATTTTTGAGTTCATCTAAAGTATATCCGACAGCTAATTTTGCTGCTACTTTTGCAATTGGAAATCCAGTTGCTTTAGATGCTAAAGCTGATGATCTTGATACACGTGGGTTCATCTCAATTATAACCATTCGACCATTTTTAGGATTAATTGCGAATTGAACATTGGATCCACCTGTCTCAACCCCAATCTTTCTTAAACATGCAATAGATGCATTTCTCATGACTTGGTATTCTTTATCTGTGAGAGTTAGTGCTGGTGCAACTGTTACTGAGTCACCTGTATGTATCCCCATTGGATCAATATTCTCAATGGAACAAATAATGATACAATTATCTTTCTTATCTCTAACGACCTCCATCTCAAATTCTTTCCAACCCTCCAAACATTCTTCAACCAAAACCTGGCTAACAGGAGACTCATGTAACCCATTTTTTACAATTTTAAGATAGTCCTTCTTTGTTTTTGCTATTCCTCCACCAAGCCCACCAAGTGTGAAAGCGGGTCTTATGATTGCAGGCAAACCAATTTTTTTTAGAACTCTCGTAGCTTGATTATTGTTGTTTACGATTTCAGATTTAGGTAAATCTAAACCAATTTCTATCATATTTTTTCTAAACTTTTTTCTATCTTCAGCATTTGAGATTGCTTTTGAATTAGCTCCAATAAGTTCAATTTTATATTTTTTTAAAATCCCTTTTTTTTCAGCCTCCATAGCTAGATTAAGAGCAGTTTGACCACCCATTGTCGGAAGAATTGCATCAGGTCTTTCTTTTTTAAGAATTTTTTCTAAAACATCCAAAGTTATTGGCTCAACATAGGTTTTGTCTGCAACATCTGGATCTGTCATGATAGTTGCAGGATTAGAATTTATCAAAATTACCTTATAGCCTTCATCTTTAAGAGCTTTGCAAGCTTGTGTTCCTGAATAATCAAATTCACATGCTTGTCCGATGATGATTGGGCCAGCTCCTACAACTAATATTTTTTTAATATCTTTTCTTTTTGGCATTTTTTTTTATGTTATGAATAAATTCTTGAAATAAATAAACACTATCTTGTGGTCCTGGATTTGACTCCGGATGATACTGAACAGAAAATACTGGTTTATTCTTTAATCTTATGCCTTCGATACTACCATCAAATAAAGATTTATGAGTAACCTCAATATTTTTTGGCAACGTTTCTTTTACCACTTCAAAACCATGATTTTGACTAGTAATTTCAACATTATCATTAATTAAATTTTTTACTGGATGATTTGCTCCTCTATGACCTAATTTCATTTTTTTTGTTTTACCCTCAAGAGCCAGTGCAAGAATTTGATGACCTAAACAAATACCAAATATTGGTAAATTTTTTTTAATAAGGTCTTTGATAATATTGATCGCATATTTGCCAGTTGCTGCTGGGTCCCCAGGCCCATTAGATAAAAAAATTCCATCAGGCTTAAGACACAATATTTTTTCTGCAGAAGTCTTACATGGAACAACAGTAACTTTACAATTAAAATTTGAAAAATATCTTAAAATATTTTTTTTTATTCCATAGTCAATGGCAACAACATGCAAAGACTTTTTTTTATTTTTTTTAAATCCAAATTCTTTCTTCCAGGTCTTAAGCCCCTTCCAAATATAATTTTTTCTGGTGGATACGACCTCGGCAAGATCTAAATTTTTTAAACCACTCCATTTTATTGTTGTATTTGTGAGTTTGTTAATATTGAATTTTCCTTTATTGGAATAACAAATGGTACCTTTAGGAGCTCCTTTATCTCTAATGAAATTTGTAAGGTTTCTTGTATCTAATCCAGTGATACCAATAATTTTGTTTTTTTTAAGCCAATAATCTAAATGTAAAAATGATCTATAATTTGAGGGATTAGTTATTTCAGAATTAAAAATTACTCCTCTGGTCCAGATTTTATCTGACTCATGATCCTCATAGTTTGTTCCAACATTTCCTATGTGAGGAAAAGTAAAATTAATAATTTGACCTGCATAAGAAGGGTCAGATATTATTTCTTGATAGCCAGTTAATGAGGTATTAAAACAGACCTCTCCTGTTGCAACGCCTTCATAGCCAATTCCAATGCCTTTAAAAACTTTCTTATTTTCAAGAACTAAAATACCTGTGTGAGTTTGAGAAATTTTTGAGCTATTATTTTTTGCTTTTTTGATCAATTACAACTCATGAGTTAAAGGTTAATACAATAAAAGGTTTATTATCGCAACAGAGATGTATTATAAAATTGTAAAAAAACAATTTTTCTTTTGAAGAATTTTTTCTTTAAAGTAGATTAAAAATTATGTCCCTAAAAGAGACCATAGAAACTGAATATAAAAAGTCGCTTAAATCAAAAGATAAAACTAAAATCTCAACTTACAGGTTAATTCTATCCTCCATAAAGGATTTGGATATCTTAAATAGATCTGGTCCAAACAAAAAAGAGACTGATGATGAAGATATTAAAAAATTATTTAAGAAGATGATGAAACAACGAGCCGAATCAATTGAAATTTATAAAAAAAATAATCGGTCTGATCTTTTGGAAGTTGAGCAAAATGAATATGATATTTTATCAAGTTTTTTACCAAAACAATTAAATGAAGAAGATACAAAAAAAATATGTGAAGAGATAATAGCTAAAGTAGGTGCTGGTTCTGTGAAAGATATGGGCAAAGTTATGGGAGAATTAAAAAAACAACATGCTGATGAGATTGACTTCTCCAAAGCAGGAGCGCTAATCAAACAATTACTTAATAAGTAGTCATGAAATATCCAAAAGAATATTTAGAGGAAATAAAAACAAGATTAAAAGTTTCAACAGTAGTTTCGAAATATGTCAGTTTAAAAAAAAGAGGCAAGGAATACGTTGGTCTTTCGCCATTTAAAAATGAAAAAACCCCATCCTTTACTGTAAATGATGAAAAAGAATTTTATCATTGTTTTGCGACATCCGAACATGGAAATATCTTTGACTTTGTAATGAAAACTCAAAATTTAAAATTTGGTGAAGCTGTAAAGCACTTGGCAAATTTAGCTGGTATGCAACCTTATATTTTCTCAAAACAAGATGAAGAAAGAGAAAAAAAGTGGAAAATATACTCATCTATTTTCTTGGAGTATGTGGACTTTTATCATAATCAACTTTTGAAAAATGAAAAATATTCTAAAGCAAGAGATTATTTAAAAAATAGATCACTTGACAAAGATCAAGTTAAAAAATTTAAAATCGGTTTTGTAGAAAAGAGTCCAAATTTATTTGAAGAATTAAAAAAAAATTATCAAATTGATGATTTGCTAGAAACAGGATTATTTTATTTAGATGAAAAAAAGAATATTTATGTTGAAAGGTTTAGAGGAAGATTAATTTTTCCAATCAATAATATTTCAGGACAACCAATTGCTTTAGGGGGAAGAATAATTGAAAAAAGTGATTTTCTGGCTAAGTATGTTAATTCTCCAGAAACATTATTCTTCAAAAAAGGATCCAACTTATACAATTTAGATTTAGCAAGAAAATTGTCAAATAAGTTTGATAATATTTTTTTAGTTGAGGGCTATATGGATGTGGTTGGTTTAAGTAAAAATGGAATAGAAAATGCTGTTGCTAATTTAGGTACTTCTTTAACAGACAAACAAATATTTACTCTAAATCAGTTTTTTAATGATATTATTATTTGTTTTGATGGTGACGAGAGTGGTTATAAAGCAGCTTTAAGAGCTGCAGAAAATTCTATCAAAGACCTAAAACCTGAAAAGCATATTTCTTTTTTATTTTTACCAGATCAAGAGGATCCAGACAGCTTTGTAAATAAAAATGGAAAAAAATATTTTTTTGATTATTCAAATCAGTACAAGATATCAATACATCAATTTATATTTAATCATTACAAAAAAAATACTAAAAATGATCCATCTTCAATGGCTATTTTTGAAAAAAAATTAAAAAATATAGCTAATACAATTAAAGATAATTATATAAGAAAATATGTTTTAGAGTATTTTATTGAAAAAATCTCTCAACTAACTCCATACACAAACCTAACTAGAAAAAACTTTGATATAAAAAAAACAAGATCTTTGGACTCAACCAAAAAGTACTATAAAGAAAGTCAATCTTTATCAGGTGTTGAATTAAAAGAATTTTCTTTAATTTATCTCACTATTAATAATTTAGATTTAATGAGAGATCATATTCATTTGCTCCAAAATATAAAATTATTTACTGAAGTGAATAAGCAAATTTTTGAAAAAATTATATCAAAATTAAATTCTGAAGAAAAATTGTCAATTGACTTGCTAGATATCGATAGTCAATTAATTGATAAAATTACAAAGTTTGCTCCAATTAAACATATTTTACAAAAAAAAAGAAATAAAGATCATGAAGTTCTTGAATTATTTGAAGATATTGTCCGCGATCTAAATAACTATGATTTAGAATTTAGAATACAAGAATTAGAATCGAAATTTTCAAAAGATTTGAGTGAGACAACTTTTAATGAGCTAAAAGAGCTAAAAAAAAAGCAAAATATCAATTAATACCCATAAATTAATAATGGATTTTTTTTAATTTGTCATTATATACATCCTTTCAATAATATTGGTGTGGAAAGAATAATTACAAAATCATTCGCTCGTTTGATGGGACGTGGAACCCATAGAGGTTTTATTACTTATGAAGAATTAAGTAAATCTTTGGGAAAAAGAAATCTTTCAGACCAAAATTTAGCTCAAGCTTTTATTCATATTCTTGATGAAAAAATCTCTTTAGTTGAAAAAAAATCTGATTTCAAAGTTTTAAGAAAAAAAGAAGGCTCTTCAAAGGATGAAGGAAAAACTATTGAAAAAAGTGATGACCCAATTCGAATGTACCTACGAGAAATGGGTGGCGTTGAACTTTTATCAAGAGAAGGTGAAATCGCAATTGCAAAAAGAATTGAGGCAGGTAAGGATGTTATGCTAATTGCATTATCTCAAAGCCCCATAACAGCTCAGCAATTTTTTGATTGGAATGAAAAACTTCAAAAAGATGAAATTTTAGTCAGAGAAATTATTGATATTGATACAAATTATATGGAAGACGAGTCTACAGGTCCAAGTGCGAAACAAAAAAACTCAGGTGAGACAGATAGTGAAGATAGTTCAAATGAAGAGGGTGATGAGGATTTTAACCCAACACTAGCTGCAATGGAAACAGAAATAAAACCAAAAGTTCTTAAAACAGTTCATAATTTAACTAAGGATTATAATAAATTAATCAAATATCAAAAAGAAAAGTTGGATTGTATTTTGAATGTAAAGACATTCTCTCCTGCTAAAGAAAAGAGTTATGAAAAAATTGTTAAAGAGATTTTGGAACATATAAAATCTCTTCAGTTATCTCCATCAGTATTAGAGGGATTAGTTCAAAAACATTACGTAGAAAATAAAAAAATTATTTCTTTAGAGGGAAATTTATTGAGATTGGCTATGGATAATAAAATTCCTAGAAATGAATTTATAAAATTTTATTTAGGTAATGAAATTAATCCAAATCTCAAAAAATTTTTAGATACAAATTCAGTATGGAAGCAATTTTTTTCTAGGAATAAAGATAAGTTTAAAGATATTCGAGAAAGATTGATTGAATTTAGTCACAAAATAGGAATGTCTGTGACAGATTTTAAAAAACTTGTGAGTAGAGTTCAAAAGGGTGAGAAAGAATCAAGAATAGCTAAAAAAGAGATGGTTGAGGCTAATTTGAGATTAGTTATCTCAATTGCTAAAAAATATACAAATAGAGGGTTGCAGTTTTTAGATCTGATCCAAGAAGGAAACATTGGATTGATGAAAGCAGTCGATAAATTTGAATACAGAAGAGGTTACAAATTTTCTACTTATGCCACATGGTGGATTAGACAAGCTATAACTAGATCGATAGCTGATCAAGCGAGAACAATTAGAATTCCTGTACATATGATTGAAACAATTAATAAAATTGTAAGAACCCAAAGACTTATCTTGAGTGAATTTGGTAGAGAAGCAACTCCAGAGGAATTAGCAAAAAAACTAAGGATGCCATTAGATAAAGTCAGAAAAGTTTTAAAAATATCAAAAGAACCAGTGTCTTTAGAAAAACCTGTTGGTGATGAAGAAGATAGTAGTTTAGGAGATTTTATAGAAGACACAAAAGCTTTAGCTCCACTTGAACAAGCAATTAAATCAAATTTAGGAGAAGCTACAACTAAAATATTATCAACATTAACCCCAAGAGAAGAAAGAGTTTTAAGAATGAGATTTGGAGTTGGTATGAATACCGATCATACATTAGAGGAAGTTGGTTTGCAGTTTTCCGTTACTCGAGAAAGAATTCGTCAGATAGAAGCAAAAGCACTTAGAAAATTAAAACATCCTAGTAGATCAAAACAATTAAAAAGTTTCTTAGAAAGTTAAGATTGATTTTGGGCCGTTAGCTCAATAGTAGAGTACTGCATTGACATTGCAGGGGTAGTTGGAGCGTAACCAACACGGCCCACCATTATTAGATTTGTTTATTGAATAAAATTATAAAAAAATGTAGAAGAGACTAATTTAGGGCCTGTAGCTCAGTTGGTTAGAGCAGTACACTCATAATGTATTGGTCCCAGGTTCGAGTCCTGGCGGGCCCACCAAATCCAGTAAAATCAACGTTTAGTGAATCAGTTTTTCTAAAATTTTGTCAAAATACCCTCTAAAAATTTTTTCGTTGTGTACGAGATTGAGTCGAGTTAATTTTTGAAATGTACTAGTCTCATAACTATGAACGAAATCTTAAAAGATTTAAAAAAGATAGGATATATAAATCACATATCAATAACTTTATTAACAATATTTTTTATTGTTGTGTCAAAAAAGGCTGGTGTTCAGTTAAATCTCTTTGGATGTTTATACTGGTATGTTGCAAGTCTGTTGGTTGGGCATTATTCAGCACATAACATCAAACCAACAAAAAAATTTAAGTATATAAAGGGCAAAAACGATACTTTTGTTGCTTTGCCTGTTGTGGGTATAATTAATATGTTAACCTATGGAATTCCAATATTAATAATTGATTATTTTTTTAAAATACTATGAAAAATAAAAGCGATACTTGGTTGGGTTTCTTTAAGAAAACATTAAAAGTATCAGGATTTATACTATTAATTATATTACTAATTATTATTTTTTTATTTTATAAAATGGCTACTCACGATGGTAAAACCTACCTTATTTGTAAAGATGAGGATACTGAGCAGATATCTTATAGGGCATTTAATGACTACAGAATGTTTAGTGATTGGGATCCTTTAAATGAGGAATTTAAAATGTCTTTTGACATTATTGAAATAAATAAAAAATTAATTAAGTCTAGAGCCTATGCTTATTCAGATGGAAGCACTGAATCTTTATCACTGTCAAATGATACTCCAAAGGCAAAATATGTGTATGAGTTGATATGGGAACTAAATAGAGAAACGGGAAGATTGAAGGCATATTTTTCAGAACGTTCAGATGCAGTCGATCAAGACAGAGTATGTAATAAAATTTCTAAAAATAAACTCCCAATTACTAAAGTGAAACAGAAATTTTAGATGATTGAAGTATTAAAGGATATATGGTCTGGATTTCGTTCATTCTAATAGTTGTTGGAGTATTATATGGATACCTTATACTTATAAAAAATATCCCCACTTCATACCTCACTGGAAAAAAAAATAATACTGATAACAAATTAAGGAAAGAAAAAGAGAGACAATTAAAAGCAAAAATTAAAAAATTTGATCCGTTTTTTTTTATTCCAAATAATGCTTTTGGAGGATTTTTAGTTTTGTTATTTTTAACTTGGCTTATTTTTGGTGTTATATTTGATATTGGTCCTGATTTAGGTCCGCCTAAATTTTTTGGACACGATGGAGGATAATTGTGGGATTATTTGATTTTGCTTTAAAACCAGGTCAAAGATTTAATAAAGAGGAAATAAGAGTTTTAGATAAGAATTTTAATAGTATTTCCGCATACACAAAAAGGAAATTTAGATTTGAACGTAAAGATATTGCTGATGACATAAATGGAAGTCATTATTACGTAGATAATCACAGAATTACTTATATTCACGTAGACACACAATTAACAGAGTCGGATGCAGATTATTGGTTACAATTTGATTGTCTCAAACTATTTGTTAAAACAGAGCGTAATCATTACGCTTTAAAACAAACTTTTGAACATTATTATAGCGGTGAGCATAAGTCTTGGAATATAAAAGTTCCAGCAATGAAGAAATTTCCAACTTTTGCCCTTAAAGTTGGTTGGGGTGGCAATGGATTTATAACAGAATTTAAATATGATCCTGATGGTGGTCTAACAAAAAAGTGTGTTGAAGAAATTGAAAAAAACTCAATTAAATTTTTAAAGAAATTATGAATGTACACTTTTTTTTTCTTAATTTAATTTAAGCATTGTATGCCAAATTGTGTACTAGCTGACACCAAAGTAAAATAAACCAATTGTTATAATGTTAATTTAGGTTCTTTCAGGACTCTCATAATGTATTGGTCCCAGGTTCGAGTCCTGGCGGGCCCACCAAACCTCTTATTTATTTTTTGAAAATTCTCCTAATGTTTTAAATAATGCATTAATGTCATTGTCGTTTGAGTTTAAAATAGATGCAAACTCTTCTTTTTGAGTTCTAGCTAAGCTTAAACCCTCAATGATTAAATCTCTGATCAAGGGATTTTCTGGATTTTTAGTGTAAACTCTCCAATCAATTTTGACCTCAGGTCTTTCAGAAGTACCTTTTAAAAGACTATTTACAATCGTATAATTTTCACTAAGAACTTCTTTCGATAAGACATCAATCTCTGGATTCGTATATTCAGATAACCTACTAGAGAAGCTTTTCAAAAAATACTCCCTAAATAATGCTGAGTACTTCTTTTTTTGGTCACCATCTAGGTTTTTTCTTATAGATCCAAGTGTATAGAAACCAATACCTTTAATATCAACTGTCTCTTCAGCAATTAATTTAAGCTTATTAATCTTTTCTTCTTTTGATAAATTTTCAGAAAGTATTTTTGATGCCCTGTTAACAGTCGATTGAACAAATACATCAGCTTCAATTGAGAAGGAGTTGTTTATTGTTAAAAAATAAAAAAAAATTATTAAAATAATTTTTCTGATTTTCATATAAATTGTACTTATTGGCTTATTTCTTCCCAATCACTATCATCTTGGGTATTAATTATTTTTCTTGAATTAAGAATTTTTTGTTGTCGGTCTTGTAAATATAGGCTTTTGACTGAAGCATAAAAATCTAATGAATTTTTCTCTAAGTTTTCAATTGAGTCAAAATTTTTGGCTCTGAAATCTACTCCAGAAGCACCTTTTGAATAATAGTAATCTGAATTTTCAAAATATTTTGTGTCTTTACCTATAGTAACATTGTACCAAGGATCACCTCCAAAATAATTTAGAGTTGAACTCAATGTGTCTCTAATAGTACTCGGTCCTAGAACTGGTAACACAATATAACAACCGGGACCTACACCAAGTTTAGCTAATGATTGACCATAATCTTCTTTCTCATAATTTGTTAATCCAAGATACTCAGCCACATCAAAAATACCTAAAATACCAATAGTTGTATTTATAATAAATCTTCCAGTATTAATTCCAGCTTGTTTGTAATCTCCTTGCAAGACATTGTTTGGTATTGTCAATAAATGGGAAATATTTTCTAAAGAATTACTTACTCCAGTTTTAGCTGGCGAAGGTAGTTTTCGATATAATGATGCAACAGGTTTGAAAATCACCCCATCTAAAGTTTGATTAAATGCAAAAGTAACCCTATTAATCTTTTCAAAGCAATCCTTTACTTCCGTAGGCTCATTTTTTTTTAATATTAAATCTCCATCAGATCCAGCGTTGACATTTAGAGTTAACGCAAGGGTTGTAAATATAATAATTGAAAATTTTTTTATCATATAAATTTTATAATATATTGGACCATAATGTAAATTAAGTATTAATTAAATATAAAAATGCATCAAAAAATAGGCTTAAAAATGGCCACAAGTTATTCACCAAATTTTAATTTACCCAAAAGGGTAAAAAATAGAATTAAATTTATTATAATTCATTACACCGGCATGAGAAAAGAATCTGCAGCCATTAAAAGACTGCAAGATCCAAAATCAAAAGTTAGCTCGCATTATTTCATCAAAAGAAACGGTCAAATAATAAATTTAGTCCCAGATCTTTTTGAAGCTTGGCATGCGGGAGCTTCGAGTTGGAAAAACTATAAATCTCTTAACAAAAATTCAATAGGAATTGAGTTAACTAATCCAGGCCATCAGCATGGATATAAAAGATTTTCAAAAAAACAAATTTTATCACTTCAAAAATTACTTAATGTTTTAGTCAAAAAATATAAGATTAAAAAAAAGTATATTCTCGGTCATTCTGATATATCTCCTAATAGAAAAAAAGATCCAGGTGAGAAGTTTCCATGGGAAATATTAGCAAAAAAAAAACTAGGTATCTGGCACAATCTTAATCAAAAAAAAATTAAAAAGTTAAGAGATAAAAATTTACTTACAAAGATTCAGAAAAGTATGTTTTTAAAAAATCTCCATAAAATTGGCTATAATGATGTTAAGGGACTTAAATCTCAAAAAAACATGAAATATCTTATATTAGCTTTTCAAAGACGATTTAGACAAAGTCTGGTAAACGGTAGAATTGATGAAGAATGCCTATTAATTAGCAAATACCTTTTATAAAAATACAGATTAAGCTTGAAATATTGAAATTTACAAATAAATTAAAATAGCCAGATGAACGACTTATCGCTTTAAATTTTTAAAGAGGAAAGTCCGGACTCTACAAAGATACAGTGCCAGGTAATGCCTGGCAGGGGCAACCCTAGGGATAGTGCCACAGAAAATATACCGCCTTAACAAGGCAAGGGTGAAAAGGTGTGGTAAGAGCACACCGGTTCTATTGGTAACAATGAACGCTGGAAAACCCCACTGGGAGCAAAACTAAGTAGAGATGACATTGTTGAAAAACTAAAAGCTATCTTTGGCTCGTCATCAGGGTTAGTTGCTTGAGCTCAAGAGTGATCTTGAGCCTAGACAAATGGTAAGTTTAAATGACAGAACCCGGCTTATAGTTCATCTGGCTTTTCATATAAATTAAATATCCTTTAAATGTTCACGTTTTGATTCATTAACGTCTTCAATCGACATATTTCAATTATAAATAGTAATTGTTGACTCATTTCAAAAAAACCCATAATATCCCATATATTCCCAAATACGGGATTTATAGGACTTTATGGTTTATGTTTTTATCGACCTACGAAAACAAATTGGACAAAAAAGGAAGGGTGTCAGTGCCTGCAAGCTATAGATCATATTTGTCTAATTTAGGTTATAACGGTGTAATTTGTTATCCATCATTTAATAATCAATCAATAGAGGCATGGCCACAAGACAGAGTAGAAAAAATTTCAAATTCTATAGACTCTTTAAATCCTTTTGAGGAAAAAAGAGATTTTTTTGCTACATCAATTTTATCTGAAAGCACAAATTTACAATTTGATAGCGAAGGAAGAATTTCACTTAGTTCAAAATTATTAAAACATGCAAAAATTAAAAATAGCATGGTCTTTGTTGGTCAAGGTAAAACATTCCAAATTTGGGAACCAACAATATTTGAAAAATTTAAGGTTAATGCAAGAAAGAAAGCTAATTTAAATCGAGCCAGCCTTAAATGGGAGCATCAACTTAATAAATAACGGGGGATAACAAAATGACAATTAATTTTAAGGTACCAGAAATAAAAGAGCTTCAACCAAGATTATTGGTTATGGGAATAGGTGGAGCAGGTGGAAATGCAATCAATGAAATGATTGATAATGGAATGCAGGGTGTTGAATTTATTGCAGTTAATACTGATGCTCAAGATTTAAAACATAGCAAAGCAAAATCTAAAATCCAAATTGGTTTGAATTTAACAAAAGGTTTAGGAGCTGGAGCAAAGCTTGATATTGGTCAAGCTGCTGCTGACGAATCTTTAAATGATATAGTAAATATTCTACAAGGTGCAAATATGGTTTTCATAGCTGCTGGAATGGGCGGTGGAACAGGTACGGGTGCTGCACATGTTATTGCAAGAGCTGCCAAAGAATTAAACATTTTAACAGTTGGAGTAGTTACATTACCATTCTTATATGAAGGTCCTTCAAGAATGAGAAGAGCCCAACAAGGTTTAGAGGAATTAAGAAGACATGTTGATACAATTATAGTTATTCCAAACCAGAATTTGTTCAAGATAGCTAATGAACAAACTACATTTGAAGAATCGTTCAATCTTTCAAATAACGTATTGATGCATGGTGTCCAGAGTATTACTGATTTAATGGTAAGACCTGGATTGATCAATCTTGATTTTGCTGACGTGGAGTCAGTTATGGCTTCAATGGGTAAAGCTATGATGGGTACCGGTGAAGCTGAGGGAGAAGGTAGATCAATGAAAGCTGCTGAGATGGCTATCAGTAATCCATTAATTGATGATTATACATTAAAAGGAGCAAAAGGATTATTAGTCAATATTACTGGTGGTAAAGATCTTAAATTATTTGAAGTTGATGAGGCAGTCAATAAGGTTAGAGCAGAAGTAGATCCTGAAGCTGAATTAATTATTGGCGCCATAACAGATCCAGAACTTGACGGAAAAATGAGAGTTTCAATTGTAGCCACATCTTTAGATGGTCAACAACCAGAAACAAAATCAGTTATTAATATGGTGCATCGTATTCAAAATCGAAATCCTGGCTATTCTGATTTTGGTACAACTGCTGGGACAACTTCTTTTAATTTCCAGAATACAAACTCAAACCCTATTTCAGATGGTGCAACTGCACTTAAACTAGAAAATGAGATAGTATCTGAGAGTATTCAGAGTCAGTCAGTTGATGATGTGAACAATCAGTATCATGAAGAATTGTTAAAAAATCAAGAAGCTGAAAATATTGTAGAAAATATTTCAGAAGACAATGACACTTCTTTTTCACATGAGGCACTTAGCTCATCTAATACTGAAGAAGACTCCTCAAATGATTTAAAGGAATTTGGTGTGGATACAGATGAACCAGACCTATTTAATACAGAAAATCAAGCTTCAACATCTGATGATTTACTTGGATCATCAGATGAAGGTCAAGAAGAGGATGACTTAGAAATACCTGCATTTTTACGAAGACAAAAAAATTAATGGTCTTTGAAAAAATAAATGGAAGCCACCATGGTATCGGATGCTCCAAAACATTATCCGGTATTGCTTAATGAAATAATTAGCATTATTACCCCTCAACATGGTGGCACATTTATTGATTGTACTTTTGGCCAAGGCGGTTACACCAAAAAAATTTTAAGTTATAAAGATACGCAGGTAATTGCACTTGATAGAGATATAGAAACTAAAAAAATTGCAGATAAAATTTCTGAAAAGTTTCCAAACAGATTTATTTTCAAGCATAAAAAGTTTAGTCAATTAGACAACCTCAAACTTAAAAATGAAAAAATCAGAGGGATACTCTTGGATTTAGGTTATTCTTTTACTCAAATCAAAGATCCAAAAAAAGGTTTATCATTTAATTCTGTTGGAGATCTAAATATGCAAATGGGTTTAAATAATTTTTCTGCAAGTGACGCAATAAATAATCTGGATGTTCATGAATTAGAGAAAATTTTTAAATTTTTTGGTGAAGAATTAGAAGCCAAAAGAATTGCTTTTAATATTGTTAAAGAAAGAAAGACAAAAAAAATTGATACAAAAAAATTAGTCGAATTGGTGGAAAAATCAAAAAAAAGAAAAAGTTTTAAAACAAACAACTCCACAAAAACTTTTCAAGCTCTTAGGATTTTTGTTAACAAAGAAATTAGTGAATTAATACATGGCTTAATTGCAGCTACAAAAGTATTAAAAAAAAATGGTATATTGGCAGTTGTAACTTTCCATTCACTAGAGGATAAAATTGTAAAATATTTTTTTAAAAGTTTATCTGAAAAAAAAAGTATATCCAGGTACATGCCAAATATAAATCAACCTGAAATATTATTTAAAATGGTTGAAAAAAAACCAATTACACCATCAGCTAAAGAATTAAGAGAAAATACTCCATCAAGATCAGCAAAACTCAGATACGTAATAAAGAAAAATGATTTTTATAATTTTGAGACAGATATAGCTAAAAAATTTAAAACACTTTTAGATATTGAGAACTTTGGCGAAAAATTATGAAAAAATTTTTTGTAACACTCTTTGTATTTTCTTTAATTTTCTCAACGGCAATAGTTAAAAATTCAACAAAAAGGATTGATGATGAAATATTTGTCTTAAAAGAAAACATCAGAGATTTAAAAAAAAATTTTGAAAATACTAGATTGGAATTTGATTATTTGAGTTCTACTGAAAAATTACTTCAGTTTCAAAATCTTTACTTTGACAATGAATTAATAAAATTTGATATCCAAGAAATTCAAACAATTACCAGAAAAAATAATGAAATCGAAATAGGTCAATTAAGTTTTAATAAAAATGAGTAATAAAAATTCACAAATTATTTTAGAGGATAATCGTAATGATTTTTCTTTTAAAAAAAATAAGTCTAATATCAATATTTCATTTAATAGGGTTTCATTTATTTTTTTTATCTTTTTTATAATTTTTATAATTTTTTCTATACACTTAGTACATCTTGGCTCTAGAGATTCTAAAAAAGTAATGAATGAAAATTTGACTAGTACTTCCAATAAACTTTATAGAGCAGACATAATTGATAGAAATGGAAAATACCTAAGTAAGACAGTAAGTTCAATTGATATTGGCATAAGCACTAGAAAAGTTATTGATAAAAAAAAGTTATTAATTAATCTAAAATATATTTTTCCCAATAAAGATTTTTTCAAAATTCAAAATCAATTGAAAAATAAAAAATTTTTTTACTTAGAAAAAAAAATATCTGAAGAAAATTATGAAAAGGTAATGAAACTAGGTGACAAATCAATTCAACCTGAGGAAAAATTAATAAGAATTTATCCTGAAAAAAACTTATTCAGTCATATTCTAGGCCAAATTGATAATGATAATAACGGAGTCTCAGGTCTGGAAAAATCATTAGACAAAATTTTAAGAAATAGTAAAGAACCTATTCAATTAACAGTAGATAAAGACTTACAATTTTTAATCAGAGAAGAGTTAATTAAATTCAACAAAATTTTTAATACCATTGGCAGTGCTGCAATCTTGATGGACGTAAATAATGGTGAAATACTATCTTTAGTTTCTCTTCCTGATTTTGATCCAAATCAGAGAGAGAAAATCTCAGATTCAAATTATATAAATAGAGTCACTAAAGGTGTGTATGAATTTGGATCTGTATTTAAAACTTTCACATTAGCTGCTGCTCTTGATGAAAAAATTATTACTGCTGAAACGGAATATGTTGATTTGCCAAAATCTCTTAAGTGTGCAGGATTTCCGATAAGAGAATACGACAAAAATATCCCATCCAATCTTACTGCTGAACAAATATTAGTTCGTTCTGGTAACATAGGCTCAGTTAGAATTGCTCAGCAAGTGGGCGAGGAAAAATTTAAGTCATTTTTATCAAAGATTGGTGTTTTAGAAAAAATTGACTTTGATATTGAGGAAGTAGGAAAACCTTTACAATTCAATTGGGGAAAATGTCCACTTGCTACAGCATCATTTGGTCATGGCATTACAACTACATTGCTTCAATTAGCAAAAGCTTATTCTATTGTTGTTAATGGGGGTTATCGAATAAAACCAAAGTTGCTCAAAAATAACAACAATGAAAAAAAAGATAAAATTTTAAGTCAAGACTTATCAATAGAAATTTTGCCAATCCTGAGAAAAATTGTTTCAACAAAAGATGGAACAGCATCACTAGCAAATGTAAATGGATATGAAATTGGTGGTAAAACAGGAACAGCCGAAAAAAGTGTGGATGGAGAGTATTCAAATAAGAAGATAAATTCTTTTGTGTCAGTATTTCCAACATCTAAACCAAAATTTGTTTTAGCTGTTATGTTGGATGAACCAAAAATAAATGAAAACTATATTTATCATTATAGAGATGGATCAAACATAAAGTATAAAGGGACACCTTTTAATACTGCTGGATGGACAACAGTTGAAGCTACGGGTCAAATTGTTGAAAAAATTGGGCCTATTTTAGCCACAAAATATAGTGAATTTAATTTCTAGATGTTACTTAAAGATTATTTCCCAAATATTGGAAAAAAATATGAAAAGACTTTTTTTTCTGACATCTGTTTTGAGAGTTCAAAAGTAAAAAAAGATAATGTCTTTTTTGCGATTAAAGGCACAAATATTGATGGAAATAATTTCGTATTAGATGCAATAAACAAAGGCTCAAAAATAATTGTAACTGATAAGAAAATAACAAAATTTCTAAATGGAGTATTAATTATTTATTCAAAAAATGTGAGAAAATTATTAGCTGAAGTTTCATTTAAAATTTATAATAAAAAACCATCAAACTTAATAGCAATTACAGGAACTAATGGAAAGTCTTCCGTAGCTGATTTTTATTATCAAATATTAAAGTTTAATAAAAGAAAAGTTGCATCAATTGGAACTTTGGGCGTTAAATCAAACAACAAATATATCAATTTGTCCAATACAACCATCGACCCAATTCAATTGGGGAAGATATTAAATTATCTTAAAAATCAGAAAGTAGAAGATGTAATACTGGAAGCTTCAAGTCATGGTTTAAGTCAAAATAGGTTAGATGGTTTAAAATTTAATTCAGGAATATTTACAAATTTATCTCATGATCATTTAGATTATCACAAAAATTTAAAAAATTATTTAATTGCAAAACTCTATCTTTTTGAGAAACTTCTATCTATTAAAGGCAATGTAATTACTGATGAAAAAATACCTGAATTTAGAAACATAAAAAAAATTGCATTAAAGAGAAATTTAAAGATTTGTTCTATAAATAATCCAAAAAATCATTTTAAAATTTTATCTCATTATTTTTTAGGTGAGAAACAAATGTTAATAATCAAATATAAAAACTTAATCAAAAATATTAAGCTCAATCTTATAGGTAAAATACAACTCAAGAACATAATGATGGCAATTATAGCTGCCCAAAAAAGTAATCTAAGTTTAAATAAAATTTTGGCAGTTATTCCAAAAATAAGATCTGTTGAGGGTAGACTAGAAAAAATTGGCAATATTAAAAATAAATCTAAAGTTATCTTGGATTACGCACACACACCAGATGCATTAAAAATATCTCTTCTTTCACTAAGAGAGCAATTTCCTAATAAAAAAATTGTTCTTTTGTTTGGTTGTGGTGGAAATAGAGATCAAAATAAAAGATCAAAAATGGGTAAAATAGCTTCATTATATGCAGATCAAATATATTTAACAGATGATAATCCTAGATTGGAAAATCCTAACAAAATTAGAAAAGATATTAAAAAAGGAATAAATAGTAAAAAAATATCAGAAATTTCTGATAGAGCAAAGGCGATTTCTGAAGCGGTTAAAAATTTAACTACAGGTAATATCTTATTAGTTGCTGGCAAAGGCCATGAAAAAATTCAAGAAATTGGTAATCGTAAAATTTATTTTTCAGATAAAAAAGTAATTTTAAACGCAATTAAATTAAAAAATTTGAATTTATCAAATAATTTGAAATTAAATCTTATTAAAGAGTCATCTGGTGATAAAAAATTAAATACAAATTTAACTCTGGGACAAGCTAGAATTAATTCAAAAGAAGTTAAAAAAAATGACATTTTTTTCGCTATACGAGGCAGGAAAAATGATGGAAATAAGTTTGTAGAAGAAGCTCTGAAGAAAAAAGCTTCCATAGTAGTTGTAAATAAAATTAAAAAAAAATTAGATTATAAAAAACAAATAAAAGTAACAGATTCTTTAAAATTTTTGACCAAAACATCAACTATTTTCAGAGAGAATATAGATGCAAAGATAATTGCAATAACAGGGAGCTGCGGAAAAACTACACTCAAAGAATTATTAGGCAAAACTTTGAAAAAAATTTCTAAAACAACTATTTCCCCAAAATCTTATAATAACAAATATGGGGTTCCATTAAGCCTTTTTAATTTGAGAGAGAACGATAATTATGGAGTTTTGGAAGTCGGCATGGATAAAAAAGGGGAAATTGATTATTTATCAAAAATTATCAAACCCGATATAAGCGTTATAACTAATATAAATTATGCTCATGCTAAAAATTTTAAGAATATAAAAGATATTGCACTAGCAAAAGCTGAAATAATTTCAAATACGAAACCAAATGGTTTTGTGATTTTAAATGCAGATGATAATTTTTTTAGATTACATCAAAGAATAGCTATCAAAAATAATATTAATCCAATTTCATTTGGGATCAAAAATCATAAAGCTGATGTGAAATTAATTAATATTGTTAAAATTAATAAAAATTTTAAAATAAATATCAAAGCAAAAGATTTTAAGAAAAGTCTTGTGATTTCTAATGATTTTCAAAATAATATTTACAATATTTTAGCTGCTTTAGCCGTAATGAGCATTAATGTTGATATTACAAAATTAGATAAAAAAGTTTTTTTTAATTTTACAACTCCTCAAGGGAGAGGAGATTTATCAAGAATAATAGTAAATAAAAAAATTATAAACTTAATAGATGAAAGTTATAATTCAAATCCTTTATCCCTTAAATCTGCCATATTAAATTATGATAAAGTAAAGAACAAAAAATTCAAAAAGTATCTCTTACTTGGTGATATGTTAGAACTTGGAACTCATTCCAAAAAACTTCATCAGTCAATTGTTCCAGTGATTAATAAAACAAAGATTGATAAAATTTTTTTAAAAGGAAACTACATAAGTCAAATATTTAAAAAGATTGTAAAATCAAAAAGAGGTAAAGTTTTTAAAACTAACTCTCAAATGATTAAATTTATTAAAAACGATTTGAATAATAACGATTATTTAATGGTTAAAGCCTCAAATGCGACAGGTTTTAATAAGATGATAAATGATTTAAAAGGAATTAAGTAAATGCTTTATCAATTTTTATTAAACTTTGTAGATACTTTTGGATTTTTGAATGTTTTTAAATACTTAACTTTCAGAACTGGTTTATCTGTTTTCACATCACTCATAATAGTTTTAATAATTGGAGGGCCGTTTATAAAATTCTTCTCCAATCAAAAAATTTTAAATCCTATAAGAGATGACGGACCTGAAGATCATATAATTAAAAAAATTGGTACACCAACTATGGGTGGATTAATTATTCTATTAGGTTTACTCACATCAGTAATTTTGTGGGCAGACTTATCAAATATTAATATTTTGTTTTGTGTGTACGTTGCTGTTTCATTTGGACTTTTAGGAGCATTTGATGATTATAAAAAGATTAAGTATAGTAACTCTTCAGGAATTTCATCTAAGTTTAAATTAATCTTACAAATTGTATTATCAATTATTGGTGTTGTTATTTATGTAAATTTTATAGATTATCAAAACATAACTAATTTATATTTTCCGTTTTTTAAAAACTTAATCATTAATCTTGGTTGGTTTTTTATTCCTTTTGCAATATTTGTAATTATTGGTTCATCTAATGCAGTTAATTTGACAGATGGTTTAGATGGTTTGGCAACTGTTCCAGTTATATTAGTGGCAGCATGCTTTGCATTTATAAGTTATGTAACTGGTAATATTGTATTTTCAGATTATCTACAAATTCCTTATATAGAGGGAACTGGAGAAGTAGCAATATTTTGTGGAGCTATAATAGGTTCATGCCTTGGATTTTTATGGTTCAACGCACCTCCAGCTAAAATTTTTATGGGTGATACTGGTTCATTATCTTTAGGAGGGTCCCTAGGCGCTATTGGGATAATAACAAAACATGAAATAGTTTTGGCAATCACAGGAGGTCTTTTTGTATTGGAAGCAGTTTCTGTGATGGTCCAAGTTATTTCATTTAAACTTACTGGAAAAAGAATTTTTAAGATGGCTCCAATCCACCATCATTTTGAGAAAAAAGGTTGGCCAGAGTCGACAGTTGTAATAAGGTTTTGGATCATTTCAATAATTCTTGCAATGATAGGATTAGCTACTTTAAAACTAAGATGAAAAAAAAAATTGAAAATATTTTTTTGAAAAAAAAAATATTAATTTATGGTCTTGGAAAAAGTGGAATATCATCTTTTAAATTTTTAAGAAATAAAGCGGATATTTATCTATTTGACGATTTTAAAAAAACATATCCAAAACAAATTTCTAAATCAAAATTGTCAAAAATAAAATTTGATATAATCATTATTAGCCCAGGTATTGATATTTTTAATTGTAAATTATCTAAATTTTTGAGACTTAATAAAAAAAAAATTTATACAGATTTAGACGTTTTTTTTACTTTTTTTAAAAATGAATGTATTACTATTACAGGTACAAATGGAAAATCTACAACTGCTAAAATTTTATATGAAGTTTTAAAAGATCAAAAAAAAGATGTGAGGCTCATTGGAAACATTGGAAACCCCCCATTAAATGAAAAAAAAATATCAAAAAATACAATTTTTGTTTTAGAGGCATCTTCTTACCAGCTAGATTATAGTCAGTTATTTAGTTCAAAATATTCAATAATATTAAATATTAAACCTGATCATCTCGAAAGACACAAAACTCTTCAAAATTATATTGATGCAAAATTTAAACTTTTAGACTCTCAATCTAAAAATTGCTTAGCATATGTAAAAAGTAATGATGTATTAATTTCGAAAAAATTAAGAGCAAAAAAATTTGATTGTAAAATCTTTAAGGTAAATACAAAAAAAAATTATAATCATTTACCACAAACCAAAAATAAATATTTTTTAACTGAATCAAATAAAGAAAATTTGTCTTTTATTATAGAATTATCAAAAAAATTAAAATTAAAAAATTATCTTTTACAAAAAACAATAAAAAATTTTAAAGGCTTGAAATATCGCCAACAAATTATTATCCAAAAGAAGAATCTCACTATTATAAATGACTCTAAATCTACCAGTTTTTCATCTTCTGTTGGAATGTTAAAAAAAGACTCCAAAATATTATGGTTATTAGGTGGGATTTACAAAAAAGGCGACAAATTAGAATTAAAAAAAAAAGATTTAAGTAATGTTACTGCTTTTATTTATGGAGAAAATAAAAATTTTTTTAACAAACAACTTAAAGGTAAAGTAAAGTTAAAAAATTATAAAAATTTAGAAGACGCAGTGAAAAGCGTTTTTTCTATAATTAAAACAAAAAAATCTGTTAACTATACGATATTATTTAGCCCCTGTGCAGCGTCGTTTGATAATTTTAAAAACTTTGAAGAAAGAGGTTTATATTTTAATCGTTTAGTAAAAAAGTTTATGTATGGAAAGTAAAAATACTTTATTTAGCATCTATTATGATTGGTGGAAAAATATTGATAAATTTCTTTTTTCTCTGATTATTTTATTATTTTTAATAGGTTTGTTTTTTTCCTTAGTTTCCACATCATTAATTGCCTCTGATAAATTAGACACAAATGATTATCAATTTTTTTTTAAACATTTAGTTTTTATTTTGTTAGGGATTATCATAATTTTTTTATTATCCTCAATAAAGAAAGAACAACTTCTAAAATATTCCTCTTTGTTCTTTTTTTTATCATTAATATTTTTAATTTTAGTGCCTATAATTGGGGTAGAGGTTAAGGGTTCAAAAAGATGGATAGATCTATACTTTCTACCTAGATTTCAACCGATAGAGTTAGTAAAGCCATTTCTTATCATTTTTATTAGCTTGATATTGTGTAGCCAGAAATTTAGCAACATTTATTTAAAGTATTTATTTTCTTTTATAATAACTTTAGGTATTGCCTTATTATTATCATTGCAGCCAGATATAGGACAGACTCTTTTAATTTTTTTTACTTGGTCAGTTTTAATATTTACTTCAGGTGTAAGTATATTCCTACTTTTTTTTTTATTTTCATCAATTATCTTAATATTTTTTTACTTAATTTTTTTTGTTTCAAAATTTACATACATTAAAAATAGAATAATATCTTTTTTAGACACTGAAACTGGAACTTATAATTTTCAATCAGATAAAGCTTTAGACTCTATTATGAGTGGAGGTTTTTTTGGGAAAGGTATAGGAGAAGGGACTTTAAAAAATAGAGTTCCAGAGGCACATACAGATTATATTATTTCAGTAATTTCTGAAGAGTTTGGTGTAATTGCCATAATTTTAATCTTTTTATTGTTTTTAGTATTTATTTACTCGGTGTTTAAAAAAGTCAATTTTGAAAATGATGAAATTATTAAATTAATTTTAGTTGGATCTATAAGCCTTATATTAATGCAAACTGTAATTCATATTGGGGTAAATATTAGATTATTTCCTACAACTGGTATGACATTACCATTTATAAGTTATGGTGGTTCCTCAATTATTAGTATTTCAATTTTATCTGGAATAATTTTGAACTTTACAAAAAGAAATCTAAATTAAAATGAATAAAAATTATTTGATAACTACAGGAGGATCAGGGGGTCATGTAATCCCCGCAGTTATACTTTATCAACATTTGTCTAGAGATGCAAAAGTAATAATCACAACTGATAAGAGGGGCTTGAAATATTTGAATGATGAAAATTATCAATTAAGAATTATTAATACCCCAAGGTTAAATAATATATTTTTATTTCCAATCAATTTAATTTTAATAATTATACTGACAATAAAATCATTTTTATTATTAAAAAAAAATAATATTGTAAAGTTATTCTCTACCGGGGGTTATATGTCTCTCCCATTGTTATTAGCAGCAAAATTCTTAAGATTAAAGATTTACCTGTTAGAGCCCAATCAAGTTTTGGGTAGAGCAAATAAATTTTTTTTAAGTTCATGTGAAAAAATAATTTGTTACAAAGAAAAAATAAAAAATTTTCCGCCAAGATATAAAAGTAAAATTGCTACTATATTTCCCTTAGTTAGAGAAAAATTTTATAGTTTAAAACAAAAAAATTTTAACCATCAAAAATTAGATTTATTGATTGTTGGAGGAAGTCAGGGAGCAAATTTCTTTGATATGAATCTAAAAAACAAAATTGTTAATATTTCAAAAAAACACCCAATCAGAATTTTGCATCAAACAAATGAAAAAAATATTCTCAATTTAAAAAATTTCTACGATGAAAATAATGTTGAATGTTTAATTTTCAGTTTCAATAAAAACTTTGAAGAAATAATTAAAAATTCAGATGTTTGTATAACCAGATCAGGCGCTTCAACTTTAGCTGAATTATCTTTATTAAACATACCATTTATTGCAGTGCCATTACCAAATTCTAAGGACAATCATCAATTTGAAAATGCTTTATTTTATAAGGAAAAAGAATGTTGCTGGATGCTTAATCAAGAGACATTTGAAGATAATATAGAGCAACTTTTAAACAATATATTATCTGATAATTCTGAATTTTTACAAAAAAAGGAAAATTTAAAAAAATTAAATTACAAAAATACTTGGAGTAATGTAAATCAAAAAATATTAAATATAATTGATGAAAATTGAATTAGCAAAAACCGAGGTTATTCACTTCATTGGTATCGGTGGTATTGGTATGAGTGGACTTTCTTTAATTATGAAAGGAAAAGGATTTAAAGTCCAAGGCAGTGACCTATCATCAAATAAAAATATAGATAGATTAAAAAAAGAAAAAATAAAAGTTTTTATTGGTCAAAAAAAACAAAATTTAAAAAATGCAACAATAGCAGTTATTTCCTCAGCAATAAAAAAAAATAATTCAGAATACATTGAAGCTAGAAGGAAAAAACTTCCAATAATTACCAGAGGAAGAATGTTAGCTCATATTGTTTCTCTTATGAAAAATATTGTTGTGGTAGGTTCACATGGTAAGACTACAACAACTTCTTTAATTACCTCAATACTGCAAAAAACCAAATTAGATCCAACAATTATTAATGGAGGTGTAATCAATTCTATCAAAAACACTGCTAAGCTAGGAAAGAGTGATTGGACAGTTTTGGAGGCAGATGAGTCTGATGGAAGTTTCCTTCATATACCCCCTACTTATTCAATTATTACAAATATAGATAGAGAGCATATGGATTTTTATAAATCTATGGATCATTTAGAGAAATATTTTATCAATTTTATAAAAAAAGTTCCCTCTTTTGGAAAATCATTTATTTGTTTAGATGACCCTGTAAATAATAAGATAATTAAAAAATTAAGGAATATAAATTTTTATACCTATGGACTTCATTCAAAATCAAATTTTTTAATTAAGAATATAAATCAAAACAAAAACTTTACTGAATTTGACATATTAGTAAATGTCCCAAATAAGAAAAGAATAAAGATTAAAAAAATAAAAATTCCATTATTAGGTATTCATAATGTAAGAAATTCTGTTGCAGCTACTGCAGTTGCAATTAATATTGGTATTTCAATTTCTGATATAAAAAAAGGATTAAAAAATTTCAAGGGTGTTCAAAGAAGATTTAATAAAATATTTACTTACAACAATATTGATTTTTACGATGATTATGCTCATCATCCAACTGAAATAAAAGTAGTTTTGGATGGTGTTAACAAGGTTTATAAAGATTATGAAAAAGTTTGCATTTTTCAACCACATAGATTGTCAAGACTTAAAGATTTGAGAAAAGAATTTTCCTTTGCATTTAAGAATGCCGATATTGTTGTTTTATGCCCCATATATTCAGCAGGAGAAAAGATAAAGTTAGGATTTAATTATATTAATTTCGCTAAGGAGATAATAAAAAATTCAAAAGTAAAATTATTTTTAGTAAATGATAATTTTCAACTGGCTAAATTTATAAAAAGAAATATGAGTGGAAAAAAAATCGTAATTGGAATGGGTGCAGGTTCCATCTCTAATTGGATGAGGGAACTCCCAAAATTAATATAATGAAATTAGACCAACTAAAAACATTGTTTAGAGAATTTGATGAAAATGTAAGATTTGAACACGATCTCAAAAAAAAAAATTGGTTCAATATTGGGGGAAAAACAAAAGTTTTTTTTAAGGCCAACAATCTTCATGAACTGATTAAATTTTTAAAAATAGTAAATAATAAGGAAAAAATATTTATTCTTGGAGCAGGTTCTAACACTTTAATATCTGATGATTTGTATGATGGTATAGTTATAAAATTAGGAAAAAATTTTAATAATATCTCACTTCTTGGAGATGATGTGATAATTGCCGGAAGTGCTGTAACTGATAAGTCTCTATCAGATTTTGCTTTAAAAAATAGTCTTAGCGGATTTGAGTTTTTATCTTGTATACCAGGCACAATAGGTGGTGGAATTAGAATGAACGCAGGTTGTTTTAAAAAAGAATTTAAGGATATATTGATATCAGTTCAAGCAATCGATAAATCTGGAAATATTATTACTATCCCAAGTAAAGAAATAAAATTTGAGTATAGAAAAAGTAACTTATCCGATAATTTGATCTTTTTAAGTGCTTCATTTAAAGGGTCAAAATCTAGTTCTTCTCAAATAAAAAATGAAATTGAGAATTTAGTAAAAAAAAAAGAAAAAGCACAACCTACTAGAATTAAAACTAGTGGAAGCACTTTTAAAAATCCTAAATCACAAACAAATAAGAAAGTTTGGGAATTAATTAAAGAGTCTGTTCCTTTAGACAAAAGTTTTGGGGATGCATGTATTTCAGAAAAACATTGTAATTTTTTTGTAAATAGGGGTCGTGCTTCGTTTAATGATATGAACAATTTAATTGAATTTGTATCAAAAAAAGTTTTAGAAAAAACTGGTATAAAATTAGAAAAAGAAATTAAGATTTTAGAATAAATTGAAAAAAATATTAATAATTTCAGGTGGAATTTCGAAAGAAAGAGCAATCAGTCTTGATTCTGGAAAACAAGTAGCTAAGGAACTAAAAAAAAATAATTATTTTGTAAAAATAACAGAGCCAAATTTTCAGTTATCTGATGTTATTAAAAAATTCAAACCAAACAAAATTTTTAATGCGTTGCACGGTCAGTTCGGTGAGGATGGTTATATCCAATCAATATTAGAAAGTTTTAAAATTCCTTATACTCACTCAGGTGTGATTTCATCATCAATAGCGATGGATAAAGTGCTATCAAAAAAGATTTTTATAAAGAATAAAATATTAACCCCAAAATTCATGACCTTTTCTTTCAGCAAAGATGAAAAAAATATTGTTAGAACCATTGAAAAAAAACTTAAATTTCCAGTTGTGATTAAGCCAATTAATGAAGGTTCAAGCGTAAATGTGTTTATATGCAAAAAAACAGATATCAAAAAAAAATTGGAGTATTTAAAAGATTATAAAAAAATAATTATTGAAGAATTTATACCTGGTAGAGAGATTCAGGCTGCAATGATTGGTTCCAAGAAACTTGGTGCAATTGAATTAAAACCAAAAAGAAAATTTTATGATTATCAAGCAAAATATAATCCGAAAGCAAAAACGAAACATATTATACCGGTAGATTTATCTAAAAAAAAATATGAACAAATAATGAAAATTTCTTCGAAAGCACACCGTTTAATTGGTTGTCGAGGAGTTACACGTTCAGATTTCAAATATTACAGGGGGAAGTTTTATCTTTTAGAAATTAATACTCAGCCAGGAATGACGAAACTTTCTTTAGTTCCTGAGATAGCTGCATTTCATGGTATAAGTTTTATTAAACTTATTGAATTAATTTTAAATGATGCTTCAACAAATAAATAAGAAAATTATTTTTTATATTTCTTTAATAATCATTCTAGGCACTTTCAACAACAAAAATTTAAAAAATTTTGATCTTCCTAAAATTAATATAATCGATATAGAGGGAATCGAATTTAATAAAAATGAACACACAAAAATAACGAATTTGATAAAATTTAATAATTTATTATCTATTGAAAAATCTCAGATAAAAGAAATATTAAACTCCAACAATTTAATTGAAAAATATGAAGTTTTCAAAAGATATCCATCATCTATTGAAATCAAAGTTGTAAAAACAAATTTTTTAGCATCTACGAATATAAATGGAAAAAATTACTTAGTTGGATCTAATGGAAAATTAATTGGTATAAAAGACTCCTCAAAAAATTTCCCTTTTATTTTTGGAAATTTTAAAACAGAAAAATTTTTAGAATTTAAAAATATTATTCTTCAAACTGAATTTAAGTATAATAAAATTAAAAATTTTTATTATTTTCCCTCAGGGAGATGGGATATTGAAATGATCTCAGGAGTTTTGATAAAATTACCGATTACAGGAATTAAAGAGTCATTAAATTTATCAATCGATTTACTCGATGATATTGAATTTAGTAATATAAAAATTTTGGATATACGTCAAAAAAATCAAATTATCATAAATGACTAACAAAGTAGACTTCCAGACATATCTTTACTTAAATCATTATCAGTTTATTATTTACGTAGCTGAAATTCTAACAAATAAAAAAATTTATTCTGAAAAATTGGAAATAGAAGAAAATTCTACAGAATTAAAATTTAGTAAATTGGATGAATTTTTAAACTCAAATATATTTAAAATTGAAAAAAAATTAAATAATTTTATTAAAGACATATATATTATTTTAGACAGCAAGGAATTTCACTCAATAAAATTGTCAATCAAAAAAGATAATTATGGAAATCTTATAAATTCAGCGACTTTAATTCATCCATTAAATGATTTAAAAAATTTATGTCAATCGAACTTACAAAATGAAAAAATTATACATTTTCTTATAGAAAAATACTTTATCGATAATAAACTTTATTCAACTTTACCAGCAAATGTTAATTGTAATATTTTTTCTTTAGATACAGAATTTATTTGTCTTTCAAAAAATTTAATTGAAAATATAGAAAAGATTTTGAAAAAATATCATATTTCGTTAAATCAAATCTTAAGTGCTAGTTATTTAGAAAAATTTAAAGGTAATGCAGATGACACTATTTTTACAATAGCTAGTAGAATTATTTCAGGCCATAATAACAATGAAGTTTTGCTGATTGATAAAATTAACAAAAAACATGGTTTTTTTGAGAGATTCTTCAATTTTTTTAATTAATTAGTAGTTTATCGTAATATTTGTTGTTTTCAGTTTTTTTTTTTACATATTAAAAGTTTACTTGTGTCATTGTTAAGTCAAAAAACTTTAAAAAAAACTGCAACCTTTAGTGGTATTGGACTTCATAATGGTCGATTAGCCAAAGTTTGTATTAAACCAGCTGAGCCTAACTCAGGTATTGTATTTAAAAGAGTAGATCTAAAATCGAATAATTATGTTTATCCAAGTTTTACTAACGTAACTAATACATTATTAAACACAACTATTTCAAATGAGTTTAACGTTAAAGTTTCAACTATTGAGCATTTGATGGGGGCTTTATTTGGACTAGGCATTGATAATGCACTTGTTGAGATTGACAATGATGAAGTTCCAATTTTAGATGGTTCAGCGAAAGAATTTATTGAAATTTTAACTAATTGTGGGTTAGAAAAAAGTTCAGAACCAATTAAGATAATCAAGATACAAAAAAAAATCACATATAATCATGGAAAAAAGTTCATTTCCATTGAGCCCTCAAAATTGAGTTTAGATATTAACTTTAAATTAAAATTTGATGATTGTTTGATTGGAAATCAAGAAAATAAAATTAACGTTTATGAGGATGATTTAGAGGAAATTTTTACTTCAAGAACGTTTTGTTTGTTTGATGATGTAGAAAATATAAAGGAAAAAGGGTTAGCAAAAGGTGGAAGTTTGGATAATGCAATAGTTGTAAAGGGTAATGAAATTTTGAATTCTGAAAAACTTAGAAATCCTAAAGAGTTTGTAAATCACAAAATACTTGATTGTATTGGAGATCTTTACACTAGTGGATATAGAATCATTGGAAGTGTAAATTGCTCTCAAGGTGGTCATTTTTTAACGAACCAACTGCTAAAAAAAGTTTTTGAAAATAAAGAAAACTTTTCAATAATTGAGATAAAAGAGAGAAGTCTGCCCCATACAATTCTAAATAAAAACTTATTAAGATCGATTGCCTAACATATATTGATCTTTGTAATTTTTAGCTTAGTGTATATAAGAAAAGTATGCTTAAGCATAAAATTTTAATTTTTTTTGTAATTTTTGTCTTTTTTGGTTCTTGTTCAAAAGATCCAATTAAAAAATCAATTATAGAAGAGAAAACTTTAGAGTTGCAAGTTCAAGAAGCTTACAAAGAGGGAATGGAGTCACTAGAAGCTGGCGATGTTTTGTTTGCCGCAAAAAAATTTAATGAAGCAGAAATATTATTCCCTCAAGCAAGTTCAGCACCTCAGTCGGCACTAATGGCGGCATATTCGTATTATGTGCAAGATTATTACGGTGATGCTATAGCTGAATTAATTAGATTTATAAAAGTATATCCAACACATAAAGATTTAGGTTATGTATATTATTTGTTAGCGATTTGTTATTATGAGCAAATTGTTGATGAGAAAAAAGATTTACAATCAATTATTAAAGCTAAAGAAAATTTTAATATAATTTTAAAAGATTATCCCAACACAGAATATGCAATTGATGCAGAATTTAAAATTGATTTAATAAACGATATTCTGGCAGCTAAAGAAATGTATTTAGGAAGATATTATTTTGATAAAAGAAAATGGGTACCTGCAATTAATAGATTTAGAGAAATAGTAGATAATTACGATACCACTATTTATGCAGAGGAGGCCTTACACAGATTAGTGGAGGTACATTATACAATTGGTTTAACTGACGAAGCTCAAAAATATGCTCAGTTGTTGGGATATAATTATCAATCCTCAAAATGGTATGAAAATTCATATAGTTTATTTGATAAGACTTATGAAAAAAGAAAAAAAGAGAGACTACAAACTTTTAAGAAAAAAAGTGGTGGATTAATAAAAAAATTTAAAACTCTTTTAGAATGAGATGGATAAAAATAAAATTAAAAAAGTTTATAATGAAAAAATCAAATATTTAGTAAAACTAAATGAGTACTATTATGACTTAAGTGAACCTTTAGTAAATGATAATGAGTATGATCAAATAAAAAAAGAGATATTATCTCTTGAAAAAAAATATGATTTTTTAAGAAATGAAAATTCACCTTCCAAAATAATAGGTTTCAGACCATCTAAGACTTTTAAAAAAGTTTTTCATAGAGTTCCAATGCTCTCGCTCTCAAATGCTTTTGACGAGGAAGATCTGATAAATTTTCAAAAAAAGATTAATAATTTTTTAGACCAAAAAAGTTCGAATGAATTAGAGTATAGCGCAGAACCTAAGATTGATGGTATTTCTGCTTCATTAGTTTTTAAAAAAGGAAAATTTGTTATGGGACTTTCTAGGGGTGATGGAAAAGAAGGAGAAGACATTACACAGAATTTAATGACAATTAATGATATTCCAAAAAATATTCCAATTAAAAACTTTCCTGACGAAATAGATATTCGGGGTGAGGTATTTATTCAAAATAAAGATTTTGAAAAAAATCTAAAAGATAAATTTGCCAATCCAAGAAATGCTGCATCTGGGTCATTAAGACAGAAAAATCCTCAAGATACCAAAAAAATTCCTTTAAAGTTTATTGCTTATACATTTGGGCATGTAGATAAAATAGAGATTAAAAATCAAAGTGATTATTTACATCAACTAAGTAAGTGGGGGTTTAAAACAAACCCATTTAATAAAACTATAAAAGGCATTAAAAATTTAATGAAAAATTACCACGAGATTGAAAAAAAAAGAAATGAGATTGATTTTGATATTGATGGTATTGTTTATAAGGTTAATAATTTCGATTTACAAAAACGTTTAGGTAACGTTGCAAATTCACCTCGTTGGGCAATTGCACATAAGTTTTCTGCTAACAAGGGTATTTCAACAATTTTGAATATTGAGATTCAAATCGGAAGGACAGGAGCATTGACACCTGTTGCAAAAATAAAACCTATTAATATTGGTGGTGTAGTTGTATCGAATGCAACACTTCATAATGAGGATGAAATTATGAGAAAAGATATAAGAATAGGTGATATGGTTGTAATTGAGAGAGCAGGCGATGTAATTCCACATATCGTAGAGGTAGATTATAAAAAAAGAAATAAAGATTCTAAAAAATATATTTTTCCAATTAAGTGTCCTTCTTGTGGAGCTAAAACAATCAAAGAATACAACTCGATTACAAAAAAAAATGATGCAGTAAGAAGATGTTCAAGTGATGGATATGATTGCGATAAGATGACTATAGAAAAAATAAAACACTTTGTGTCAAAAGAAGCTTTTAACATTGATGGTTTTGGCAAAAAAATTGTAGAAAATTTTTGGAAACTAAAAATGATTAGATTACCACAAGATATTTTTGGACTGAATTATGAAAAGATAAAAACAATGGATGGTTGGGGACAACAATCTGTTGCTAATTTAAGATATGCAATTGAAGAAAAGAAAAATATTTCCTTTGAAAAGTTTATATATGCTCTTGGTATAAGACATATTGGTTTTGAAAATGCTAAATTAATTGCGAAAACACTTAAAAGTCCAGAAAAGTTTTTAAATCTCTCTAAAAAAAATAAAATTGATGATTTATTAAATATTGATGGGATTGGTGAAACTCAAATAAATTCTATAAAAAAATTTTTCTTAAACAATACTAATTTAAAAGTAATTCAAGATCTAAAAAAAATTTTAAAAATCCAGAAAACAACGGAAAATAAAAAAGATGGCGTATTAAGTGGTAAGATATTTATGTTTACTGGAAAATTAATTGGTATAAGTAGAGCAGAGGCCAAGTCTTTAATAGAAAAAAATTCAGGAACAATAATCAGTAATGTTTCAAAAAAGCTTGATTATCTGATAATTGGAGAGAAACCCACTAAAAGGAAAGTGGAAGCTGCAAAAGAGCAAAAAATAAAAATTATAGATCAATCAGAATTACATAAATTATTGAATAAAAGTAGCTAACCATTTTTTTTCACTTGGATTCAAATATTTATTTAGTTTTGTGTAAATATCTAGATTATATTTCCATAGGTATTTTTTTTCATCATTTGTTAATAAATCATAATTTATTAAATCTTTATCAATTGGAGCTAGAGTTAAATTTTCAAAGTAAATTTTATTTTTATTTTTTTTAACATAAATCAAATTTTCTATACGAATCCCAAATCTATCTTTTTTGTAATATCCTGGTTCATTGCTTAAAATCATTCCCTCAAGTAACTTAATCTTATTTAATTTAGAGATACCTTGGGGTCCCTCATGCACATTTAGAAAAAAACCCACACCATGTCCAGTTCCGTGTTGGTAATCTAAGTTGACCTTTTTTAAAAATTTTCTTGCTCTAGTATCTATCAGATTACCTCTGGAATATTTATTTAAATTAGATTTTACAACCGCAATATGACCCTTTAATACTCGTGTGAAAATATTTTTTATATTCTTTTTGGGTTTTGAGAAACAAATTGTTCTAGTCACATCTGTAGTACCATATTTATATTGTCCACCAGAATCACATAAAAAAATATCTTTTTTATTAATTTTTTTCGTGTTTTTTTTTGTTGCCCTATAATGAACAATAGCGCCATTCCTTCCGGCACCAGCAATAGTATTAAAACTTGGATATAAATAATTTTTATTTTTTTTTCTAAAATTTTCTAATTTATTTTGTGCCTCAAACTCAGTAATTGTTTTTTTGTTTATATTTTTGATCCAGTAAATAAATTTTGTTAATGCTACCCCGTCAAAAATATGAGCATTTAACATATTTTTTATTTCCGTTTTATTTTTCAAAGATTTAAGTGAGTAAATTGGATCTTCAATACTTAAAACCTTAAATTTTTTTTTTAGTATATTTTCAAAAAATATTGAGCAAGTATTTTTATCAATTATAATTTTCTTACCTTTAAGATTTGAAATGAATTTATTGAAATTCTTTGGTTCAATTACTTGATCAGATTTTATTTTTTTTTCATTAATTAACTTTAAAACTTTATACTTAGATGAAATCAAATAAAAACTTTTTTTATTGTTTATGATTAATTGGCAGTTAGGGATAGGACTATTTGGATTGTCATGTCCCCTTATATTAAGAAGCCATGCAACATTTTCAGGTGCTGAGATAAATAAATAATCTGATTTATTTTTGTTCAGGTATTTCCTTATTTTTGTTATTTTATTCTTATAGTTTTCTCCAACTATTTTGTTCTTAAGAGAAAAAAAAGGTTTATTAGATTTAACTTTACGTTGATGTATTTGATCAATCAAATTTGACTCAATGCTTTTGACTTTATTATACTTATTAAAAAACTTCTTAATTTGTATAGATGTAAAGAATTTTGGATCAAAACCTATTGACAAATTTTTGAACAAATTACAATTTATAATTTTATGGAAATCAAGAATTTGAAAGTTTTTGCCCGCCTCTTTTTTTGCTTGTATGGTGTATCTCCCATCAACAAATAAATAGTTTTTCTTTTTAAGAATGATTGAATAACCAGCAGAACCAGAAAAGTTTGAGATAGTTTTAAGTCTATCATTTGCAGCGTATTCTGAAAAAAATTCGTCATTTTTGGGAATAATGTATCCATCTATATTGTATTTCTTAAATTTACTTACTAGTGTGTTTATTCGATTATTAATCATTTGATTCTTTT
>CACKAY010000004.1:0-77614 GCA_902598265.1 uncultured Pelagibacteraceae bacterium
CCAAGTGATCCAAAAAATTTTGAAAAAATGGTAGATGATAAAACAAGAGCTTTTTATGGAGAAACTTTACCAAATCCTTATCTTAGAGTTTTTCCTATTAAAGAAGTTTCTGACATTGGCAGAAAATATAATATTCCATTAATCATGGATAACACTGCATCACCAGTTATTTGTAAACCTATCGAACATGGTGCAGCCATAGTAATTCATTCACTTACTAAATATATTGGTGGACATGGAACCGCAGTAGCAGGGAGCATTGTTGATAGTGGTAATTTTGATTGGACTGCTGATCCAAAAAGACAACCCTTATTTAATGAACCTGATGCTAGTTATGGTGGTGTAATATGGGGTAAAGCAGTGCCTGAGCTTACAGGAGCAAATGTTCCTTTTGCAGTGAGAGCTAGAGTATGTTTACTAAGAGATCTTGGTTCCGCATTAGCACCTGATAATGCATTTGCTATAATTCAGGGTTTAGAGACTGTAGCCTTACGTATGAAACAACATTGTGAGAATGCTGAGAAAGTTGTTAATTTTTTAAAAAAACACAAAGAAGTTACAAAAGTAATATATTCTACTGAACATAATAAACCAATCGCTGATAGAGCAAAAAAATACCTAAAGGGTGGTTATGGGCCAATGGTTGGTATTGAATTAAAAGGTGGTATTGAGGCTGGAAAGACATTTATTGAGTCTTTAAAAATGTTTTATCATGTTGCAAATATTGGTGATGTAAGAAGTTTAGCAATACATCCTGCTAGCACAACTCATAGCCAATTAAATGAAAAAGAACTTGCAGCATCTGGAGTTACACAGAGCTATGTAAGACTTTGCATTGGTATTGAGCATGTAGATGATATCATTGAGGATTTAAACCAAGCTTTAAACAAATCCTCTAAAGGTAAATTAAGGGCAGTTAGTTAAACCTTGTATTAAGAAATAAAAAATAGATACAAGAACTTACCAAAAAGATTGAGCTTATTTGGTGCATAGATGCTATGTAGATTTGTGCACCATATAAAACTGTTATTATTCCTAAAAGAATTTGTAATAAAATAAAGAAACCCAATACATTTATAGACTTGTATAAATCAAAAATTTTGTCCTTATAAATTTTATAAAATATAAATAAATAATAAAATCCGATTATATAAGCTAAATTTCTATGAATAAATTGAACCAAAGATGGATCGCTAAAAGCAGATAGTTTAAATAAATTAACAAATTTATTGTCGTCAGGAAAATATGCTGTGCCCATATTTGGCCAGGAATTATAAATTTTTCCAGCATCCATACCAGATACAAAAGCTCCGATAACAATTTGTGTAAAGACCAATATTAAAAAAACGAGTGGTATTAAAGGATTTATTTTATTTGTTGAATTATTACTCAAATTTAGCTTGAGATAGTTCCAGAATATTAATGATAAAATAATAAAAGCAATTAATAAATGAATAGATAATCTAAAATGACTTACATCAACTCTATCTACAAGACCACTACTAACCATGTACCAACCAATAAAGCCTTGAAAACATATTAGAAAAAAAATTAAATACAAACTATACAATTTTGAAATACTAATTTTAAAAGAAAAATAAATTAATGGTATTAAAAATCCGATACCAATTAATCTTCCTAAAAAACGATGTGCCCATTCCCACCAAAAAATAATTTTGAATTCTTGCATATTCATATTGTAATTTTGTAATTTGAATTCAGGTATTTGTTTATAAAGATTAAAATATGAAACCCAGTCTTCTTGATTTAAGGGTGGTAAAAATCCTGAGAAAAGTTGCCATTTAGTAATTGAAAGACCCGAGTCCGTTAATCTTGTTAAGCCACCAACAACAATCATTATGGACACAATCCAAAACATTGAAATTAACCAAAGAGATAATTGATAATTAATCTTATGATTTGCTGTGTACATATGCGCATAAATATAATAATTTTTTAATTATCCAAATATATAAATGTCGCCACAAAAACGAAAAAAACTAAGCAAAATAAGATCAGAACTAGATAAAATAGATAATTCACTTATAAAAATTATAAAAAAAAGAACTTTTCTCGTAAAAAAAGTTTTAGAACTTAAAGATAGAAAAAATCAAATAGTTGATCAAAAAAGAATTAAATCCATACTTAGTAATATAAGAAAAAAATCTTTAAAGAATAAAATTGATCCACTTATTACTAATAGAATATGGAAGAATATGATCTGGTCTTATATTGATTACGAAAGAAGAAATTTTAAAAAAAAATAATTATTTACTATGTGGTGGTAATTTTTTTTCAACAAAAATTTCATGTTTTCTAGTTGAAGGATTATATTTTCTAGCTTTTAATTTTACTTTAGCTTTTTCTCCACCAGCGGGTTTTTTTACATAATAAAAAAAAGGACTATCTGGTTTTTCTTCAGGGACTAAACGAACTTTAATATGAGTTTTTTTTGCCATCTTATTTAAATTTTTTTAAACTTTTTACAATATTTGAAATCTTATTTAACTTATTTTTTATATTATCTGCTCTTATAGAATTATCTGCCATTTCGTCAAGCTTTAAAGGTTCTTTATTATTTAGTATTTTTTTTACACCTTTGATAGTCATTCCTTGATCTTTTAATAAAAAATGAATTTTTTTTAATAATTCAATATTTTTTTTGTCATAATATCTTCTATTTCCAGTGAGTATTTTAGGTTTAATTTGTTTAAATTCTTTTTCCCAGAAACGAAGGGTATGAGTGGGTAAAGCATCTCCTTTTTTTGATTTTAAATTTAATATTTTTACAACTTCGCTTATAGTTTTGTAGGAATTATCTTCTTTATTCATCTATTTCATTTTTTGATTTTATTATTTTTTTTAAATTAGTAGATTTATGTGTAATGAGTGTTTCTGAAACATAATTATTTTCCTCTATTTTTATTCCAGAAACAATATCCCCACTTGTAATGCCGGTAGCACAAAAAATTGAGTCACCCGTAATTATTTCATTTAACAAATACTTTTTATTTAAATCATCTATACCCATTTTTTTTGCCCTATTTACATCATTTTCATTATCAAAAATGAACCTGCCTTGAAAAAAACAATTAAAAGCATCCAAAGCAGAAGCTGCAAGCACACCTTCGGGTCCGCCACCAATTCCCATAAAAATGTCTATATTATATTTTTTATCAGAAACTAATAAAGCTCCTGATACATCTCCATCAGAAATAAGTTTTAAATTTACATTCAAATTCCTTAGTTCTTCAATAATCTTTTTATGTCTTGGTCGATCTAAAATACATGCAGAAAGTTCATTAGGTTGTTTATTCTTATAATCTGCAAGATTAGAAATATTTTTTTTAACTGAAAAATCCAAATCAATAATACCCTCAGAGGGTACGTTTGCGGAAATTTTGTTCATATAAGTCTCTGGTGCACTAAATAAATTTGATTTTTCTGCAACTGCAATAACAGATAATGCTCCTGGCAGATTATTTGCTGCAAAATTAGTTCCCTCTAAAGGATCCACAGCAATATCTAATTCGGGACCATTCATGGTACCTAAAGTTTCACCAATATAAAGCATTGGGGCTTCATCTAGTTCGCCTTCTCCTATTACCACCTTTCCTCTCATTTCTATTTTATTAAGTTTATTTCTCATTGCATCTACAGCAGATTTATCAGCTGCTATTTTATCTTTTTTTCCAACAAAATGGTAAGATGATAATGCCGCTTTGATTGAAACATTTAAAAATAAGTCTTCAAATTTTTTGTCTAATGACATTATTTTGCAGTTTCAATAGATATGTTTTTTTCTAATTTTGATTCAAATTCTCTCAATCTTTTCCAAACTGAAATTAGCTCAACAATGATTGGCCAGCTTCTAACTAAATATTGCAGTGATGTTTCAACTCGACCAAAAGCTCTAATAATTTGTTGAACAAAACCGAGTGTTATTGCACCAGTCACAATCGTTGGTGCTAATGCTAAATATGGAACAATTACCATACCTTGTAAGTAACTCCATTTTACTGCATTAAAGTAAAGGTAGTGAAAATACATTTTATAATGAATCTTTCTAACACCTCCATAAAGATCTGTAATTTTTGCAGGTTGTGCACTTTCTTTAAAATCCTCTCCTAAAACTAATTCTTTCCTATAAGCTGCCTCTTCTTTTTGAATATCATATTCAATGCCAGGAAGTTTAATCCCTACACTGGCCAATAATATTGTTCCACCCAATGCTGATATAATCGCGACCCAAACTAAAGCATGTTCAACTTCGCCAATCCATGGTAATACTGTAATACTTTTTGATAAGCCCCATAAAATTGGAGTAAAAGCAATCAACGTCATTACACTTCTAAGTAATTCCGCCCCCAGCCCTTCCATTATTCTAGCAAATTTAAGAGTGTCCTCTTGAACTCTTTGAGACGCTCCTTCTATAGAAGAGGCATCATTCCATTTGTCGTGATAAAAATCTGCCATTGCAGTTCTCCATCTAAATGTCCAGTGGCTGGTAAAATAGTCACTAAAAATAACTACCAAAATGTATACAGCTGCAATTTTAGCAAATGTAAAAAGATACGCGATAAATTCTTTTTCAGATACAGAATTGGGATTAGTGAGAGCTTTTTGTAAAGTATCGTAAAATTCACCAAACCATTCATTAATTCTCACATCAAGTTGAACCTGATACCAAGTAGCCATTAAAATTAGTAATGTTCCACCTATACTCCATAAATACCATCTTCTATCTGTAAAAAATTTAAACATTATTTATCTATTTCAAAAAATTATCTGCGTAGGATTTTTTTACTATTTTTCTTTTTTTTGGCTCAATTAACTCATAATCAATTTTTTTCTTCTTTGCATAATTTATTGCCAATTCTTTGGTTGAAAATTCTAGTTTCAGCTCACTATATGTATCATCAGAACTCTCCCATCCCATTAAAGGATTTTTTGTGGGATCTTTAGTTTCAAATTCGAGTATCCATTTGTCAATTTTTCCTAAACCAGATTGCATTGCACTTTTATTAGGTATGTAAATTTTTGCTTTTTTCATATCAATGGTCGGAGTGGCAGGATTCGAACCTGCGACCCTCTGGTCCCAAACCAGATGCGCTACCAGGCTGCGCTACACTCCGAGAATGTTCGTTATAGCGTTTTTACTTATGTTTTCAATAAAAAGAAAAAGGTTTAATGATGAGGAAAAGTAGAAATAATTCGTTTTACCTTCTATATTTAAATATAATTTCTAAAAGCGACGATGTTTATATTAAATAGATATTATAAATTTTACAAACAAAATGGACTATTTAAAGCTATCATAAAGATTATAACCACACCCTACAGAATTGTAAAAAAGCAGATCTATCAAAAAAATAAGGAATTAATCTTTAATCAAGATACATCGGAAAAAAGGTTTAATCTCATTTATAAAACAAATTTTTGGTCTTCTAATGAAAGTGTCTCGGGATATGGATCTGAATTAAAAAATACTATCAATATTGAAAAAGAAATTATTAATATTGTAAAAAAGTATCAAATAAAAAGTATTTTAGATGCACCATGTGGAGATTTTAATTGGGTTAAAAACGTTCTAGATAAAAATTTATCTTATATTGGTGGAGACATTGTTCAAGAAATAATTGATAATAATATTAGGAAATTTAAAAGTAATAATCTTAAATTTATAAAACTTGATATTACTAAAGAAAGTTTACCAGACTCAGATTTAATGATTTGTAGGGATTGTTTAATTCATTTGTCATTTGAAAGCATAAGATTATTTTTTGAAAACTTTAGAAAAAGTAAAATTAATTATTTATTGCTAACAACATACAAATTGAAAGATAAAACTAAAAAATTAGATAATTTAGACATCCCCGATGGAGAATACAGGGAAATAGATTTAACTAGACCACCATTCTTATTGCCTACACCATTACATGAAATATTGGATAAAGATGAACTAAATAAAAATAGTGGTTTTAATTGTTATTTAAACCTGTACAGTAAAAGTCAAATCAATGATCTAAAATTCAAATAAATATTTTTTTATATTTTTTGATGAATTTAATTCTATCTCTTCTTCTTATTCCAGCCAAATGAATGATGACAGGATCAAAATAAAAATTTGAAATTTCATCATTTTCTGGGTTCTCAAAATTTCTTTTTGGCATACTATTCCAAATACCTGATAAGAATGAAATATTATTTCTTACATCTTTAGATAAATTATTATCTGATATTTTAGAAATTTCTGCCTTTAAACCAACTTCATCCATAAAAGCAGCATTATCAGGCCAAAAATGTTTAAGGTATTTTTTTTTGTTCCAAACATTTTTAAAAAAATTTAACGACCATTTTGTATTCCTAACAAGTAAAACACCAACATTAGGACCCCAGGTTAAATAATTTACAAATTTGTATTTTGTTTTATGAACAGATTTAAAAAAATTATTATGAACAAAGATATGCTTTGATTTATCAATATAATTTAATATGTTTTCATATCTGCAAAAAAAAGTGTCAGCATCTAACCAAAGATAAAACTCATGTTTTCCTTTTTCGAGATTATCAATAAGCATTTTAATCTTTAACCAATAAAAATGTCTCTCAAATTTATTTGATTTTTCAAATTCATAATCAAATTTAAAATAATTGGCATATTTAATGATATTTTTTTCTGATTCTTTTCCAACACTTCTATATCTAAAGTTATAGCCTGATAAGATTTTAAGTTTACTATTTTTGAAATTTTTGCTTCTACTTTTAAAAAAGAACATTTATTAATTATTAACAATTTTCAATATTTTTACCTTATACATCACAATTAAAATGTAAATTAAAAACATCAATAAATGTTTTTGTAAAAACTATAATTAACTTTTGCTTATAAATAGATATAAGATAAGCATAACATTTATTTTATAAAATAATGATTATTGAATGTATTAATTGTAATAAAGTATTCGAAGTAAATTCAGAACTTATTCCTGAAAATGGAAGAACTATTCAGTGTGGCTCATGTAATCATGTTTGGTTTTATAATCCAAAAATTGCAGATATTAAAAAAGAAATAAAACAGGATCTTGAAATTGATGTCAAAGAAAAACCAACTATAAATCAAACAAAAAAAAATGAAGCAAAAATATTTAAAGAAGAAAGCTATTCTAAATTAAAAGATAAAAAAAATTATGAGATAACAAAATATAAGCCGAGAAAAAGTTTATCATTTACTAAATTACTTTCGTATTTAATTGTACTTTTGATAACTTTTGTTGCTTTATTAGTTACCATAGATACTTTTAGTGCGTATTTATATCAATTATTTCCTTCTCTTGAGCTTTTTATATTTAGTCTTTTTGAGATATTGAAAGATATTAAATTATTTATTAAAGACTTAGTTTAATCATGATTAATTACTTATCTAAACCTTTTAAATGGTTTTTTAAACTTGAAGCAGCTAGCGGTTTAGTTTTACTATTTGCGGCTATAATTGCATTAATAATCAGTAACTCTAATTTATCTAACTTATATTTTTCAACTTTAAATAAATACCTATTTATAGGTATTAACAACTTTGGTTTAAAATTATCTGTCTTACATTGGATTAATGACGCCTTAATGGCAATATTTTTTTTCTTTGTCACTTTAGAAATAAAAAGAGAATTTTTACAAGGAGAACTTTCAAATATAAAACAAGCTTTACTTCCGATAATTGCCGCTGTAGGCGGCATGTTGGTTCCTGCATTATTTTATGTATTTATAAACTTTGGTGATAGCGAAACTATGAATGGATGGGCCATTCCCTCTGCTACTGACATTGCTTTCTCACTTGGTGTATTATCTCTATTAGGAAAGAGAGTACCATTATCTCTAAAAGTTTTTTTAACTGCTTTGGCAATCATTGATGACTTAGGAGCGATTGTTATCATTGCTTTATTTTATTCAGGTGATTTGAGCATCAAATACTTAACGCTTATGCTGTTAGCTTTTATTGTACTATTAGTTATAAATAAATTTAATATTAAAAAATTTTTACCTTACTTAGTTGTAGGTATATTTCTTTGGGACTTTACACATAATTCTGGTATTCACGCTACTATTGCTGGAGTTTTATTGGCCATGACCATACCTCACCGAAAGAAAGAAAAAGATTTTTCTTTATTAATCAAAGTTGAACATGCAATAAGTCCCTACGTAGCTTTTGGTATTATGCCTTTATTTGCTTTTGCCAATGCAGGAGTATCTCTAGAGGGCTTATCTTTTAGTTCTTTATTAGACAAAGTACCACTCGGAATTGTGTTAGGATTATTTGTTGGTAAACAATTAGGTGTCTTTGTATTTTCATATGTATCAATCAAAACAAAAATTGCTCAAATGCCTAATAATTCAAATTGGTATAACTTTTATGGCGTAGGTGTTCTAACTGGTATCGGTTTCACAATGAGTCTTTTTGTTGGAAATTTAGCTTTTATTGAGAATATGCAATATATGGATGGTGTAAAAATAGGAGTACTAACTGGGTCACTTTTATCCACTTTATTTGGTTACTTCTTAATACTACTTACACCTAATAAATGACAAAAAAATTTATATTAGGTTTTACAATAATTATGTTTTTTTTTAAAAGTTCAGCTATCGCAAATTATGAAAAAACTTTTTTTGATCTAAATATTGAGAGCATATCGGGCGATATAATAAATTTTAGTGATTTCAAAAATAATGTAGTATTAGTAGTAAATACGGCAAGCTATTGTGGATTTACAAATCAATATGAAGAACTTCAAATTCTTTGGGACAAATATAAAAGTAAGGGTTTAGTTGTTCTTGCTGTACCGTCAAATTCATTTAATCAAGAGAAAAATAAAAACTCAGAAGTTAAAGAGTTTTGTGAAGTCAATTTTAATATCACCTTTCCACTTTCAGCTATTTCTGAGGTAAAAGGAAATAATGCACATGAGTTATTTAAATGGGCTAAAACTAATCATGGTAGCTCAGCAGTACCAAAGTGGAATTTTCATAAAATTTTAATAAACAAAGAGGGAAAAATTGAGGATACATTTTCCTCTTTCACTAAACCATTATCAAATAAAATAATTAGTAAAATAGAGAGTATTTTATAAATTTAGAGTAAGCCCATCGAAAGCAGGTATTGTGTTTTTTGGTAAAACTTTCATGAGAACTTTGTAATCTAATACTGGAGATAAATTAGTTAAAATAGCTTTTTTAGGTTTGAACTTTCTAATCATAGAAAGAGAGGTCTCTAAATTAAAATGTGATGGATGGTAATTATACCAAAGGCAATCTATGACTAAAAACTTCAAATTTTTGAAATATCTAAAATCTTTAGTGTAAATTTTACTTACATCGCTTATATAAGCCAATTTCTTATCAATTATAAAGCAATTAGATTTAACTTTTCCGTGTTCAACTTTAATAGATTTAACAGAAATTTTTTTCTTATTATTTGATGTAAGAAAAGTTTTTGGTAATTTATGCAATTTTAAAGTAGCAGGATACTCTCTAGAGTAACTTTTGAATATGTATGAAAAACTATTTTTTAAATATTTAGAAGTAAATGGATCAGCATATACATCAATTTGATTTTTGCTACTTATATAAAATGATCTTAAATCATTTATTCCATGTGTTTGATCACCATGCATGTGGGAAAAAAGCACTTTATCTATTTTTTTAATCTTATGTCTTAATAATTGTTGTCGTAAATCAGGTGAAGTATCAATCAATATATTTTGATTAGAAGTTTTCAATAGTGCAGAACATCGTGTTCTATAATTTTTCTTGATTTTAGGATCACAATTACCAAAAAAGCCATCTGGTCTTGGTACACCCATTGAACTACCACAACCAAGTATTATAAACTTCATATAATTTTAATTAAAAAAAAGATTATCGAAATTATTAGTGGTAATTTTGATAAGTTCAGATTTTTCAATGCCCTTTATTTCTGCAAGTTTGGCTGCAGTAAAATCTATAAATGACGGTTCATTTTTTTTTCCTCGGTTTGGCACTGGAGCTAAAAAAGGACTATCTGTTTCAATAAGAATTCTATCTAATGGAAGAGACTTAAATGTATTCTGAAGATCAACAGAATTTTTAAAAGTGATAATGCCACTTGCAGAAAAATAAGAATTAAATTTTAAAAGCTTTTCTGCAAATTTTTGAGATCCCGTGAAACAATGCATCAAAATTTTTAACTTTTCATCTTTATATTCATTTAATACTTCGTAAGTTTTTTCTTCAGCATTTCTTGAATGAATAATTAATGGTATATTCGCTTCTAATGCAGCTTTAATGTGTATCTTAAAACTTTCTATTTGTTTATCTCTATCTGAATTATCATAATAAAAATCAAGACCAGTTTCCCCAACTCCAATAATTTTTTTATTCTGATTTAAATTTTTTGTAAAAAATTCTGAGTTGACGTTATTTTTATCTGCCTCATGTGGGTGTATTCCAATTGTACCAAATATAATTTCATCTTTATTTACAATTTCTTTAACTCTGGAAAAGCTTTCAATAGATGTTGAGATTGTTAATAATTTTTTAACACCAATTTTTTTTGATCGTTGTATAACATTTTTTAGATCACTGAATAATGGCTCATGATCAAGATGACAATGTGAATCAATCATTTTCTTTTTCTATTTTGTTAAATAATATATCAATTTTATTAATAGTACTTCCTTTTTTTAAAAATTCATTATTTCCAATTGACTGAAAAACTACATCTTTTTCTTCAAGATTGAAAATTTTAAGTGCTTTAAGAGATGATTGCGGAATAATTGGATATAATAAAAAAGTTACTTTTCTAACAATTTCAAGAGTTGTATAAACTATTGTATTTAACCTAATTTTATCATCTTTTTTTTTCCACGGCTCCTGGTCATTAAAATATTTATTGGCTTCAAATAATCGATTTACAATATAATCAATATAAAAGTTAATATTTTGATTATCTATTTCCGATCTCAACTTATCTAAATTCTGGCTATATTCATCTAAAATTTTTATATCATCATTTTCAAATTTAATTTTTTCTGGCACTTTGCTATCACAATTTTTAATAACAAATGCAGATACACGTTGACATAAGTTACCAAAATTATTAGCTAAATCACTATTAATACAATCCTCTAATCTTTCTTGAGAAATATTACCATCATTTCCAAATGAAACTTCTTTTATTAAATAATATCTCAAAGGATCCAATCCATATTGTTTTATAATTTCTAATGGATCCAATATATTTCCTTTTGATTTAGACATTTTTTCCTCATTAGATAATATCCACCCATGTCCGTAAACTTTTTTTGGAGGAGTAATTTTTGCGGCCAATAGGAACGCAGGCCAATATATTGCATGAAATCTTAATATATCTTTTCCAATCAAGTGAACAGATGCTGGCCAAAATTTTTTATATAATTCATCATCTTTATTGGGATAATTTAAAGCACTTATATAATTAGTGAGAGCATCTAACCATACATATATGACATGATCATCATCATTTGGAACTTTAATACCCCATGAAAAACTTTTTCTACTTATTGACAAATCTTTTAATCCACTTTTAACAAAACTTATGACTTCATTTTTCCTTGATGCTGGAGAAATAAAATCAGGATTTTTTTCATAAAATTCTAATAATGCCTTTTCCCACTTAGATAATCTAAAAAAATAAGATTCCTCATCAACCCATTCAACAGGAGATTTAGATGATATGGCCACTTTTTTATTATCAAGATCTTCAATCTCATCCTCATTGTAGAACGCCTCATCCGATACAGAATACCAACCAGAATATTTTGATAAATAAATATCATCATTTTTTTTCAATTCTTCCCATAAATATTGAACAGATTTTTTGTGTCGAGACTCAGTAGTTCTTATAAAATCATTATTTGTTAAATTTAGAGTTTTTGATAAATTCTTGAATGTTTTGCTGATTTCATCGCAGAACGCTAGAGGTTCAACTCCTTTTTTTTCTGCAGCTCTTTGAATTTTTAAACCGTGCTCATCAGTCCCAGTCAGAAAATAAACTTTAAATCCATCTATTCTTTTAAACCTGGCAAAAAAATCAGCGATAATACTCGAATAAGCATGTCCCATATGTGGTTTGGCTGAGGGATAATAAATGGGTGTTGTAATATAATAATTTTTATCCATTTAAAAGCTTTGAATTTATTTCTAAAAATAAAGATTCATCATCTAAATTGAATTTCTTAAAATCATTTATTCTTTTCAAAAAATAATTGTAAACATCTGAATTTGAAACTGAAATATCTTTTATCAAAAATAATTCAAGTATATTGTAAACAAATGTTTTTGATTGCTTATCATCTTTATAAATATTTTCACTTATAAGTTTTAATAAAAAATCTTTTAAATTTATGTCTTTTAAATTAATTTTTTTTTCTTCAGAAAATTTTAAAAGATTATAAATTTCTCCAGGAGTAGAATAATAATTTAATAAATCTTTATTTAAGAGATTATCAATATCATTATCAAAAAGAAGTGAACTAATTTCATTAACCTTATCATTTTCTAGGGATATATTGAAATTAATACAACGAGATAGAAGTGTTGGAATTATTTTCTTATTACTATTTATTAAAATAAAAAATATATTCTCATTAGGTTCCTCTAACGTTTTTAACAGCGCATTTACTGAATTTAAATTCAAATATTCAATATTATCAATTAAAACAAATCTTGGCTTATTGTTGAATGAAGACTTATTGAGTTGAATTATTAATTCTCTAATTTGTTCTATATCTATGTTTTTTTTATCAGGATTAATATCTATTAAATTAAAATTTGGACATGAACCATTTTGAATTAACTTAAATGAGCGATTATCTAAATTTATTTTAAATTCAGCTAAATCATAAGGCATTTCTTCATCTTTTGATAAAACAAAATTAATTAAATGATAAGCAAGAGTACATTTGCCAATACCTTTTTGACCAGTTAATAAAATCTTTGGTGGTAATCTTTTTTGGTCAAATAATTTAGCAAAAACTAAAAGATTATCCTGTAATCCATAAAGATTTGTTTGGCTGTTAGGATAAAAATTCATTTTACTAATTTTTCAATTTTTTCAATTATTTTTTTTTTGTTTAATTCGATAGGAAGATTTGAATTAATTATTTTATATCTTTTTTTATTTTTAGATATTCTTAAAAAACCATTTTGTACTTTTCTGTAAAATTTTTCTTTGAACTCATCGTAACGATTAAGTTTTTTTCTTTGTTTCAATCTTTTTTGCATATTGTTTGTGTTAACAATACTTAAAAACGTAAAATCTACTTTAAATGATTTTAAAATATAATTATTAATCTTTTTAATAATATCTAAATTTACACCCATTCCAAAATGTTGATAAGCAATGGTAGAGTCGGTAAACCTATCTAGCAAAATTATCTTTTTTCTAAAATTTTTTTTCAAATTATCCATGTTTTCACTTCTGGCCGCTAAATAAAGTAATAAATCAGTATTTTTATTAAAATTAGATTTCTTATCTAGAATTAATTTTCTTATCTTTTCTGAGTTCTTATTCCCTCCAGGCTCTCTTATCTTTATATGAGGTATCTTTTTTCTTTTTAAATATTTAGAAACATTGTCAATATGAAAAGTTTTTCCACTACCCTCAATACCTTCAAAGGCTATAACAATTTTTTTAGACATCACCCCAAATCAAATAATTTAAGGATTTCATTAATCTTGAAAAAATATTTACTTTATTAACTTGTTCTTTTGCTAAGAGATCATATTCATCAATTAATTCATCATCGTAAATGATCTTTAATTTGGCTAAAACTTGATCTTTACTAATTGGCGCTTCCACAGGTCCTTCATATAACATTTTAACTTTTAATAGTTTTTTCTTACCTTTTTTTATAATTTTATAGATATCTTCTTTAGTATAAACTTTAACAGAATCCTTTTTTCCTAACCAAACATCAACGCTATCAAATTCTTCTCCCGATTTGTTTATTTCTACTAAATCAAAATTCGTTAAACCATATGTCAATAGTTTTGAGCTTTCTCTAGATCTAGAATTTTTAGTTTCAAAGCCACTAGCTACTGCAATTAACCGTCTACCTTTTCTTTCTAATGATGATGCTAAAGAATATTTTTCCACTGCAAGATATCCAGTTTTAATTCCATCTGCACCCATATTTTTATATAAAAGTGGATTTCTATTTCCTTGAGTAATTGGATCGCCACCAGTTCTATCCCAAGTAAATTCTTTTTCACTGAACCACTCGTAATATTCTGGATAGTTTTTAATTAAATAATGAGACATTATCATTATGTCTTTTACTGTTGAATAATTGTCAGGATCATTAATTCCAGATGAGTTTGCAAAATTTGTATTACTCATACCAATTTCTTGTGCTTTGGAAGTCATCATAATTGCAAATTCCTCTTCAGTTCCTGCTATTCCTTCAGCTAATGCAACACAAGCGTCGTTTCCTGAGGCAACAATAATACCTCTAAGTAAATTTTCTACACTCACCTCATCATTGACCATAACAAACATTGAAGAATATCCAGAAGTTGATAGCCGCCAAGCTTTCTCTGAAATAATAAATTTTTCATCTAAAGTTAAATCGCCTGATTTAATTAAATCAAAAGCAATAATGGAGGTCATTATTTTTGTCATTGAAGCAGGATAAATTGATCTGTCTGGTTCTTTTTCATATAAAATTTCACCCGACAAAAAATCTTGTAAAATTGCGGTTCTTGCTTTTATCTCAATATTAGAATGCGCACTGTTAGAAATAAAAAAAGTTATAAGAATTGTAATTAGAAAATTTTTAAACATTTTTTAGCACTTCTAAGTTTTCGAAATTAAGAGATTTTAACTTCTCAAATGACTCTTTCAAACTTTTTATATCATTAAAAGGACCTATTAATACTCTAAATTTAGTTTGAGATAATTTTTTTATCTTAGAGTTTTTTATAGAAGTTTCATCTTTGATTCTAGAAATCATCATTTTAGCAGTAGATTTATAGTAAAAATCAGCAATCTTTATTGAGTAAGAAAATTTTTCTTTAGTTGTTTTTTTTTCTTTTTTCTTAGTTTTGCTTAAATCATTAATTTGAATACCATCAATTGGCGCCTTTTCTGCAACATTTTTTTCCTCATCGAAAGTTTTACTTTTTTTTGCAATAAAAGTAGAATTTCTAGATATTAACACTATTTCCAATAAGGGTTCATTGAAATCAAGATCTAAATCTTCAGCAATTCTTCTAGATATAACAGAATTGTAAAAATCTGAAAATTTTTGGTTATTAGATTTTACTTCTGCAATTAAAGACTTTCCATTTTTTGGATTAGTAATCTTAACGGCAGATTTTCTTTTAAGTGATTTGTGATGAATCATTAATGATCTATCATCTAATTTTTTAATTTTTTTTATATTTTCATCAAAGATTAAAGCAAAACCGCTATTACTATATTTTTTTTCGACTTTTGTTTCAATCGTATCTGATTTCATTGCAACTTGTTCACACCCAACTAAAAATATTGATAATAAAAATATTAATAAAATTTTATAATTCATTTTTAAATTTATTTTTTAAGGTACAAACAGCTAAAGCAAATCTTAGAGATCTATTCCATTGGAGGATTATTTCGTAGTTATCAAATACAATATATGCAGGATTTAAAGTATCTGAACCAGGGATAATATCTTTGTCTGGAGTGATTATTGCAACATTATAATTCGATTTTAAAAAGCTTATATCGTCATAATTATCTATATATTTTTTAAAAAAACCTAATTTTTTTTTATTTTTAAGTTTTTTAGCAGAAACGTTTAAATACTTTTTTGGAATATTTTCTTTAAGATCTATTCTATAAAAACAAGGTGAGTCTTTTTTCCAACCTATTTTTTTAAGATAATTAGCTGCTGAAGCATAAGCATCATGAGAATTTTTTAAATCAATATAATTATCTGTATTAAAATCAATTGCGTGATTTTTTATGGTTGAGGGCATGAATTGAAAAAAACCAAATGCACCTGCCCATGAACCATACAATGATTTATAATCTATCTGATTTTCATCAATTAATTTTAATAAGATTAAAAGCTCTTTAGTAAAAAATTCAGATCTTCTTTTATCATAACTTAAAGTTGCTAGTGAGGAAAGTATATCCATTTTTCCAACATAAGTTCCATAATTTGTTTCAATGCCCATCAATGACAGTAGAAGTTCCTTCTCAATTTTAAACTTATTCTCAACAATATTAATTAAATCTTTATTATTTAAATAAAAGTCGATACCTTTATTTAATTTTTTTGTAGAAGATCTCTTTGATATGTAAGTTTTGGTGTCTTCATAAAATTCAGGCTGGTATCTGTCATATTTTATAACATTTGCTAAGAACTTAGTATCTGTCATTACTAGATCAAAAGTTTTCTCAGAAATATTATTTGCTAAAGCTCTTTGTTTGAAATCTTTTTTCCACTTTTCAAAATCTGTATTCTCATTTGCAAATAAGTTGGAATTTAAAAAAAATAGAATTAAAAAAAAAATTTTAATTTTTTTCATATAAGTCATTTAAATATATAATTACAGCAATCCAAATAATAATAAAACTTAGAAATTTAACTAATGAAAAATCCTCTCCATAATAAAAATAACCTAAAATGAACTGTAATGTTGGCGTTATATAAAATATCATTCCGGTGGGTCCTAATCCAATTAACTCAACCCCTCTTACATATAGAAACAAAGGAATCACAGTCATCGGACCAGCTAAAAGTAAATATAGACTTAATCCTGGATTACTTAAGTTAAAGTCATTTAGACCATTATTTGCAATTATATAAAATGCAACTAAAGCAAAAGGGAAAATATATAAACTTTCAATTAGCAACCCAATGTCGGTATCAATTTCGATTTTTTTTCGAACTAAATTATAAAAGGCCCAACTAAAAGCTACAATGAGACCGACCCATGGTAATGATTTAAGATTAAAAAAAATTAAAATTAATATTGAAACAAAAACTAGAATAATTGAAAAAATCCTTTTTTTGTTTAGTTCTTCTTTAAAAAAAATATAACCCAAAAGTACACTAATTATTGGCATTATAAAATAACCAAAACTAGCATCGATAATTCTTTCTGATGCAACAGCATATATCCATATAGACCAATTAACAAAAATTAAAAAACCAGACAAAAATAATGCAATTAATTTTTTTTTATCTTTTACTTCTTTTAAAAAAATTTTCCATTTAGACAGAAATGTTGTGGTTAAAATTAACATTATTGCTGTCCACAGACATCTGTGAACAACTAATTCAGTATGACCAATAAAAGAAACTGACTCAAAATATATAACTCCAATAAATCCCCACCAAAAAGAACCTAAGGAAGTTAATATTAAACCTTTGTTAAAATCATTTTTCATACTAATTAAATGAATAAAATATCATGAGTAATTAGACTATTTTATTGTTGAATTAAATATTTTAAATTATAAAAGCTTCTACATGGAGAGATGGCTGAGCGGTTGAAAGCACCGGTCTTGAAAACCGGCAAAGGGGCAACTCTTTCCTGGGTTCGAATCCCAGTCTCTCCGCCATATAATTGTTAATATTTAAAATTTTTAAATAAATTATTAATTTTGTTATCTTCAAATTCAATGTTGGTTTTTAAACCATTATAAAAATTGTAAAGATTATTATCATCTATTTCTAAGAATTTTATTAATTCATTTAAATCTTCAACATTTAATTGATCTATGTATTTATTGGTGAATGCTCCTAAAAGTTTATCCATTTCTTTCGTACCGCGATAATTTGATCTGTATATAATTTTTTTTTTTATTTGTTCTATATCAGCGGTCATATTAAGAATATAATATTAGTTTATGGATATTAAAAGAAATTATGAATATTTATTATCTGACCTAAAATCTATAAAAGGTGTTGGTTTAAAAACATCAAATTTATTAAAAAGAAAAAAAATTAATAGTATTTTTGATCTGTTATGGAAATTACCAAAATCTTATACAGATCGAAGTTTATCTTCGAAAATTAAAGATTTAAAAATAGATGAGATACAAACTATAACTATAATTCCTCAAAAATATTCATTTCCAAGAGTAAGAAACTTACCAAATCGAGTCTTATGCAGAGATGAAACTGGTGAAATAGATTGTGTTTTTTTTAATAGTTACGAAGGATATATTAGAAAAATATTACCTATTGGAAAAGAAGTAACAATTAGTGGTAGAATTAAATACTTTCGAAATAAATATCAATTAACAAATCCTAAATATATTTCAGAAGACTCATCTATAATAAAGCAAAAACATAATACATATTCATTAACTGAAGGAATTAGTGAAAAGGTTTATAATAAAATAATATTTCAAATTATTAAAAATTTACCTCATATTGATGAGTGGCACTCAAAAGATATATTAAAAAAATTTGATAATATTGGTTGGAATGACTCGATCAAAAAATTGCACGATCCAGAAAACATTGGTAAATTCAAGGAAAATTTCTATCAAAGACTTGCTTTTGACGAAATTTTTTCAACTTTTTTAGTTAATTCAGAAATTAGAAAAAAGATCAAAAAAATAAAAAAAACAAAGAAAAAATTCGATATTAAAAAACAAGGTGAAATAATATCAAAATTAGATTTTTCCTTAACCAATGATCAAACTAAAACATTAAATGAGATTAACAAAGATTTGTGTTCAGATAACAAGATGTTCAGATTACTTCAGGGTGATGTTGGTAGTGGTAAAACAATTGTAGCATTATTATCTGCATTCAATACCATCAGTTCTGATTTTCAGGTAGCAGTAATGGCTCCTACAGAAATATTAGCAAGGCAGCATTTTTTATTAGCAAAAAAAATATATTCAAAAAATATTAAGATAGAATTACTTTCTGGAAAATCATCATACAAAGATAAGAAAAAAATTTTAAATAAACTTATTAAAAAAGAAATTGATATTATTTTTGGAACACATGCCTTATTTCAAAAAAAAGTAGAATTCAAAAAACTAGGTTTAATAATAATTGATGAACAACACAAATTTGGAGTTAGTCAGAGAAAAAAATTATCTGATAAAGCTGGGAAAGATTGTGATGTTCTTTTAATGACAGCAACACCAATTCCACGTACTTTAACAATGACTATTTACGGAGATATGGATCTTTCAATTATACGAGAAAAACCGAATAACCGAAAACCTGTAAAAACTTATAGTAAAATTGAAAGTAAGATTGAGGATGTAATTAAATTCATCAAGAAAGAAATACAACTTGGAAATCAAATTTTTTGGGTATGCCCTCTTATAGAAGAGTCAAAAAAAATTGATCATTCTTCAGCGATTAAAAAGTCTGAATATCTAAAAAAAATTTTTCCAAATGAGGTTTATTTACTCCATGGAAAAACAACTATTGAGGAAAAAGAGGAAATCTTAAACAAATTTTTACGAAATGAATTTAAGATATTAGTTTCTACTACTATCATTGAAGTTGGTATAGATTTTCCTAATGCAAATGTAATTATAATAGAAAATGCAAATAAGTTTGGTTTGTCTCAATTACATCAACTTAGAGGTAGAGTTGGAAGAGGCAACAAAGAGTCTTCATGTGTATTAATGTTTAAGTCAAATCTAAGTGAAAATGCAAAAAAAAGAATTAATATATTAAAAGACTCTAATGATGGATTTAAAATATCTGAAGAGGATATGAAATTAAGAGGTTTTGGAGATATTCTTGGTTTTAAACAAAGTGGAATAAAAAACTTTAAATTGGCAGATCCAATACATAATCATAATCTTTTTATTTTAGCTGAAAAAGAAATTAAAAGAATTGAAAATGAAAAAGAAGATATAGGGAGATTTAAACCATTAATTAAATTATATGATCGTGCAGATATAATTAACGATATAGCTTAATTCTTACCTGTGGATGTTCCTGCAGAAACAATAAATTTGGATGCCTCTTCAAATGTCATATTCAGATATATAACTTCATCTATAGGAAACATTAGTAAAAAACCACTTGTAGGATTTGGTGTAGTTGGAACAAATACGTTTATTAATTTTTTATTTGTTTTTTCAGCCATTTCACCTTTATTTTCTTTTGTTGCAAATCCAACAGCCCAAACACCTTTTCTTGGGTATTCTACTAAAACAACACTTTTTTTATCATTGTCATCTTTATTAGAAAATGTCTCGGTCATTTGTACTATAGCCGAATAAATAGTCCTTAAAACTGGAATTCTTTTAAATAAATCATCAATAAGTTTGAGAATTCGTTTACCTAAAAAGGATAATGATAATCCCCCAACAATTGTTATAAATGCTACAGAAATAATTATTTCTATTCCAGGTATTGCAAAAGGTAAGTAGTTATTAGGATTTATATTTTCTGGAATTATTTTAGAGGAAATTCCTATTAAAATTTTACTTAAATATAAAGTAAAACCAATAGGAATTAATACCACTACACCCGTTATAAAATAATTTCTAAGAATAAGAGTAAGTGATCGTTTTTTTTTATTCTTTTTCATAAAATTTATTTAAAACTAGAGTAAACTACAAAAGAAATCGCAATAATAAATAAAAATACTAATATTTTATTATTTAGATTCATTTTAAAATATATTATCAATGATAATTAAAAATGGATAGAAGAAAATTCTTAACTTATGTTGGTTGTACTTGTTGTAGTTTAGCTCTGAATTCATGTGCTACTGCACCAATCACTGATCGAAAACAATTAAAACTAATCCCTGAAGCTAAATTAAATGCTCAGGCAGCCCAAATTTTTGAAAAAATTAAGGAAAAAGAAAAATTAATAACAGGACCAAAACTTAATCAAATTAAAGAAATTGGCAAAAGAATGGAAAATTCTATAGGAGAATATTTTTATCAATCAAAACTTGATGATCCAACAGTTGGTTTTGATTGGGAATATATATTAATCGATAAAAAAAATATGAGAAATGCATTTTGTATGCCGGGAGGTAAAATAGCAGTTTTTTCAGGCATATTAGAAGTAACCAAAAATACTGATGGCTTAGCTGCCGTCATGGGTCATGAAATTGCACATGCTGTAGCAAAACACTCCGTAGAACGAGCGAGCCGAGGTGTTGTTTTAAACGTAGGGACAAATGTTATTGATATATTATCTGGTGGAAAATTATCTCAAGTTAATAGAACAACAGGTATGAATACTATTGGTATGGTCTCTCAACTAGGTATAATGAACCCTTTCAATAGAAAGCAGGAAACTGAAGCTGACTATTTGGGTATGATTTTTGCCTCTTTGTCTGGTTACGATATAAGAGAAACGCCTAAAATTTGGGAAAGAATGAAAAAATTTAGTAAGGGAAAAAAACAATCTGAATTTCTTAGCACACACCCCTCACCTGACAATCGAATTAAAAAAATAAACGAGTGGACAAATAGTATAATTTTGGATTACCCACCAATTAAAATATAAGTATTAATTGATGGTGAGCCGTGATGGACTCGAACCATCGACCCATTCCTTAAAAGGGAATTGCTCTACCAACTGAGCTAACGGCCCAAAATTACTTCGTATATACATATTTATTTTAATATTTCAAATAGGAATTGATGAGACATATAGTTTCTTTATCACAACTTATCTATGTATTTATCATGAAATTCATTAAAAGTGCCTTTTTGAATATTTTTTCTTATTTCGCTCATTAATTCTTGATAAAAGTTGATATTATTTAACGTTAAAAGCATCGACCCTAAAATTTCATTAGTATTGAATAAATGATTCAAATAATTTTTTGAATATTTGTTTAAATTTAAATTCTTACACTTTTCATCAAGAGGTGAATTGTCATTTTGATATTTATTATTTTTAATATTTATTCTTCCATTCCATGTAAAAGCCAGACCTGTTCTCCCTGATCTAGTCGGCATTACACAATCAAACATGTCTATTCCTCTTTTAACTGCACCCAAAATATCAGAAGGTGTGCCTACACCCATTAAATAATGTGGTTTATTTTCTGGAAGATTTTCCTTAATGTCATCCAAAACTTTAAACATTTCCTCTTGTGTTTCACCAACTGCAAGACCACCAATAGCATATCCATCAAAATTTAGATTTAACAAACCTTTTAGAGACAAAAGTCTCAAATCTTTAAAAAGGCCTCCTTGGACTATGCCAAAAAGAGCTTTATGAGGATTTTTTCCAAAGGCTTTTTTGGATCTATCAGCCCAATATAATGATAGTTCCATTGATTTTTTAATCAGTTCATAGTCATCCGTTTTCTTTGGACATTCATCCATGATCATTACAATATCTGAGTCCAAACCAAGTTGAATTTTTATACTTTCTTCGGGGCTCAAATAAAATTTTTTTCCATCAACATGAGAGTTAAAAATTGCACCTTTTTCTCGGTCTATTTTATTTAATTTTGAAAGAGACATTACTTGAAAACCACCTGAGTCAGTAAGTATTGGTAAATTACAATTCATAAAGGAATGTAATCCGCCAGCGTTTTGAATTCGTTCAACTCCTGGACGGATCATTAAATGATATGTATTAGCTAAAATTATATCTGAGCCAGTTCTCTTAATATCATCAATCGTGCAAGCTTTTACAGTTGCCTGAGTTCCAACTGGCATAAAAGCAGGAGTTCTAATAATACCTCTATGCGTTTCTATAATTCCTTCTCTTGCATAGCCATCTTTGTTCAATAATTTAAAGGCAAATTCTTTTAATGCCATTAAATATTATAATGATTTAAAACTAATTATTTTATCTGGGTCTGTGACGGCACCATTATTATTTTCATCACCACGTTTAATTTTATCAACAAATTCCATTCCCTCGATCACTTTTCCAAAAACTGTATATTGGTTATCTAGAAAAGGAGCAGGTTTAAAACAAATGAAAAATTGGCTATTTGCACTATTTGGATCTTGTGATCTAGCCATAGATAAAGTTCCTCTATCATGAGGTAAATTATTAAATTCTTGTTTTAGGTCTGGTAAATCTGATCCTCCCATTCCTGCCATTCTTAAATTAAAATCACTTGACGATGAATTTCCAAATTTTACATCACCAGTTTGTGCCATGAAACCATCAATAACTCTGTGAAAAACAACATTATCATATTTACCACTATTGGCTAAATCTTTAATTCTTTTAACATGATTAGGTGCTACATCTTCAAATAATTCAATTTTAACATCTCCATCTTTAAGTTTCAAAATCATAATATTCTCCTCTGACATTACTTGGTTTATGGTTAAAAAAAAGAAAATAAATATATTTATTAAAATTTTATTCATATTTTCTTTTTAGTAATTTAATTGTACTTTTGGTAGTAAATTTTTTGATATCACCTTTTAAATTTACTATTTCTTTAACAAATCTTGATGAAATAATCTGATTTTCAACATCAGACATTAAAAAAAGAGTTTCAATATTTTTATTTAATTTTCTATTCATCCCTGCTAGTTGAAATTCATATTCAAAATCTGAAACCGCTCTTAATCCTCTTAAAATAATATTTGATTTATATTTTTTGCATAATTCAGTGGTTAAAGAGCTAAAAGAAATTACGACAACTTTTTTTTTGTTCAGTTTCAAATCATAAAATAAAGCTTTTTTTACAATTTCAATTCGTTCATCAGAATCGAATAAATAATCCTTATTTTCAACGTTAGATACTGCAACAACAATCTTATCAAAAAGTTTTAAACCTTTTTTAATAACATCAATATGGCCAAACGTAATTGGATCAAATGTTCCAGGATAGATTGCAACTTTATTCATTAAACTAAGTTATCATCTATTTTATCAGCTGAAACAACTTTTTCTTCTCCAGTTAATTTAATAATTCTAACACCCTGAGTATTTCTACCCGCAGTCCTAATTTCTTTTACCGCTACACGTATTACTCTTCCTTTGTTAGTAGATATAAGTATTTCATCACCATCATATACAGGGAAAGAGGATGAAATATTACCATTTCTTGGTGAATTTATAATTCCGATAATTCCCTTCCCACCTCTATTAGTTACTCTATATTCCGTATGACTAGTTTTTTTACCAAAACCATTTTCAGTAATTGATAATATGAACTTTTCTTTAGCTTTTAATTCTGATTGCTCATTTTTTGATTTCTTCCCATTTTTTTTTGATTTATCATTATCTATAATTGAAAGAGAGACAATTTGATCGTTTGGAGACAAAACAATACCTTTAATCCCTTTAGAGGATCTACCCTTAAAAACTCTCAATTTTTTGGACTCAAAACGTATGCATTTTCCTAATTTGGTACTTAAAATTATATCTTGATCATCCTTGCAAATTTTTACTCCCACAATTTTATCATTATTGTCTAATTTCATTGCAATTTTTCCAGATGTATTGATTGAAGAAAAATCCTCTAAACTATTTTTTCTGATTTTCCCTTGAGCAGTAGCAAATACAATTTGATAATTTTTCATTTCAGATTCATTATCGGGAAAAGGCATAATAGAACTTATTGACTGATGGTTTTTTAGTGGAAGAATATTAAACAACGATTTTCCCTTAGAAACTGAAGATCCCTCGGGTATTTTCCAGGCTTTTATTCTATAAACTAAACCTTCTGTAGAGAAAAACAAAACTGAGGTATGAGTATTAACAGATAGAGTTTGGACTACAGAGTCTTCATTTCTAGTAGTCATGCCAGTTTTTCCTTTACCTCCTCTTTTTTGTGTCTTAACACTATTCAAAGACCCACGTTTAATGTATCCCTGCAATGTAACTGTAATCAATACAGATTGTTTTTGAATGGTTTCTTCTATATCGTAATTTAATACAGCATCAATTATTTTAGTTCTTCGGGGTGATGAATATTTATCTTTAATATTCTTTAACTCTTCGCTAATAACTTTTAACAATTCTTTTTTAGACGAAATTATTTTTTTATATTTCGTAATTAATTCAGCTAACTTCTTAATTTCTATTTCAATTTCATTTATTCCTAACGCTGTCAGTTTTTGTAATCTTAATTCTAAAATAGCATTAACTTGTAAAGTTGATAAGGAGTATAAAGTTTTTGATTTTGAACTTTCTACAAGTGAAATTAATTTTTTTGACTTATTAATTTTCCATTTGGTTTGTAAAAGAGATTTCTTTGCATCTTCTGGATTTTTTGATGATCTGATTATTTTGATAACTTTGTCTAAATTTTCAACTGATACCGATAAACCTATTAAGATATGTGCTCGCTCTTCTGCTTTTTGTAAATCAAATTTTGTTTTTTTGACTACAATGTCCTCTCTAAAGGATAAAAAATTTGATAAGAAATCTTTTAAGTTACAAGTTTCAGGTTTGCCATCAACTATTGCAAGTGTATTAAATCCAAATGAACTTTCAATTTGTGTATTCTTGTAAAGTTGTCTTTTTACTGTTTCTGGTTCTACTCCACTTCTCAAATCTATTGAAACTCTGATTCCTTCTCGGTTAGACTCATCTCTTATATCTCTTATACCCTCAATTTTTTTTTCTCTAACAAGCTGAGCAATTCTCTCATTCAAAACAGATTTATTAACTTGATAAGGAATTGATGTGATAACCAATCTTTCTCTTCCATTTTTTAAACTTTCTATAGAAATTTCACCTCTAATTTTAAAAGAACCTCTGCCTTTGTTATAACCTTGTTTGATCATATCTTTTCCAATTATTACTCCTCCAGTTGGAAAATCAGGTCCAGGAATATGCTTCATAAGATCTTTAATTTTAATATCTTTATTTTCAATTAAAGCTAATGTTCCGTTAATTATTTCACCTAGATTATGTGGTGGTATGCTAGTTGCCATTCCAACTGCAATTCCACCTGCTCCATTAACTAATAAATTAGGAAATTGAGCTGGTAAAACTGTTGGTTCTTTCTCCGTTTCGTCGTAATTATTTTTAAATGAAATTGTATTTTTTTCGATATCATCAATTAAATATTGTGAAACTTTAGATAATCTAGTTTCTGTATATCTCATCGCAGCAGCGGGATCGCCATCAATAGATCCAAAATTTCCCTGTCCATCAACTAAAGGCAAGCTCATTGAAAAATCCTGAACCATTCTTACTAGAGCATCATAAACTGACTGATCTCCATGCGGGTGATACTTACCAATGACATCTCCAACAATTCTTGCAGATTTTCTAAATTGTTTTGACCAATCATATCCACCTTTGTACATCGCATACAAAATTCTTCTATGAACTGGTTTTAAACCATCTCGTATATCAGGAAGTGCTCTACTGACTATAACACTCATTGCATACGATAGATAAGATGAGCTCATCTCATCATGCATCGAGATTAATTTAATATTCTTATCCTCAGGAATTTCAGTTTTTTGCATAAATATTAAAATGGAATTTCATCATCCATGTCATTTGAAATTTGTGACATGTCATCATTATTAGATTGAGTATTATCATTTGAAATACTTCCACCTGAATTACCTCCACCTAACATAGTTAAAGATGAGTTGTATCCTTGAATAACAATTTCAGTTGAGTATTTGTCTTGACCAGACTGCTCATCTTTCCATTTTCGAGTTGTTAATTGTCCTTCAACATATATTTGGGCTCCCTTTTTTAAATATTGTTGAACAACATTTACTAATCCCTCATTGAATACAACTATACGGTGCCATTCTGTTTTTTCTTTTTTTTCACCAGTATTCTTATCTTTCCAAGATTGACTTGTTGCCAGACTTAATCGTGCAACACTTTTGCCATTTACCATTTGTTTGATCTCTGGATCTGCGCCCAAACGACCAATTAAAAGTACTTTATTTAAACTTCCAGCCATAATATTTTAATATTTGTTAAATTTGTTAATTAGAACTATACCACAATTTACTCTGAATATTAATTTTATTAAGTCAAAGCAACAAAAATTATGATGAAAAAGATAGTTATTAAAGGAGCTAAAGAACACAATTTAAAAAATGTTTCTTTAGAGATACCCAAAGATAAATTTGTTGTCATAACTGGTCTATCAGGATCAGGAAAGTCGTCTTTAGCTTTTGATACAGTCTATGCAGAAGGTCAAAGAAGGTATGTTGAGAGTTTATCTGCTTATGCAAGACAATTTTTAGATAAAATGAAAAAGCCAAATGTTGACTTAATCGAGGGGTTAAGCCCAGCTATATCAATAGAACAAAAAAATACTTCTAAAAATCCAAGATCTACTGTTGCTACAGTTACTGAAATATATGATTACATGCGTGTTTTATATGCAAGAGCGGGTATACCCTATTCTCCTTTTACAGGTAAACCAATCACCTCACAAACGATTACACAAATTGTGGATAAAATTAAAGAGCTGCCAAAAAAGTCAACTATATATATTTACTCTCCAGTAGTCAGAGGAAGAAAGGGAGAATATAAAAAAGAAATCCTAAATTATAAAAAAAGAGGTTTTCTAAAGATCAAAGTAGACGATGTAATTTATGATATTGATAAAGTTCCTGAATTAAATAAGAAAATTAAGCATGATATATATATTCTGGTCGATAGAATAGTTCTAAATTCATCTTTAGGGAACAGATTAGCTGAAGGTATTGAAACATCAGTAAATTTAGCGAATGGATTAGTATTCGTTGAATATGAAGATGAAACCTTACCAAAAAAATATCGAAAAGTAGAAAAATTAATATTTTCAACTAAATTTGCATGTCCTGAAAGTGGCTTTACAATTGAGGAAATTGAACCAAGACTTTTCTCATTTAATAGTCCTTTTGGTGCTTGTGAGGAATGCGAGGGAATTGGAATTAAACTAAATGTTGATCCAAATTTAGTAGTACCAAATCATAAAAAAAGTATTGCGGATGGAGCCATAGAACCCTGGGCTAAAACAACCACTCTATATTATGCACAAACATTATCATCTTTAGCAAAACATTATGGCTTCTCGTTAGATGAAAAATGGTCAAAACTTTCAAAAAAAATAAAGGATATTATTCTTTATGGATCTGATGATGAAGAAATCAAATTTTCATATGATGATGGTTATGAAAAATACTCACATAAAAAGACATTTGAAGGGGTAATAAATAATTTAGAGAGAAGATATTTAGAAACCGATAGTGATTGGAAAAGAGAAGAAATAGCTCAATATCAGTCAGATACTAAATGTGAAAGATGTAATGGTCATAGATTAAAAGATGAAGCATTATGTGTGAAAATTGACGGCCTACACATTAGTGAGGTTACTGAAAAATCAATTTTAGATGCTGCAAAATGGTTTGAAGATTTAAAATTCAATTTAGATAAAAGACAGGTCAAAATTGCTGAACATATCCTAAAAGAAATTAATGAAAGATTAAATTTTCTTTTAAATGTTGGTCTTGATTATCTTACATTATCAAGAGAGTCTGGTACTTTATCAGGCGGAGAAGCGCAAAGAATTCGTTTAGCATCTCAAATTGGATCTGGTTTAACTGGAGTGTTATATGTATTAGATGAACCATCTATTGGTTTGCATCAAAAAGATAATGTAAAACTGATCAATGCACTTAAAAGATTAAGAGATCTGGGAAATACAGTAATAGTAGTTGAGCATGATACTGAAACAATGGAAAATGCAGATCATATTATTGATCTTGGTCCTGAAGCGGGAAACAAAGGTGGTGAAGTAGTTGCGCAAGGAACTTTTGATGAAATAACAAAAAATAAAATTAGTATCACAGGAAAATATCTTTCAAACAAATTAAGAATTGATGTTCCCAAGAAAAGAAGATTAGCAAAAAATGGGAGGTTTCTCGAAATAACAGGTGCAACTGGTAATAATTTGAATAATGTTAATTTAAAAATACCTTTAGGTAGTTTAACTTGTGTCACCGGTGTATCAGGAAGTGGTAAGTCAACATTAATTTTACAGACATTATACAACGCATTAAACTTAACTTTGAATAATAATAAATCTAGAAAAATTCCAAAACCATTTAAAGGTTTTAAAGGCACAGAATTAATCGATAAGATAATTGATATTGATCAATCACCAATTGGTCGTACCCCAAGATCAAATCCAGCAACTTATACTGGAGCTTTCGGGCCAATTAGAGATTGGTTCACAGGATTACCTGAGTCAAAAACAAGAGGATATAAACCAGGAAGGTTCTCTTTTAATGTCAAAGGAGGTAGGTGTGAAGCTTGTGAGGGAGATGGAGTTATTACGTATGAAATGCATTTTCTCCCAGATGTTTATATACAATGTGATGAGTGTAAAGGAACCAGATATAACCGAGAAACATTAGAGATAAAATTCAAAGATAAAAGTATTGCGGATGTTTTAAACATGACAGTTGATGAAGGTTGCGAATATTTTGAAAATATTTCAAATATTAAGACTAAATTGCTAACTTTAAAAAAAGTTGGTCTAGGCTATATAAAAATTGGCCAACAAGCTACAACTCTATCAGGGGGTGAGGCACAAAGAATTAAATTAGCTAAAGAATTATCAAAAAGATCAACGGGAAGAACAATGTATATTTTAGATGAACCGACTACTGGTCTTCACCAACACGACATCAAAAAATTATTAGAAATTTTACATACATTTGTTTCATTAGGTAACACAGTGGTCGTTATAGAACACAACTTAGATGTCATAAAAACTGCAGATTATATTGTTGATATGGGTCCTGAGGGTGGTGTAAAAGGTGGAAAAATTATCGCTGAGGGAAAACCTGAGGAAATTTGTAAAATTAATGGAAGTTATACGGGTAAGTTTTTAAAAAATCTTTTACAATAAATACCATTGTCATCTCACTCTAAATCAGTATAAAATTATGCATGGGCAATTTACTTTCATCTTTATCAAAAACTATTCACGTTTCTTTAGCCATTGCAGTTCTGTTATTTTTAGGCTTATTTTATCAAAATGATGGTTTTAGTTTTGATGCACTTTTTTGGAGTTGGTTTGCGAGATTTGTGCATGTAGTAGTTGGTATAATGTGGATTGGCTTGTTATGGTATTTTAATTTTGTTCAAATCCCAAACATGGCAAAAATTCCAGATGAACAGAAACCAGCTATTGGTAAAGTAATTGCGCCAGCTGCATTATTTTATTTTAGATGGGGTGCAGCATTTACAGTTCTATCAGGTTTAGCACTTGCAGGTCTTAATGGATATTTGCATGATGCAATGACTTTAAGTATAGGATCTGGGATTCCAAAACACACAGCCATTGGAATTGGTATGTGGTTGGGCTTAGTTATGGCATTTAACGTATGGTTTGTAATATGGCCTAATCAAAAAAGAGCTTTGGGTATGGTTGAGTGTGAACCTGATCTAAAAGCTAAGTCAGCAAGAACAGCTATGTTATTTTCGAGAACTAATACTTTGTTATCAATACCGATGCTGCTTACTATGGTAGCTGCTCAAAACCTTTATTAACTACTTTCATCTTCTCTTAAAACAGTTTTTTGTGAAACTCTTAGTCTAACTAGGACTGTATTGGCAATATAGATAGATGAATAAGTTCCAAAAATTACACCAAATATCATGGCCAAAGAAAAACCTTTTAGTATCTCACCACCAAAAAAAAATATTGATAGCAATGCTAATAAGGTCGTTATTGATGTAATTAAAGTTCTAGATAATGTTTCATTGATAGAGATATTAGTTAAATCGTAAATCTTAATGTCAGAATATTTTCTTAAATTTTCTCTTACTCTGTCAAAAATAACCACTGTATCATTCATGGAGTAACCAACGATAGTTAATACAGCTGCAATAATAGATAAATTGATTTCAAGACCAAGCAATGAAAATAAACCTAGGGTTACCAACACGTCATGAAACAAAGCTAATATAGCTCCTAAACTAAATTGCCATTCAAATCTGATCCAAATGTAAATTAACATTAAAGTTAATGCCACTGCGATAGCTATTACTCCAGATTTAAGCAACTCAGCACTTACTTTAGGTCCTACGTTTTCAACTCTTCTAAAATCAAAAGTATTCCCAAATGATTTATCTAAATTTGATTTAATTTCCTCAATAATATTTTTGTTATTATTAATTTCAAATTTGATTAGAAAGTCTGTCTCATTACCAAAATTTTTTACTGAAACGTCACCCAAATTCATAGAATTTAAATTATCTCTTAGAGATGACACATTAATTTTGCTGTCAGTTGATCTTAATTCAATTAATGTTCCACCCTTAAAATCTATTCCAAAGTTAAGACCTTTGAAAGTCAGTAAAAATAACGAAATAACGACTAAGGATATAGAAAGTATGTTAAATTGATTATAGTATTTGTTAAAAGCAATCATCTAAATTAAACCTTCTTTTTCTTTGTTTCTGTACACATACAAAACAGTCAATAACCTTGCTATGAAATACACCGAAAATAATGTTGTAAATATTCCAATACCAAGTGTAAGTGAAAAACCTTTGATTGGACCTGAGCCCATAAAAAATAAGATAATAGCTGCTAATAATGTTGTTATATTTGCATCAAGTATAGCGGTTCTAGATTTTGTGTAACCACTATCAAAGGCTATTAAATTATTTTTTTCATTTTTTAGCTCTTCTTTAATTCTCTCAAAGATTAAAACATTTGCATCGACTGCCATACCAACTGTCAAAATTATTCCAGCGATCCCCGGAAGAGTTAAGGTCGCCTCGAATATAGTCAATATTCCAATGAGTAAGAAAAGGTTAAGTATTAATGTTATATTGGTAATTAAACCAAATACCTTATATTTAACAAATATAAATACTATTACTAATACAAAACCAATTGCTAATGCAATCATCCCTGCATTAATTGAGTCTTGTCCTAAATCGGGACCAACTGTTCGTTCCTCAATAATATTTAAAGGTGCAGGTAATGCACCAGATCTTAATAAAAGAGCTAAATCTGTTGCTGATTGAAAAGTAAATCCTCCACTGATTTGACCTGATCCACTTGCAATTGTATCTCTTATAACCGGTGCGCTTATAATTTTGCCATCCAATACTATTGCTAATTGCTTGCCAATACCAGTCGATGTGGCCTTACCAAATCTTTTAGCGCCAACTCTATCAAGTGTAAATGTAACTACTGTTTCATTTGTCTCACTATCCATTCTTGGTTGAGCATCTAGTAGATTGTCTCCGCTTAAAATAATTCTTTTACTTACCAGAGCATCTCCTTCAGACTCATCTTCATAACTAAGTTTTTCTGCTCCAAAAGAGTCTTGATCGTTATTAGTTACAAATCTAAATGTAAGATTTGCAGTTTTACCAAGCAATGATTTAATTCTCATTGGATCATCTAATCCAGGTAATTCAACAAGAATTCTGTCGTTTCCTCTTTTTAAAATATTTGGCTCATTAGTTCCTATCTCATCAATTCTTCTTCTTACAATTTCTAATGCTTGATCTTGAGAAGATGTTTTTAGTTTAACAATACCTTGGGTTGAGTAATTGACAAAAAAAATATTATTTTCCTCAGTGATATCTAATTGATGAGATTTAAATCTTGGATAATAAGGATTTAATTCACTTTCCTCATCATTAAACGTATCTAGAATAGTTTGTTTAAAGTTTTCATCTACAGAAAAAGATAATTTTTGTCCTAAAATTTTTAAATTTTTAATTCTTATATTTTTGTCTTTGAAATAATTTCTAATGGTAATTGAAAGATTTTGTATTTTTTGCTCAATAACTGGATTATTATCAATTTCCAGTAGGAGGTAAGAACCTCCCTGAAGATCTAATCCGAGATTAATTTTCTTATTTAGTAAGTTATTTTCAAACTTAAATAAATTTGATGAGGCAATTAAAATAAAAAATAGAGAAATTAATATTACTGATATTATTCTGAATTTTGAAAAATATAACACTTTACTTTAACAAAATTACTTTTTAACTTCTTGAGAGTTCATCAGACTTTGTACACCTGTACCTCTGATAACTTCAACAGTCACATTTTCAGCAACCTCAACTTCTATTTTATCGTTGTCTACAACTCTGGTTATGGTTCCTGTAATACCGCCTGAAGTTACAATCTTATCTCCTTTTTTTAAACCCTCGACCATAGCTTTATGCTCTTTAACTTTTTTTTGCTGTGGTCTTATCAAGAAAAAATAAAAAATAACAAAAATTAATATTAGTGGTATAAATTGACCTATTCCTGAACTTTCCATAAAACTCCTTAATTAAAAATGAATTTTTATACTATCTCTTAAGTTAAAACAACTTTAATTCAGACTAATTTTTTCTAGATTATTCATATAAGGTCTAAGCACTTTTGGAATACTTATAGACCCATCCTTTTGCTGAAAATTTTCTAATATGGCAATAAGAGTTCTACCCACTGCTAAACCACTTCCATTAAGCGTTCCAACAAATACTGTTTCTTTATTTGAATTTTTATATCTAGCTTTCATTCTTGTAGCTTGAAAAGTTGAACATGATGAACATGAAGATATTTCTCTATATTTGTTTTCGGAAGGTAACCATACTTCTATATCGTAAGTTTTTTCTGCACTAAATCCCATATCTCCACTACATAAAATCATTTTTCTATATGGTAACTCTAACAAATCCAAAATTCCTGTGGCACAATTTGTCATTCTCTCTAATTCTTCAAGACATTTATTTTGTTCCACAATACTTACTAATTCAACTTTATAAAATTGATGTTGTCTAATCATCCCTTTTGTATCTTTACCATAACTACCAGCCTCTTTTCTAAAACATGGGGTAGAAGCAACAAATCTCATCGGTAATGTTTTAAGATCTAAAATTTTATCTTTTACAATATTGGTTAAAATAACTTCTGCTGTAGGAATTAAAAATTTTCTACCACTTCCCTCTTCTAATTTTACTTCAAATTGATCATTTTCAAATTTAGGTAATTGACCAGTTCCGAACATTGTATTTTCTGATGCTAATAAAGGTGGTGAAATTTCCTCATATCCATTTTTTGAAGTATGTATATCAAGCATAAAATTTGAAATTGCTCTTTCAAGTAATGCTAATTTATTCTTAACAAAAACAAACCTTGAACCGGTGGTTTTTGTGGCAAGATCAAAATCTAACATGCCAAGTGTTTCACCTAATTCGTAGTGTGATTTTGGAGTAAATTCAAAATTAGGAATCTGACCCGATTTAGTTAATTCAACATTTTCATTTTCATTAGATCCTATAGGCACATCATCATGAGGTATATTTGGAATACTTGATAAAATTTCATCTAAGTCTGATTTGATTTTTGATTGTTGATCAGTAATTTTATCAATAGATTGGGTAATTTCTTTTGACCTAGAAAATAAAGCCTTATCTTTTGTTTTTGAAATATCTTTCTTTTCTTTTTCTAATGTTTCTTTTTTTTGAATTAAATCTCTATTATCTATATCTAATTTTTTGAGTTTATTGAGATCTATATCGATTGATCTTTTTTTTAATGCTTTTGAAAATGCATCAAAATCTTTTCTAATTTCTTTAATGTTATGCATCAGAATTTTTTAAATTTTTATTCTCAATAAGTTTTACTGAAAATATTGATAATTCATATAGAATTAATAATGGTATCGCTAAACCAATTTGTGTGATGGGATCTGGGGGTGTGAGTAAAGCTGCGGCTGCAAATATAATAACCACAACATATTTTCTTCGTTTCTTTAAAAAATCAGAATCAACCAACCCTACCCTCGCTAATAAACTCAACACAACAGGTAATTGAAAGCTTATGCCAAACGCAAATATAAGTTTCATTACCAATGAAAGATATTCGTTTACTTTTGCCTCTAGTTGAATTGGTAGATTTGTTGAAAGACCAGAACTTTCAAAAGATAAAAAGAATTTTATCGCTAAGGGCATTATTAAATAATAAACCAACATGCCCCCTAGTAAGAATAAGATTGGGGTTAAAACTAAATAAGGTAAAATTGCAATTTTTTCATGTTTATAAAGACCAGGAGCAATAAATTTCCAAACCTGCATCAAGATAAATGGACAAGTAACAAAAAAAGCTGTGAAAAAAGATACTTTCAAATAGGTAAGGAAAGTTTCTTGTAAAGCTGTGAAAATAAGTCGTCTATCAGTTCCATCATCTTTAACTGCTTGTGCATATGGCTCTACTAAAAAACCATAAAGGTGTTCAGCAAAAAAATAACATCCTATAAAAAAGATTATTAGAAAAATAAAACTATGAATTAGTCTTTTTCTTAACTCAGCTAAATGACTTACAAAGCCACCTTCATTTTCTTCATGACTCATCTTTTTTTTCTTCTTTTTTTTCTATCTTATTATCTTCAAGATCAATATTTGAGACTTCATTTTGAATATTATTGACATATTTTTTTGCAGAGCCAATCCATGAACCAACTTTTTTGAGCATTACTGGAAAGTCTTTAGGTCCCAAGACCACAATAGCTATTGCAACTATAATTAAAATCTCAAACCAACCAATAGTAGGCATGTGATTTATTCTTTTTTGTTCGAATCTTGATTATCGTCAGAAATATTTTTAGGTTCATTGTCATCAGTCACATCTGATGCCATACCCTTTTTAAAACTTTTTATTCCTTTTGCTACATCGCCCATAAGGCTAGAAATTTTTCCTCTACCAAATAATAATACCACAAGTATTACAACGATTGCTATTTGCCAAATTCCAATGCTCATAGAAAACTTATAACCTTTTTATCAATAATTGAAAAGTCTAATTTGTAGGCTTAGTTCTTCTCATCCGAGTCAAGAGTGCTACTTAACATTTCATCAATATTTGAATAAATGTCCTCTTTTTTATCATCTTGTTTTTCTTTATAGAATTTTCCAGTACCAAAAATAGCGTTATCAATATTGGTACTATCAATTAAACCTGCAGCTCCAAGTTCGTCTACTGTTGGTAAATCAGATAATTTTTGCAAATTAAAATGGCTTAAAAAATCATCCGTCGTGACATATTGAATAGGTCGACCAGGGACATTTTTTCGTCCACCAGGTTTAACCCAATTTAATTCCATTAAAATTTCTAATGTGTTTGTTCCAAAAGCTACACCTCTTATTTCCTCTATCTCTGCTCGAGTAACTGGCTGATGATAAACAATTATAGCAAGAGTTTCTATTGCAGCTTTTGATAATTTTTTTTCAACAGTTTTTTCTTGGGTCATTAAATTTGAAAGATTAGGTGAGGTTCTAAAGGACCATTTTTTAGAAATGCAAACTAAGTTAATACCTCGATTTGAATATTCAGCTTGTAATTTTAACAAAATTTTTTCGACATCTGTTTTTTTAGATATCTTATTTTCAATAGTTTCAATATCTAATGGTTCTGCAGCAGCAAAAACAATCCCTTCAATTTCTTTTTCAATTGGAGATAATTTAGTTGGAAAATTAATTATATTATCTTTTTTCTTAATCTTTTTTTTTATCATTTGTTTTCTTTTATATAAATATCATCAAAAAGGTTTTCTTGCTTTATGCTTAGATTGCCCTCCTTGACCAACTCAAGGGAGCCAGCAAATATTCCTGCTTTACCGGTTCGTTTGTATTTTGATCCACTTTTAAAATTTTTTGGTATTAAATCATCTAATTTTTTCCAATCCATTAATTTTCCAAAAAAATCTTTTATAGTTTTTATTCCTTCCTCTGTTGTAAAAACTGGCAATTTAGGAATATTAATTCTCTGAAAATCTTTAGTCATAATTATAGTAGAATAGGTTTTCATGAGGTCAAATAAATTTAATTTATACTCACTATTGTAGATGGGCCTTATGCCTGCTCTCATACCTCTAGTTCTAATTTCTCTTCCTAATCTTTTTCTTTTAAGCATCTGTTCAGATAATAACCTAATTAATTCAAGTTTCTTAAGTTGAAGTTTTAATTTTTCAGCTACTTCTTGAACTTTAAACTCTTCTTCAGGGGTGCCTGGTAATAGTAATTTTGATTTTAAATATGCTAACCATGTTGCCATTAATAAGTATTCTGAAGCAATCTCTAAATTTAATTTTTTTTCTTGAGTAATAAAATCATGAAACTGATCTGCTAATTTTGTAATAGATATATCTTCAAGATTAACTTTTTGAGCTTTTGCAAGATCTAAAAGAACATCTAATGGTCCATTATAATTTTCAACATCTACTTTAAAAAGTTCAGAATCATTTTCGATCATCAATCAATATTAACTTAAAATTTTGTAAAATTGTGATGTTTTTTTAATGAGAAAAGGATTTATCAATGGTGAATTATTTCCTACAATTTTCATTTCATTTAAATTTCCATTACAATGTAAGGCTAAATTACAACCTGCACTAAACGTTTTGATTGTATTTTCTTTTAAATTACCCTTAAGACTTTTCATGGATAAATCATCAGAAATCAAAATATTTTTAAAACCAATTTTATTGCGAATTAATTTAATAAATTTTTTTGAGTGAGTAACACAATTTTCTTTATCAATTTGAGTAAAAATTATGTGAGCGGTCATAGCAAAAAAAGTTTTTTTATTTTTAAATGGAAGAAAATCTTTCTTGATTAAATAACTCAATTTTTTATTTACCATCGGAGTAAAATGGTGACTATCTACTTTTGCAAGACCATGTCCTGGAATATGCTTTATGACTGTTCCGATACCATTTTGATGGAAATAATTGATACAATAATCTCCTATTTTAGATACAATTTTGGGATTATTGGAAAAAGATCTATTCCCAATGATATTTGATGCACCTTTAATTCTTAAATCTAAGACCGGAGAAGTATTAATGTTAATACCAAGAGATTTTAATAAATATGAAGTTTTATCAATAAATAATTTATAATAAAATTTAAATTCTTCTACATTTTTAACGTATTTTTTTCCAAAAAATTCTGAAGTCAAATTATCGAATGATATAATATTTTTTAACCGATTAACTTTACCCCCTTCTTGATCAATTAAAATTGGATATTTTTTATCTTTGAATAATTTTCTTATTGACGTGGTGAGTTTTATTGTTTGATCTATATTTTTAATGTTTCTTGTAAATAAGATAACTCCCCAAGGTTTATATTTTTTAAGAAATGACTTTTCTTTTGCTGAAAGTTTTGTTGATTTGATTCCAATAATAAAAGATCGACGTTTATTCATTATTTTCTAATAATTTCCAAAAATTAAATTTTTTCTTTTTTTTATTGTTTGTTTGCTCAACGTATTCAATAATATTTTTCGTATCATCTTCTAAAATTGGTAATTTTTCTGAGTAAGTATTTATCTTATTTTCGATATTGTTGAGTGATCTATAAGATTTTTTTTTATAGGCATCAGAAAAATAATATTTTGCTGTAAAAAAAATAAAAAGACCAATAATAAAAACAAAAATAATATATTTGATTTCTTTAAACATTACATTTTTTCAGGAGCAGACACACCTACAATATTCATCCCAGATTTAACAACATTTGAAATAAGTTTTAATAAAACTAACTTATCATTCGATATCTTCTTATTCTCATTTATAAATCTTTTTTCAGGATTATCTTTTCCCAAGTTCCAGTAAGAATGAAAGAGAGAGGCTAGTTCATAAAGATAAACTGGAATTCTATGTGGTTCTAGCTTCTTACTTGAGATTTCGATGCACTTAGGCCACTCAGATATTTTTTTTAAGATATTTATTTCATGGTCAGAATATTCAAAATTGTATTCCTCAATCTTTAAATCTTTTTTTAAATCTATTTCCAAATGTCTAAAAACAGATGAAATTCGAGCATAACAATATTGCACATAATACAAAGGATTGTCTTTTGATTTTTCAATTACATTATCAAAATCGAAATCAAGTTCGACATCATTACTTCTATTTAACATAATGAATCGAGTAGCATCTTTTCCAACTTCATTAATTAAATCATCAACAGTTATATAATCACCTTTACGTTTTGACATTTTGAATGGTTTTTTATTCTTTATAAGTTTTACAAGTTGACTAACTTTACAAATAAGTTTTCCTTTAGAGTTCGACAAAGCATCGACAGAGGATGTAATTCTTTTTATATACCCCGCATGATCTGCACCTAAAATATTTATTAAATAGTCAAACTTTCTATCCAGTTTATTTTTATGGTAAGCAACATCACTAGCAAAATAAGTCCAGGCACCATCAGATTTTTGTAATGCTCTATCTTTGTCATCACCAAAATCAGTTGATTTAAAAAGTAATTGTTCTCTTTCAACCCAATTATTATCATCCTCACCAGCTGGAGCCTTAATTTTACCTTTATAAACAAATTTATTTTTTTGAAGATTTTCTACTACTTTTTCAACTTCTTGATTAAGCACTAATTTTTTTTCACTAACGAAATTATCGTGAATTATACCAAGGCTACTAAGATTTTTTTTAATTAATTTTATTGCCTCGTCTATAGAAAGGCTAGTTAATTGTTCGGCTATTGCATCGTAATTAGTAAAATCTATTTTTGGATTTGAAGATATAATATTATTAGCAAACTCAATTAAATATTCACCAGGATAAAGATCTTCATTATCTGTTGGAAAAGTTTCATTAAATTTAATTTCTCTTATTCTAAAATATACTGATTTTGTGAAATTAATTATCTGATTACCATAGTCATTTACATAATATTCTTTAGTAACTTTATGATTATTAAATGATAAAACATTTGAAATTACATCTCCTAAAATGGCACCTCGGCAATGACCCACATGTAAAGGCCCTGTTGGATTAGCAGAAACAAATTCAATTAAATAATTTTTCTTTTGCTCATTTGTATTTATTCCAAATGTTTTAGCGTTCTTAATAATTTCTTTTGAAAAATTTGTCCAAAACACAGGTTGAAATTTAATATTTATAAATCCAGGTTTTACTATTGATACCTCTTTTATTGACTTGTCTTCATTTTCAAGACTCTTTACTAAGGTTTCAGCTAATTCCAAAGGGGGCTTTTTATTTATTTTTGACAAAACCATTGCAACATTTGTAGAAATGTCACAATTAAATTTCTCAGGTGGAATTTCTGTGTTTATTCCATCTAAATTATCTGGCAAAATTATTTTACCCTTTTTCGATAAATCTAAAATAATTTTTTTTATTTTGTCTAAGTATTGATCAAAAATGTTCATTTGATATCGTTGTAAAGGTTGATAGCATATCTGTCAGTCATACCAGAAATAAAATCAGAAACTGATCGATATTTGTTTTTAGATAAATGTTCTTTTGAAATAAATTTTGCCGGATTTTTACTTATTTTGGCAAACAATCTTTTAATTATTAATTTACCTTTATTATTTTTATTTAGCACATTCTTGTTATTGTACATTTTGGACCTTAAAAAATACCTAATTTCATTATCAGAATTTTTAATTTTATCAGAGAAATCAACCATAAGAAAATCAGTTTTATTCAAATCATTTCTACTTTTAATTTTATTTTGATTAAGATTTTTGATGGTATTACTTATTAAATCTTTTATCATTAAATCAATTGAGTCTCTTATAATCTGGTAAGTTGCAATCTTGTAATTTTTTTTGTTAATCTTTTTTTTATATTTTCTATAAATATTTTTAAAAAAATCTATTTCTACTAACTCTTCTAATCTAAATAAGTTCGCTTTGATGCCATCTTGTATGTCATGGTTATTATAAGCAATATCATCAGATATAGATGAAATTTGAGCCTCTAGTGATGGAAAGGTATTAAAATTAATCATGTTTTTAAATTTTTTAACACCTATCAATTCATCAACTAAATGAAAATCTTCAACTGGACCATTGTGTTTTAAAAGTCCCTCTAATGTTTCAACAGAAAGATTTAAGCCACTAAATTTCAAATACTTATTTTCTAAAAACATAACAATTCTTAATGTTTGTAAATTGTGATCAAACCCTCCATGAATGCTCATACATTCATTCAAAGCATCTTCACCTGCATGACCGAAAGGAGTGTGGCCCAAATCGTGCGCTAAACTGAGTGTTTCTGCTAAGTCCTCGTTCAAACTGAAATATCTAGCAATGGATCTTGCTATTTGAGCAACCTCCATAGAGTGAGTAATTCGAGTTCTATAATGATCCCCTTCAGTATTCACAAATACCTGCGTTTTATGTTTCAATCTTCTAAATGAAGCACTATGAATAATACGATCTCTATCTCTTTGATAAGGTGATCTATATTTTGACAAAGATTCCTTAAATATCCTACCTTTACTTTTGAATTGACCTATCTTTGAGTATTTTTTCATCCTTTAAAATAAAATATTAAGTATTATATTACTAATACCAGTGATCAATTATGATTAAAGAAATTAAATTTACTGATAAAGCACTAAAACAGATCAATGTATTGCTGTCTAAAAAAGATAAAGGGTCTTTTTTTAGAATCGCCATTAAAGGTGGTGGTTGTTCAGGATTTCAATACGAATTCACTTTTGATAAAGAAAAATCAAAAGATGATTTAAACTTTGAAAATATTTTAATTGATAAAACTTCAGCAGATTTATTAAAAGGCTCTGAAGTTGATTATGTTTCAGAATTAATTGGTGAACAATTTAAGATAACAAATCCACAAACTAAGTCATCTTGTGGTTGTGGTGTTTCTTTTTCTCTTTAATGATTATTTCTTCATGGAATGTAAATTCTGTGAGAGCTCGTATAGATAATATCAAAAGTTATCTCTTAAAATATAAACCAGATATCCTAATGATGCAGGAAATCAAAACAGAAGATGTAAACTTTCCCTATGATGATTTTTCTGCAATGGATTATGAAAGTCACGTGTTTGGCCAAAAAAGTTATAATGGGGTTGCAATTATATCTAAAGGTAAATTAAAAAATATTAAAACTGACTTAATCAAAGATAAACTGAAGCAATCGAGAATAATTTCAGCTGAACTGGAATATAAAAAGAAAAATATTCAATTAATAAACATTTATACACCTAATGGAAATCCTGTAGATACGGATAAATATAAATACAAGAAACAATGGTTGGATGATTTAATTAAACAATTAAAGAGTTTAAGTAAAAAAAATTCAAATATTATTCTTGCTGGAGATTTTAACATTATTCCAGCACCTGAAGATGTTTATAATCCAAAAAGTTTTGAGGATGATGCTCTGTTTAGATTAGAAATAAGAAAAAAATTAAGAGAAATGATCAACCTTGGTTTTAGTGATGTCTATAGACATTTTAATGAAACTAAGGAAGGTTATACCTTTTGGGACTACATGAGAGGTGCTTGGCAAAAAAATAATGGGATGCGAATTGATCACTTCTTAGTTTCAAATTCTTTGATTGATCAAATTAAAGGTATAAATATTAATAAAGATCCAAGAGGTCGTGAAAAACCTTCAGATCATACACCGATTGAAATTACTTTAGCTTAGAGATTTTATTTTATTAACCAAGTCTTCATTAATATTTCGAGGGCCTTTATCTAATCTATTTTTGTGTCTTCTTTCACCTGGAAGTCTAACTCCATCAAAAGATTTCATTTTATCAAAAAATTCATCTGCATGTTTTTGCCAATTTGTTCCTGAGGTTTTGTCAGGTGAAATTGCAATGATAAATTCTCCCCCGCTTGGTGGTCCACCATCATTATTATCTTTAGCCGCTGTTTCAAAACTAAAATTATCACCAACCAAAGCACCAGCCATTAACTCAACCATCATAGCTATTGCTGAACCCTTATAGCTGCCAAAAGGAAGTAATACACCACCATCTGCAATTGCACCTGGATCAGTAGTCTCTTTACCATCTTTAGTTAAACCAGTTCCAAGTGGAACCTTGTGCCCTTCTCTTTTAGCAACTTGGACTTCTCCCATTGCCATTGATGCTGTGGCCATATCATAAACGACTGGAGTTTTACCAGGTCGCGGCCAAGCAAAAGAAATTGGATTGGTCCCAAACAATGGTTTGATTGCACCAGCAGGTGCTACAGCAGGTTTGTATGATGTGCATGCAAAAGCAACCAAACCTTCTTCTGCTAACTTTTCTGTTTCAGGCCACATCGCTGCCATATGATGAGAATTATTTATTGCGAGCACTGCTACGCCATTTTCTTTTGCGGCCTTAGCTAATTCAGGCAACCCTTTATTTAAAACTACTGGGGCTAAACAATTATTCCCTTGAACTTTTATAACTGATGAAGAAATTTTTTTAATTTCAGGCTTTCCTTTACCATTAATTTTTCCACTTTTTAAACCACTTACATATGCAGGTAACCTAAACAAACCATGAGATAAAGATCCATCCCGTTCGGCATTTCTAATCAGGTCAGACAGAATAGAAGCTGTTTCATCATCACAACCATTAGCTAATAAAGTTTTTTTGGCTAAATCAAAAATTTCATCTAATGTAAGGGAAACTGTACTCATCCCATTATTAGATATTATTTATAACTAAAGATCAATTTCTAATTAACAACCTTTGAAAGATTTTGACATATTGCCAATTAAATCAAAATATAAATCCTTACCTGGATCAAGTGTAGCTCCTAATGGATCGATTACACCTGTTGCAACATTAGTATCTTTTGCTACAGCTTTAATAATATTGGGATTAAATTGAGGCTCTGAAAATATACAACTAACTTTATCATGCTCAATTACCTCTCTGATTTCAGCTAATTGTTCAGCACCTGGCATAACATCAGTGTTCACTGTAAATGCCCCAAGAATATTTATCCCAAATCTTTTTTCAAAGTATTGATAGGCATCGTGAAAAACTATTGATTTGAATTCTTTGTTTAATTCAGATTTAACTTTCTTAGTTAGTTTATCTAAATCTTTATGAGCGTTTTTTAAATTTGCTTTATATTTTGCCTCATTTTTTGGATCATTTTCAATTAAGTGTTCTGCCATTTCACTTAAAATTATTTTTGCATTCATCGGATCAAGCCATATGTGTGGATCAAACTCTCCGTGAGCATGTCCCTCGTGTCCATGGTCATCGTGATCATCTTTTTTATGACCTTTTTTATCATGATCGTGTTCATCATGACCATGTTCCTTCTCTTTTTTATCATGGTCGTGGTCATCATGATCATCTTCTTTCTTAGCATGATCGTCATGATCATCTTCCTTATGACCATGATCATCATGACCTTCAAAAATATTTCTTTCTCTAAATTTAAGTTTAGTTAAACCTTTAATTTCCATTAATTCGATTTTTTCAGCATCTTTTGCAATTGTTTTTAATGGTTTCTCTAAAAAGGTTTCGATATCCTCACCAACCCAAAATATAATATCAGCATTTTGTATCATTTTTGCGTGTGATGGCTTAAGTGCAAATCCATGTGGGGAAGCATAACCATCAACAATTAAATCTGGTTTAGCAACACCATCCATTAAATAACTTGCAAGAGAATGGATTGGTTTTATTGCTGCAACTACTTTAATTTCAGCATTAGCTGGTACAAAAACTGTTAAGAATGATAATAGTGATAGAATTAATGGTAATTTTTTTAGGTTTTTCATATGTTTTATATTTAAATTGTTATAATATAACAAGATGTTATAATATAACACTTATTAGTCAAGAAAAAAAATGAGCACTGATCAAAATATATTGGTAAAATTAAATAACGCTGGTTTACAATTGAATAACAAATGGCTAGTTAAAGGTGTTTCACTACAAGTTGAAAAAAGAAAAATAGTTACTCTCATAGGTCCAAATGGATCAGGAAAAAGCACAACAGCTAAAATTGCTTTAGGTATTTACAAAAAGATCGATGGTTCAGTTGAAAAATATACCAACAAAGTTGGATATGTACCACAGAAAATTTCAATTGATTGGACGTTACCGCTAAGAGTAAATGATTTCATGATATTAACAGAAAGTCTTAATAAAGAGACAATAGATGAAGCTCTATCTTTAACTGGCGTCATTCATCTGAAAGACAAGAATCTAGGAGATTTATCAGGTGGTGAATTTCAAAGAGTACTACTTGCTAGAGCTATATCAAAAAAACCTGATCTATTAGTGCTTGATGAACCAGTACAAGGAGTAGATTTTACTGGTGAAATAGCTTTATATGAACTGATTAAGAAAATTTCTGATGAATTAAGTTGTGGGATCTTATTAATTTCACACGACTTACATACAGTTATGAGTGCAACAGACTTTGTTGTTTGTTTAAACGGCCATGTTTGTTGCTCAGGATCTCCAATGGATGTTGCAAAAAACAATGAGTATAAAGCCTTATTTGGAGAACAAGCTTCTCAAATATTGTCTAGATATGAGCATAAGCATGACCATATTCATACAAATGAAGGTGAAATTAAAAAAAATTAGATGTTTGATGATTTTTTTATAAGAGCTTTGGTTGCAGGAATAGGAGTTGCTTTTGTAACAGGACCTCTTGGTTGCTTTGTTATATGGAGAAGATTGTCTTATTTTGGTGACACCTTGGCTCACTCTGCTCTATTGGGGGTGACATTAGCTTTTACTATGGAATTTAATATTGCTATTTCAGTATTTGTTATTTCCTCAATGATAGCTTTAATTTTGATTCAACTTCAAAAAAAAACGAATTTACCAGGTGATGCTTTATTGGGTCTTCTAGCTCATTCATCTCTTGCGGTGGGACTTGTTGTGATTGGTTTTTTAACATTTATCAGGTTTGATATTATGGGATTATTATTTGGAGATATTTTAGCAGTTTCAGTAGACGACTTGTTAATTATCTGGATAGGAGGTGCATTGATTTTATTAACTTTAAAATTCATTTGGAAATCTTTATTTGCCTCAACGGTAAATTATGAACTAGCAGAAGCTGAAGGTCTGAACCCTGATAGAGCTAAAGCAATATTTACAATCCTAATGGCAGCAATTATTGCGATTTCAATAAAAATGGTAGGATTGTTATTAATAACAGGGATGTTAATTATACCTGCCGCAATGGCTAGAAATTTATCATCAAGTCCACAAAGTATGGTTATTTATTCAATTATAGGAGGATTATTGTCTGTCATTATAGGTCTGTTCACATCTTTAGAATTTAATACATCCTCAGGTCCATCAATTATAACCGCTGCCTTATTATTATTTATACTTTCATTATTCAAAATTAAACAATCAATTAAATTGAAAAATTAGTGAGGAACTGGTAAAATGGGAAAAATGCAAAACCTCTCAAAAAATCAGCAAATTATTTTTGATTTAATTGACAAATCACCTGAGCCACTTAAAGCTTACACGATACTTTATAATGTTCAAAAAAAAGGTATTAAAGCTCCCCTACAAGTTTATCGGGCGTTAGATAAGCTAGTGGAAATAGGAAAAATTCACAAAATAGAGAGTCGAAATGCATTTATTGCGTGTCACAATTCAAGCTGTCGAGTGGCTAAAGCTACAGCGTTTTCTATCTGTGAGATTTGTGAGAAAGTAACAGAAATAAGTAGTGCAGGTCTTTCCAAATACTTAGCTAATTTTAAGGATAAAGATGGCATGAAATACATTAAATATAATCTTGAATTTTTTGGATTATGTAAAAAATGTAAAGTTAAATAAAATACTTCTATTCAACAATCAAAGTGTCTTTTGAACCACCACCTTGGGAACTATTGACAATAGTACTTCCTTTTCTGAGTGCAACTCTAGTCAGTCCACCAGTTGTAACATAATTGGTTTTGCCACTTAGGACAAATGGTCTTAAGTCTAAATGCCTTGGTTCTATATCTTTATCAGTAATTGTTGGAGCAGTAGACAAAGTTTCTAGAGGTTGCGCAATATATTCTCGAGGACACTTTTTAATTTTTTCTGCGACTTCCTCTCTTTCTTTAGTTGAGGCTTTAGGACCTATCATAATTCCATAACCACCTGAAGCATTTGCAGGTTTAACTACTAGTTTAGATAAATTTTCTAAAACATACTTTTTTTGACTTTCGTCATGACACAAATATGTCTCAACTTGATTTAAAATAGGTTGTTCGCCTAAATAATAAACTATCATCTTATTTACATATGAATAAACTACCTTATCGTCAGCAACACCTGTACCAATAGCATTAATTATACCTACATTTTTTTTTAACCAGCATTTGAATAATCCAGGAACACCAATTAGAGAATCTTTATTAAAAGCTTTGGGATCTAAGAAATTATCGTCTAATCTTCTGTATATGCAATCAACTTTCAAAGGACCTTTTACAGTTTTCATATAAACATTATCATTTTCAACAAATAAATCTTTTCCCTCTACCAATGCAATTCCCATTTGCTCTGCTAAAAAAGAATGTTCAAAGTAAGCAGAATTATAAATACCTGGTGTCAAAACTACCATATGTGGATGAGCAGTTTTTTTAGGAATACATTCATTCATACAATTAAAAAGTTTGTTGGTGTATTGATGTATTGATGCAACTTTATATCTCGTAAAAAGTTCAGGAAAAACATCTCTCATTACCATTCTGTTCTCAAGCATATAAGAAACCCCAGATGGCACTCTTAAATTATCCTCTAAAACTAGATAATCTCCGTTTTTATTTCTGATTAAATCTACTCCAGATATGTTTGCCCAAGATTTATATTTAGGTGAAAACCCTTCACATTCTTTTACATAGTAAGGTGAATTAAATATAATTTCTCGAGGAATAACGTTATCTTTAAAAATTTTCTTTTGATTATAGACATCGTCAATAAATAAATTTAAAGCCTTTACTCTTTGCTTTAAACCTTTGGTCACCTTATTCCATTGTGATTTAGGAATTATTCTTGGAATAATATCTAACGGCCATTTCTTTTCCTCTGCTCTGTTATTAGCAGCATAAACTCTAAAATTAATTCCTCTAGCACTTATTGTGCTTTGACAATTTTTTTCTATTTCTTGAAGTTTTTCTTTACCGTATCTTTCTAAAATATTTGAAATTATAACAGCATGTTTTCTTAGTTTATTTTCATTAGTAAAATAGCCGTCGTATGCTTTTGTTGCATTATAATTATCCCAGAGTTTACCGCTCATTATAAGATTGTTTAATAATTAGATTAAACAATCAATTGCGATATAGTTATATCAGCTATGCTTGAATTTAATTATATGTTAATTAATTAATAAATATTAATAGTACTTATGACTTATTGTGTTGGCATTAAAGCTCAAGACGGAATAGTTTTTGCCTCAGACTCTAGAACAAATGCAGGGTTAGATAATGTCAATATATACTCAAAAATGTTTGTTCATGATGTTGGTGATAGAAGTGTCATTATAGTTACCTCTGGAAACTTAGGTACATCTCAAGCAGTATATAAGTCTATTGAAAAAGACCTTAAAGGCGAAAGTGGAACAATGAATTTAAATACCTGTAAAGATTTTGATCAAATTGCATCCTACATTGGATCATTAAATATTGAACATTCAGCACCTAGGGGAATAAACACAGATACTGTTTTATTAGGTTCGTCATTTTTAGTTGGTGGTCAGATCAAAGGTCAACCTTTAGAATTGTATTTAGTGTACTCTCAAGGAAATTATATTAAACCAGCTGATAGCAAACCTTATCTAGTTATTGGAGAAGTAAAATACGGTAAACCTATTTTAGATAGAGTTATAAAACCTAGCGTATCTATTGGTGATGCATCACGTTGTGCTCTAATTTCAATGGACTCAACATTAAAAAGTGATTTAACAGTTGGCCCTCCTATTGATTTTGCTGTCTATAAAAAAGATGAATATAAAATTGCCTCACAAAAATGCTTAAATATCACTGATACTGAATATTCTAAGGTCTGTGATCAATGGTCGGATGGCATATTTAAAATTTTTGATTCTTTTCCAAGATTTGATTGGGAAGACACAAAATAAAATTATTTTTCCTATAAACTGTAATAAATTCTTAACATAACTGAAATAATAACAACGGAAGGGGATTTTATGTTTATAAAAAAATATCTAAAGTGGATCAGTACGTTTCTAGTTTTAGTAGGAATACTTCTTACAAATTTAAATATATATCCATTAAATATATATTTTCATGGATTAGGAGTTGTTGGATGGACTATAGCTGGATTTATGAGCAAAGATAAAGCGATACTAACAAACTTTGGATTACAAATTCCATTATTTGTTATTGGAGTTTATAAGATTATTTTTTAGATGAAGAATATATTGTTTGTTTGCACAGGTAATTCAGCAAGAAGTATTATTGCTGAAAGTATTATAAATAATGAGTATGACGATTTGTACAAAGGTTTTAGTGCCGGGAGTAATCCAACAGGAAAAATAAATGATGATGTGAAGAATTATTTGTTGTCAAAACATTATGATCTTTCAAATTATAGATCTAAAAATTTTAATGAGTTTATTAATGGTCAAATTAAAATGGATTATATTATTACAGTTTGTAATAATGCCAATAACGAAGTCTGTCCTATTTGGCCAAATAAAGATCAGATAATTCATTGGGATATAGAGGATCCTGTTAAATTACTTAATGAAACAAACGACTTAAATAAAAAAGATGAAATAATAGAAAAAGTTTACAATAATATTCATAAAAGAATAAAGGAACTGCTTTATGAAAAATAAAAGCCGCTATTTTCTTGCTGAATTATTAGGCAGTTGTTTTTTAGTAATGATTATTGTTGGTTCAGGTTTAATGGCTGAAAACTTAACTAATGATGTTGCTGTGATGTTAATAGCTAATACTATAGCAACAGGAGCAGGTTTATTTGTGCTCATTACAGTATTTGCTGATGTATCAGGAGCTCACTTTAATCCATTTGTAAGTATCGCAATGACAATAACAGGTAAATTAAAAAAGAAACTATTACCCTTTTATATTATTGCTCAATTAGTTGGTTGCTTAATTGGTGTTGGTTTAGCTAATTTCTTTTTTGAACATGAGATTTATGAATTATCTACTAAGTCAAGAGATGGGATTTACATATTCACATCTGAGGTAATAGCAACATTAGGGCTTATAACAATAATTTTTGGTTCAATGAAGTCAGGTAAAATTGCTGTTGCTGCTAGTGTTGGGCTTTACATTACTGCAGGTTATTGGTTTACTTCCTCAACCTCTTTTGCAAATCCAGCTGTTGCTATTGCTAGAACATTTACAGAGTCTTTTACTGGTATTAGTTATTTAAATACTCCTTATTATATTTTAGCTGAGCTTATTGGAATGTTAATTGCTGTACTTATTGTTAAAAAGTTATTTTTAGAAAAAAATTGAAAAATATAAAACTTACCAATCGAATAAGTTTAATTAACAAAAAATTTAAAAAAAAAGAGTTTTATCATTATCTTAAAACTTCTAATCTTTCATTAGTAATACCTAAGATTAAAGACAAATATGTAGTAGTTTCCCAAAAAAGAGTTCCAATTAATAAAATTAATTACGAGTTTCCTTCTGGCATAGTGGAAAAAAAGGAAACAACTCTGCAATCAGCATATAAGGAATTAAGAGAAGAAACAGGATATAGATCAAGATCAAAATTGAGTAAAATAATAACTTTTTATACTGAACCTGGAAGACTAACTACTAAAATTACTGGTTATTACACAGAAGACTTAATTAAAATTTCGAAACCAGAACAAGGTATTAGAATTCATCTTTTTAATCAAAGAGAGATATTTAAATTAATATTAAATCAAAAATTCAATAATAGTTCTCATATAGCAATGTTTTTTTATTTAATAACAGGTCTTAAAAAACTATAAACTATAGGTTGTAACAAAATATCCTTTTTATTTTAGGATTATATGATTAAATTAAGTATCAAATAATTCGGAGGCAGTAATGAGAAAAAAACTAAAAAAGAATGAAAAGAAAAAAACAAAAATATTAAAATCAATTGATAAACTTAAAAATAAAATTACAGCTAAAGAAAAAAAATTATCAAGCCTTAATATTAAAATTGCTGGTCTAGAAAAAAAGGTTGCTGAAAAAAAAGCAAAAAAACTTGCTAAGAAGAATGCAGAGCAGTCTCCTGCATCTATAAATAATTAATTCCAAATTGTCTTTCTTCCTTCTCTTAAATGAGAAGGAAGAAAGAAGCTAATTAACAAAATTTAAACAGGGGAAAAAATAATGAATATTTAAATTTTGTAAATTATCTTAAAAAGATTAAGTTACAGAAATATTTACTTATTATTAAAGTTTAATTAATTTAAGTTTATTTTGAATTATTTGAATAAATTACTCTTGGCTCTAAAAATAATTCTCTAGCAAGAGCTTTAAATCTTTTGGTAACTTGTTTTGAGATTATTTCTTGATGTTGTGATGGAATTTTTAAAAATACAGCATTACCTCTTTTATACAATTTAAACTCTTCAAGAAATATCGTAGATATCGAGGTCAATGATTGTGAAAATCTCAATGCTGCACCAACTTGTTTGCTTGAAAAAATTTCATTATTATTCAAAAAAGTTAAATACTCGATCTTTGGATTATACTTGATACTACAGTACCGCCAATAGCATGACAAAGCTAATTGTATTCTTTCTTTATGAGTCAATCTAAGTAAAGGAGTATTTATCGTTTCTTGAAATACCAATTCAGCTTTTTGAAATGCTCCCAATCCCCAATCCATATGACTTAATACACATGCCAGATATAATAATTTCTTATTAAAGTGCTCATTACCTTCAAAAACTGGATGAATAAAATCATAATATTTTTTATAATTTGACCCTAAATCACCTCTTTTTTGCGCAACCTTCTCAATTGCTTTGTAAAAAATTTCAGATTCTTTTACATCTTTAAAATGGTCAATTGATAAAGATCCTTCACGCAAACCACTGATAGAACAAATAATTTTTTTTGGATTTGAAACTTTCATAATTTCATCAAGTATAATACAGCTATAAGGTAAATATGGTGTTCTAGATTTTGAAATATACTCAACTGTTTTAAGTTTGGATTTATTAAAAGAAGAAATTTTTTCAACAAACTTAGATAAAACATTATTATCAATACTATATTGATGAATTATGTGTACTGGATGATTATTTTGAAAAAGATGTAATTTAAATAATGCACGCCAAGTACCTCCTACTAAATATAAATTATTAAATTTCTTTTTTGAGAGCCATTTTTCATCTCTTAATAATTTTTTAATATATTTTGCTAAATTTCTTTTTTTAACTATAGGATTATTCATTAATCTTAAAACACCAACAGGTAATGAGGTTTTATTGGTTACTATATTGTTTTCAACTCGGGCTAACTCCAAACTACCACCACCAAGGTCAGCAACTAATCCATCAACATTTTCAAAACCTATTTTTACTCCCTCAGCTGTGCATTTAGCTTCTTCTTCGCCTGATAATATATTAATCTTAGTTTTAAAAAGTTTTTCAACTTCATCAATAAAAGGTTTTGTATCAGTTGCTTCTCTTATAACTGCTGTTGCAATAATCTTTAGATTTGTGATTTTTGAAACATTTAAAATTTCAGAAAATCTTTTTAAAACTTTTAAAGCATATTCAGTACCAGATCTGTGAAGTTTTTTCGATTTATCTAAATTTTTTCCAAGTTCACAAACTGCTTTTTCATTAAAAAAAGGCACACGAGAAGAACTGAAATCTTCATAAATTAGCATTCTTATAGAGTTTGATCCAATGTCTATTATAGCTAATTTAGCCTGATTTAATTTTAAACTATTTTTACTTTTAATTACTTCCACTTTTAATCAATCTTAAGTGCAGTTGTTTAGGCTGCATTCTTAGTTTAGCTTTACCTCTTCCAGATAAGCTCGGATTATTCATAAAATATTCATGAGCTGAAAAGGAATCGCTCTTACTATATTTAATTTTTTTATAATTACCATCAGCTTCAAGTTCCCAGCTCTGATTAGTATCAAGATAATTTGCCAACATTATTTGATCTAAGATCTGTTCATGAACAGTCTCATTTTCAATTGGGACTAGAAGTTCTACCCTTCGATTTAAATTTCTCGGCATTAAATCAGCTGACGAAATATATACTTTTGCATTTCTATTAGGCATTTTTTTTGTACCATTACTAAAACAATAAATTCTAGAATGCTCTAAAAATCTTCCTATGATACTTTTTACAAATATGTTTTCTGATCTATCTTTTACTCCTGGTCTTAAACAACAAACACCCCTTACAAATAAATGAATTTTTACACCAGCATTCGAAGCTTCATAAAATTTATCAATAATTTCTGGATCTACTAAAGAGTTCATTTTTGCCCAAATAGCTGCAAATTTTCCATTTTTAGAATTTTTAATTTCAGCATCAATATTTTCATTTAAGGTTTGCCTCATATTTACTGGCGAAATAGAAATTTTATTTAAATTTTTTGGTTTTGCGTATCCTGTTACATAATTGAAAAACTTTTCAACATCTGATGCCATTTTCTTATCACAACTAAATAAAGACAAATCAGTATAAATTTTAGCATTTACTGGATGATAATTGCCAGTTCCTAAATGAAAATAAGTTTGTATTTTACCCTGTTCTCTTCTTAAAACTAATGATGATTTTGCATGAGTTTTATATTTAGCAAAACCATAAACAATTTGAACACCTACTTTTTCTAAACTTCTTGATAGTTGAATATTAGCTTCCTCATCAAATCTAGCTTTAATTTCAATTAAAGCGGTAACTGTTTTTCCGTTTTCTGCAGCTGTTATTAAAGCTTTAACAATAGGTGAGTCTAGAGTTGTTCTATATAGAGTTTGTTTTATAGCTATAACTTTTTTATCATTTGCTGCTTGGTTTAAAAATTCAATTACTGAGTCAAATGTTTCAAAAGGATGATGAACAACTAAATCTTTCTTTTTAATAGTTTCAAAAAAATTATCATTATATTCTTTTAATCTTTCAACTTCTCTAGGTGTAAAATGTTTAAATCTTAATTTTGGATTTTTTACTTTACATATTTGATCTATATCTTGAATTCCAACAAGGCCAGCAACATCATAAATATAGTCAGGATTTATATCTAATTTATTAATTATAAATCTTATCAATTCGTTATCACTATTTTCAAGAACCTCTAAACGAACAATATCACCCGTTCTACGTCTTTTTAAGGCCAATTCAAAAGATCTAACCAAATCTTCTGCTTCCTCTTGAATCTCTACATCGCTGTCTCTTATTACTCTAAAAATCATTTTCTTTTCTAAATCATGATCTGGAAAAATTTCATTAGCAAAAAAACTTATTACATCATCTAGAATCACAAATTTCTTATGATTTTTTGAAGACTCAATTTCAATAAATCTAGATAATGCTTTTGGTATTACTATTATTGAGTTTAAAATCCTTTTTTTATTTTTTTTTCTTAACTTCATTACAATTGCTCTTCCTTGATTGATTATAAATGGAAATGGATGTGCAGGATCAATTGCTGATGGTGTTAATAAAGGGTAAATCTCTTCTTTAAATATTTCTAAAAGTTTTTTTTTGTCCTTAGTATTTAAATTAACTGGTTTAACTAAATTGATATTATTTTTTTTTAATTCCATAATCAGTTGAATAAAAATTTTGTTCTGTTTTTTTAATAGATTCTTAGTTTCAAGCACTACCTCATCCATTTGCTCTTCAGGTGTCAAACCATCAGAGCTTAGTGAGTCAACTTCTTGTTTTATTTGACTATATAACCCAGCTACACGGACCATAAAAAATTCATCTAGATTAGATCCAGCAATTGATAAAAACTTTACTCTTTCATAAAGAGGATTTTCGATATTTTGCGCCTCTAAAAGTACTCTATCGTTGAATTTTAACCAAGAAAGCTCTCTATTTATATATTTAGATTTCAACTCTTCTTTATGTTGTTTTTTTAAAGCAGTCATATATTTAGATTTTATGTATCAATTATACGTCATGAGACACGCAAAATCTAGTTGGGATGATTTAAGTATTAATGATTTTGATAGACCACTTACTAAAAGAGGCAAGAAAAATGCAAAAATGATTTGTGAATTTTTTGTTAAAAAAAAATTTGAATTTGATTATGCATTAATTTCATCATCAAAAAGAACAAAAAAAACTTTTCAAATTTTATCCAAGAAAATTAATAAGCCAAAAAAAGTTAATTTTTCAAAAGATTTATATTTAGTTGATGAGAATGCAATTGTAAAAAAAATTAAAGAAATATCCAGTGAATATAAATCAATTTTGATTATAAACCATGAACCATCAGTGAAAAATTTAGTACGAAATCTTACAAAAAATCATAATACGAATAATTTTAAACTAATGAATTATAAATTCCCAACAGCAGCATTTGCAAAAATTGAGTTTGATATTAAATCCTGGAATGAAGTTGAGAAAAAGGGAGTATTAAAAAAATTTATAAGACCCAAAGATCTTCAAGATTCTAAAGAATAACCAGCTGATCTTACTGTTCTAATTAAAGGTTTTGTATTTTGTATGTTAATTGCTTGTCTTAATCTTCTAATATGAACATCAACTGTTCTAGACTCAACATATATATTTTCTCCCCAAACATTGTTTAAGAGTTGTTCTCTTGAATAAACTCTTTTTGGATTTTTGATAAAAAAATCTAAGAGTTTAAATTCAGTTGGACCCAAAGTAATTTCTTTATCTTTTCTATAAACTCTTTTTGTAATCCGATCTATTTTTAAATCAGTAAATTCTACAATGTCTGATGATGATTGAGGTTTAGATCTTCTCAATAAAGATTTAATTCTAGCATTCAATTCTTTTTGACTAAAAGGTTTAGTTACGTAATCATCTGCACCTGTATCAAATGCTTTTAATTTGTCTTCTTCCTCCCCTTTTGCAGTTAACATAATGACAGGAATATCATTAAACTTATTATCTTTTTTTAAGTTTTTACAAATTTCAACACCAGATAATTCTGGTAACATCCAATCCATTAATATTAAATCTGGCTGTTTTAATTTTATTTGTTTAAGAGCATCTTCTCCATTTTCTGAATGACTGACTTTATAACCTTCTTTTTCAAGATTGTACTTTAACAAACTAACAATTGATGCTTCATCTTCAGCTATGAAAACATGAGCTGACATAAATCATTTTTCTCCGGTTACAATTGGCTCTGTTCCCTTGGGTCTATCACCTTCTAAATATTCGCCTTTAACTAAATAATAAACTTGTTCTGCAACATTTGTAGTATGATCACCAATACGCTCTATGTTTTTAGTTACAAACAATAAATGGGTTCCATCTTCTAAATTTTTTTCATTTTCTTTAAGATATTTTATAACTTCTTGCATACAAAGATTTGTTAGATCATCTATTTGCTCATCACCTTCCCAAACATTTACTGCCATTGGCGCAGATCTTTCTAGATAAGCATCTAATGTTGATTTTAATTGTTTTTGAACATTGGTAGATACTCTATTCAATGAGTCTACCAAGTTCTTTGGAAGATTTTCGTTAAGCAAAAGTGTTCTCTTGGATATATTTTTTGCTAAATCACCTATTCTTTCTAAATCTGAAGACATTTTCAAAGCCGTTACTGTCTCTCTTAAATCAATTGCCATAGGTTGTCTTAAAGCAATTAAATTCACAACTTGCTGTTCAATTAAAGTCTCATATTTATCTATTTTTTCATCTTCTTGAATAACAGCTTCTGCAATATTGTTATCTCTTGTTGTGATGGCTTGAATTGCTTTACCTAAAGAATCTTCACATGCACTTCCCATTTTAATTATATTAGCATTAAGATTTTTTAGTTCTTCTTCGTAAGATTTGACTGTATGTGGTGCTTCAGACATTATCCAAACCTCCCTGTTATATAATCTTGCGTTTTTTTATTATCAGGATTCTTAAATATTTTATCAGTAGATCCATGTTCAATCAATTGTCCTAAATGAAAAAAACCTGTATTTTGAGAAACACGTGCTGCTTGAGCCATAGAATGAGTTACAATTATTATTGTGTGCTCTTTTTTTAACTCATCAATCAATTCTTCAATTTGTGCTGTTGCTATTGGATCTAATGCTGAACAAGGTTCATCCATTAATATAACTTCAGGTCTTACAGAAATCGCTCTAGCAATACAAAGTCTTTGCTGTTGTCCTCCAGATAATCCAGTTCCAGGTTCATGCAACCTATCTTTTACCTCTTCCCATAATGCAGCCTTTTTCAAACTAGTTTCAACAATTTCATCCATTTCTTGTTTTGATTGAGCCATACCATGAATTGTTGGACCGTAAGATACATTTTCATATAAAGTTTTTGGGAAAGGATTGGGTTTTTGAAAAACCATACCAATTTTTTCTCTTAGTCTTACGACATCACAACTTTTATCATTGATATTAAAATCATTAATTAAAATTTCTCCTTTAACACTACAGATATCAATTACATCATTCATTCTATTAAGACATCTTAGGAAAGTTGATTTACCACAACCAGATGGACCAATTAATGCCGTTACTTGATTTTCCTCAATATCTAAACTTATATTAAAGAGCGCTTGTTTTTTTCCATAAAAAACATCAACATCTTTTGCTTTAATCTTTATCATTTTAACTCCATTTTTTCTCAAACTTATGTCTTATTATTTGGGCAAATAAATTCATTATTATTAAAAAGCCAAGTAAGACCATTATACATGCCGAAACTTTTTCTACAAATCCCCTTTCAGCACTTTCAGCCCAAATATAAATTTGAACTGGTAAGCTTGCAGCAGGATCCATGGGTGATCCAGGTATCGTGTTAACAAAAGCAACCATTCCAATTAAAATTAAGGGTGCAGTTTCTCCTAAAGCTTGAGCTAAACCAATTATTGTTCCTGATAACGTGCCAGGCATAGAAAGAGGAACTGTATGATGCATTGTGGTTTGCATTCGACTTGCTCCCATAGCAAGTGCTGCCTCTCTTATACTTGGTGGAACTGCTTTTAAAGATGCTCTAGCAGCTATAATTATTGTTGGTAGGGTCATTAAGGACAAAGTGATACCTCCAACTAATGGGGTAGACCTTGGTAATTGAAATATAGCCAATAAAACTCCTAACCCTAATAGACCAAAAACTATAGATGGAACCGCTGCTAAGTTGTTTATATTAACTTCAATAAAATCAGTAAATCTATTTTTAGGGGCAAATTCTTCAAGATAGATTGCAGCTAGAACCGCAACAGGAAAAGCTATCATTAAACAAACAAGTATAGAAAAAATTGAGCCCATAAATGAACTGGCTATTCCAGCTAGCTCAGCTTCTCTTGAGTCAGCATTTGTAAAAAAACTTATATTAAATTTACTTTCAACCTTACCATTTGCAACAAGTTGATCAAAAATTTTTAATTGATAATCGCTTACTCTTCTTTGGTCTTCAGGTAAATCTCTTGGATAATTTCCTTTAAAGACTTGGTCTAAATCATCTGAAGCAGTTAGATAAACTTCCTTTGTTTTTCCTATTAAATTAGGGTCATTTAAAAGTTCATTTTTAATTTCTTTTTCAAAAAAATAAGACACCATTCTCTTCAATTCATTTTCTTGATCTTCATTGGCGTTTGGATCTAAATCAGCCATTGATTTTAATGCTATATCGTAATAATCAGCGTCCTGTAAATCTTCTTTAGAAGAATTTTGGTCTAACATCATTAATTCAGCATCGAAAGTTACTGGAACAATAAGCCATGTTTTTTGAAAAGCTGAATAGCCAGTTGAAAAAATTTTAAAAATAAAGATTGTTAAAAATAAAAGTGCCATAAAAATTGCACTCAGACCGTATAAGCGAAATCGCTGTTCAGCTTTATATCTTTTATTTAATAATTGTTCTTTATTTTTATTCATATTTTTCTCTATATTTTTTAACTACTCTCAAGGCCACAATATTTAAACAAAGTGTTACTAAAAATAATGACATACCTAAAGCAAAAGCAGCTTGCGTTTTTGGGTCGCCAAAAGCTTGGTCACCAATTAGAATGACTACAATTTGAGCTGTAATCGTTGAAGTAGACTCTAAAGGATTTAAAGTTAAATTAGCAGCTAAACCAGAGGCCATAACAACTATCATTGTTTCTCCAATAGCTCTTGAAACACCAAGTAAAATAGATCCAACTATCCCCGGCAATGCCGCGGGAAAAATAACTCTCTTAATTGTTTCTGATTTAGTTGCTCCCATAGCGTAACTTCCATCTCTTAAACTTTGAGGCACACTTGTAATTACATCGTCACTTAAACTTGAAATAAATGGTATAATCATAATACCCATTACCCCTCCTGCTGCTAAAGCACTTTCAGCTGAAACTTCAAGACCCATTGAAGTTCCTAATTCTTTCAAAAATGGTCCAACAGTTAGGGCAGCAAAAAAACCATAAACAACTGTTGGTATACCAGCTAAAATTTCAATTAATGGTTTTGCATACTGTCTAACTTTAGTTGATGCATATTCAGCTAAATAAATTCCACTCATTAATCCAATTGGGATAGCAACGCACATAGCAATAAATGCAATAAAAAAAGTACCTGCAAAAATAGGGACTGCTCCAAAAGTATCTGAATACATTGTCGGATCTAAAGCCTCAGAAGAATCTCTAACAAAAGCTTTTGCTGGATACCAGTGAGTTCCAAAGACAAAATCAAATAATGGAATTACTTTAAAAAAATCTATAGTTTGAAATATAAGTGAGAAAACTATTCCAACAGTAGTTAATATTGCAGCTAAAGAAGCTGTAAATAAAACTGCGTTCAAAAATTTTTCAACTGGTTCTCTTGTTCTAGAATTAGATGAAATTCTTTTATACGCATAAGCAACAGAGGCAATAATTGCAGATAATACTATAACAACTTTTGAACTTTGAGCTATTGATCGAAGACTTAAATATTTTTCAGCTGAAGCTTCAATAAAAGGTGTAATTTCTCCAGTGAATTGCCCTCGAGACAATGCTTTTGATTTTTCGTATAATAAATTTAATTCATCATCAAGATAACCTTGATTTGAATAATCACTTAAGATTAATAGTTTTACAATTGTGGGCTCAAAAATTGCCCATAATGAAAAAATTATAAAGGCTGGTATTGCACACCAGATTGCAAGATAATAACCATAAAATTGTGGTAATGCGGTTAATCTTTTTTTTGTAGATTGAATTGTATATGCTTTTTTGCGTCCAAAATAATAGCTTGTGAAACCTAGAAGAACAATAAATGTAAATAATATTAAGTTCACAGAATCTCCTTAAGTGAGGACTTTACTCTTTTTTTAAAAAAAAGGGGTCTAAAAAGACCCCCTTTTTAATCATTTGTTAACTGAGGAATAATTAATTACCCATAGCAACTAGCTTCGTAGCATTAGTTCTAGTTGTTTTATACAACTTAGAGTCTAATGGCACTAAACCAATGTCTGCTAAGTAACCACCTTTTCCAATAGCTTTCTTAGTTGTGAATTCTTTCACAAACTCATGTAAGCCTGGAATTACTCCAACGTGTGCTTTTTTCACGTAGAAGAATAAAGGTCTAGCAACAGCATAACTGTAGTCTTGAATAGACTTTAATGACGGTTGTCCACCATCAATACTTGCTGCTTGCAATTTATCTTTTGCAGCTAAGAAATAACTGAAACCAAAGAAACCAAACATTTCTTTATCTTGAGTTAACTTTTGGATGATTAAACTATCGTTTTCTCCAACTTCAATAGCAGCACCATCTTCTCTGTAAAGTTTTTGAGGTTTTTTGTATTTTTTATTTCCAGCTTCAAAACCAGCTTTATAAAGAGCTTTAGCTTCTTTAGTCATACCTTTTTTCATTACTAAAGAATTCCAAGCATCTCTAGTTCCTGATGTTCCTGGTGGGATCATCACTGAAATTTTTTGTTTTGGTAAGCTAGGGTCAATTTGGTCCCAAGTTTTATAAATATTTGGAACTAATTTACCATCAACAACTGTATGAGCAGCAAGTGCTAAATATAATTGTTCTTTAGTAAAGTTTACTGGTTTTGCATCTTTGCTGTAAGCTAATGTAATACCATCGTTACCAATTACGATCTCAACGATATCATTAACACCATTTTTCTTACATAGAGCTTTTTCTTTATCTTTCATAGCTCTTGATGCATTTGTAATATCTGGATGTTGTTCACCTACACCAGCACAGAATAGTTTAGCTCCGCCACCAGTACCAGTAGACTCGATTACAGGAGTTTTAAATCCTGAACCACCAAATCTTTCAGCAACAACTGTTGCATAAGGGAATACTGTAGAAGAACCAACTATCTTAATTTGATCTCTTGCTTGAGCAACAGTTGCAATTGAAAGTGCAACTAAAGAAGCAATTACTATAGTTAGTTTTTTCATTATCTTTAATCCTTTCGTTATTTATTAATTAAAAGATGATTGACTCGTATAAATTTATTGAATCTTTAATATTACAGAATTGTTACACTTTTGTTAAAAAGGTAACTTTTTAGTTGTATTTTTTTGATATAATTATTTGATCAATATCAGTTTCTAAGCCACCAATACATGAAACAGGGTTTACCTGTTCATTAAGAGCTAGTTCTTTGGTTGGACGTAAAGTTATTTCTAGTTTTACTAAGTTTACTAATTCCTCTCTAATTTCTTCATCATATCTCCAGCTTGGCCATGAACTTGGGGTTGAAAATATAGAGGTTAAATAGCTTGTAGCCATAGTATATCTATAATTACTCAAATTTTCATTCCTCAATAAAAAATCTCTTACAGAATTAAAAATATTCCTACATCTAAAAGAATCTGAAAAATAATTTTCCTTCTTGAGATTTCTATTCATAGGAACAGAAACAATTAAATCAATTGAATTTTTAGAATACGAGGTAACTACGTCTGTATAAAATTCAGCTTCAGTAACTTCTAAATGATCTTTAATAGAAGGATATGAAGTTTTCAAATCTGCCTCTAATCTAAAAATTCCAATATCAAAGACTGTAAGTTGCTGATTTCTTAATAATGTTGTGATATCTTTAGAAAAAACACTTGTTGTTATAGAGCTTAATAAAAAAGCAAAAATCAAAATATTTTTAAATATTTTAACCATATAAAAAATTAATTAAAAGATTAACATTAATCAAGTAAAGAATTGTTAAAAAAACCTTCTAAAACTATTACAATATAATATTTTTTAAATTTAAGTTTTCGCTGGTAAATAAATTTGAATTTCAGTTCCTTGGTTTTCCTCACTTAGAATCTCATAGTGTCCACGATGTTGAGTAACTATATGTTTAACAATAGCTAATCCTAAACCGGTTCCACCAACCTTGTTACTTTGTTCAAGATCTACCCTAAAAAATCTTTCTGTAATTCTAGAAATATATCTTTGAGGAATGCCAACACCTTCGTCTTTAATACTGATCATAAAATTTTTTTCTAACAATTTACCATCGCTAATTTTGCTTGATATAAAAATAGACTTATTTTCCTTTGAATACTTAATTGAATTATCTAAAAGATTAGAAAAAACAGTTTGTAATTTTTTTTCATCTCCAATAACAACTGTTGGATTGGCGAGAGATAAATTAATATTTAATTTCTTTCTTTTTAAAACAATCTCAAAATTACTGATGATTGTTTTGAAAAGATCATTTATATCAACTAAAGAGTTTGGCCTTATGTGTTCTTCTAATTCAATTCTTGTGAGTATTAAAAGATCATTAATTAAATTTTCCATTCTATTTGATTGATCAGTCATTATTTTCATAAATTTTTTTTTAGCCTTTTCATCATCAGACGCTGGGCCCTCAATTGTTTCTAGTGATCCTTTGATTGCCATTAAAGGTGTTCTTAATTCATGGCTTACATTTGCTACAAAATCAGTTTTAAATTTTTGTGCTTTTGTAATTTCAGTAAAATCTTTTAAAAATAACACAACAGAATCTGGTTCAGTAAATAAATGAGTTGGACCAGGAATAATATAAATTTTATAAAATTGATATGATGGGAGGTCTATTTCAATGTCAATATTTTTTGTTTTATTTTCAACAATAGCTTTTTCAATATTATCTATTAATTCTGGTTTTCGAATTACAGAGGATATGTTTTTATCAATTAAATTACTTCCAAATCTTTTTAATGCACTTGGATTAGCATATTTAATTATGTTAAATTTATTTAATGCAAAAAACTGATCCTCAAGTTCATCAATAATTACTCTTTTGGTTTTTTCCTCTCTTTTATTAATTATTGTAGCAGTATTTATTGATTTGTTTTTTTTTTGATTAAGTAAATAGAGGAGATAAATTATAACAACTATAAGTAGAATGATGAAATATTCCATAAATTTAGACGGCTTAATTTTGCATCATTAAACTTTTTAATGCAAATAAATTAAGGAAAAATTAACTAATGATTTGGTGAAATATTGTTAAAAAATATTTTTGCTGTTTCTTCCCAAGTGAATTTTTTTGCAAATTCAAGACAATCATTTCTATTAACTTTCAAAGCTTTATGAGCTGAAACTTTAAGATCATTATCTAAACAATTTATTTTGGAACCCTCAAATATATCTTTAGGACCTGGAACAGGATAAGCAGCTACAGGTGTTCCGCAATTTAAAGACTCACAAACTACAATTCCAAATGTATCTGTTTTACTTGGAAATACAAAAACATCGGAAGATGCAAAATGAGACGCTAATTCACCGTTTGTTTTTTCTCCTAAAAAAATATCTTTAGGAAATTCTTTTTTTAATTTTTTTAAATCAGGTCCCTTTCCTATTATCATTTTTGTACCCTCTAAATCACATTCTAAAAAAGCTCTTATGTTTTTTTCAACTGCAACTCTTCCAACATAAATCCAAATCGGTCTTTTATGTGGTAAATCAATTTTTTTCGGACTCTTAAAAGCTCCATGATTGCCTCCTCTTGTCCAAGTAATCATTTTATTATTATCTATACCTATATCGATTAATTCTTTTCTCATAGATTCTGTTGTTACTAAGATTCTCTCAGCCTTGTTATGAAAGTTTGCTAAGAATTTTTCAGCCCATTTTGCAGGTATAATAGGAAAGTAAAGCTTAAGATATTTATCAAATCTTGTATGAAAACTTGTGGTAAACTTTAGTTTATTCTTCAAACAATATCTTCTTGCCATAGTCCCTATAGGACCTTCAGTAGCTATATGAATTGCATCAGGTTTTATTTTCTTTATTAAGCTACCAACTCTTGGCCAAACATTAATAGATATTCTAATTTCATTATATTTTGGCATCGGAAAAGTTAAAAATAATTCTGGTGTGATATATTCTATTCTATGACCTTGTTCTTTTAAAATTTTACCTGTTTCATGCAAGGTTCTTACAACACCATTTACTTGTGGAAAATATGCATCTGTTGCGATTAAAATTTTCATTAATTACGAAGCTTTTTTTAAGTCTTCATTTTTAATAGGTTTAATTATTTCTTGAGTGTCTAAATATTGTTCTCTTATTTTATCCCAATATAATATTTCAAAGCTACCATCGTAATTTTCGGCTAATGCAGTGCAAGATTCTACCCAGTCTCCACAATTTAAATAATTGACCCCATTAAAATCTCTATCCTCAGCATGATGGATATGGCCACAAATTATTCCATCAAATTTTTTTCTTTTTGCATAATCTGAGAGTGTTTTTTCATATTCACCAATATATTTGACGGCGTTCTTAACCTTATATTTTAAATATTTTGCAAGAGACCAATATTCTTTTCCTCTCAACCTTCTAAAGAAATTAATTATTACATTTATTCGTAACAATAAATTGTAAGCTATTGATCCAAGTTTAGATAGCCATTTAGCATGTTTCATAACACCATCCCAAGCATCACCATGAACAACAACATATTTTTTTCCAGCATTTGTCTCATGAATAACTCTATTAACCATATGGATGTCACCAAAATTCATTGGAATAAATTTTCTTAACATTTCATCATGGTTGCCCATAATATAGAAAACTTTAGTGCCATGTCTTGCTTTTCTTAAAATTTTTTGGATTACATCATTATGTTCTTGAGGCCAAAAAAAACTTTTTTGCATTTCCCAGACATCTATAATGTCTCCTACAAGATAAAGATTTTCAGATCTTGAGTTTTTAAAAAACTCTAAAAGTTTTTTCGCCTGACAACCCTTGGTACCCAAATGCACATCAGAAATAAAAATGCTTTTATATTTAAGTATGTTAGGCATTTAAAGGCCTATATTTTAATACAACTGTAACACGAATCATGTATTTCTTATCTCATTTAGATGTTACAAATTTGTTAAAAATTTTTTAAGGATTAATTATGTTGTATTGTTTAATTTACAATCAAAACTCTTCCTCTGGAAGAAAATCAAAATTCATAAATAGGGTTTTATCTAAGTTAAAAGAAAATAATTCAGTAGAATACTTTGAGACCAAAACGATAAATCAAGCTAAGAAAATTTTTAAAAACTTTAATCAAAAAAATTATGATCGATTAATAGTTGCTGGTGGAGATGGATCTGTTTCTTTTGCAATTAATGAATTAATAAAGAATGATTTTAATTTTAAAGACGATTTTGCTATAGGCTATATACCTGCTGGGACTGCAAATTTATTGCAAGCTGAATTATCAATGAATAAAAAGATTGATGATATAGTCAATGTATTGATTTCTAATAATTATAAATCCTCTAATCTTGTAAAAATTAACGAGAATTATTTCTTTTTAATGGCTGGTATAGGATGGGATGCAAAAATTGTTCATTCAATTAATTCAAAAATTAAAAAAATTCTTGGAAAAGTGATATTTGGTATCAAAGGTTTTCAATATTTCTTGTTTATGAATAATAAAAAATTAAATGTTACTTTTGATGGACAATTTTATCAAGCAGACTGGATATTATCTTCAAATACCAAATATTACGCTGGACATCATAAAATAAATAAAACAAATATTTTTGAAAATAAAATAGTCACATATATATTTAAGGATTTAACTAGGATCAATTTATTATATTCTATATTTTTAATAATTCTTAATGGTGATTTAAGTAAAAATAAAAATGTTATTACTACTTATTCACAAAATATTACAATTGATGGAAATGATTTGATACCTGTTCAAATTGATGGAGATAATTTTGGTTCATATAAAAAAATTCATTTAAATCTATCAAATAAAAAAGTGAATTTTCTTGTAAAATAATTATTTTACTCTGCCATAAATATCTTGATATCTCACTATATCTGTTTCTTTTAAAATCGAGCCTACTTGAGCTTCAATTATTTTAACTGGTTTTTTATAGGGATTTTCTATTCTATGGATTGCACCTAGTGGAATAAAAATAGTTTCATCAGGTTTCATAGTGAAATATTTCTTATTTAAAGTAATTTTAGGTTCACCATGAGTAACTACCCAATGTTCAGCTCTATGATGATGTTTTTGAAGACTTAATATACCTTTTGGTTTTACATATAATTCTTTAATTAAGAATTCCTTACCATTAAATAGATTTACATAACTACCCCAAGGTCTATGAAATACATTCTTCTTTTTAAAATAATGTCTTTTATTTCGTCCGTACATCTTACAGATTTCTTTCCAAGATCCTAAATCAGACCAAGGAATATCTAATTTGATAGCATTTATATCTTTGGTTTTTTCTAATATTGCATAGTCAAAAGACTTGGCTTTTGCTTTTGTGAAAGATTGTTTGTTTAAATAATATACATTACTTTTATATTTTGCTTTTGATACTGCTTTATTACAATTTCGATAAATATTTGGTTGGTATTTCTTAAAATTATTTATTATTGAGTCTTTTCTCAAATAAAACATTCCAGAATTCCAATAACCTTTTTTACTAATTATTTGTTTAGCTTTAGCCTTTTTGGGTTTTTCTACAAATCTAGTTACTTTGTTACTTTTTGTTAAAAAATAACCAAATTCACTTGAGGGCATTTTGGGTTTAATCCCAAAAATAAAGATATTGTTTTGAGTAAGTTTCTTTTGATTTTTTTTGATAGCTTTATTGAATAAACCAACTTTTTCTATCAAATGATCAGCAGCCAAAAACATTAATGGTTGTTCGTTTGGAATGTCTTTAATTAAAGCCGTACTTAATATAGCGGGTGCAGTATTTCTTTTTGCTGGCTCTAAAACTATCTTGAATTTTCTTATTTTGTATTTTTTTAAATGTTGTTTTACTTGTCTTAAATATTTTGCATTAGTGCTTATAATTGGTGCATCATATATAGATGCTTTAACTCTTTCTAAAGTTTTACCTAATAAAGTCCAATTACCAAAATCAATAAATTGTTTTGCTTGATGTTTTTTAGCTTTTGGCCAAAGTCTTGTTCCAGCGCCACCACATAAAATAACTGGGCGAATTTTCATTAAATTTTTGAATATTCCTTAACTTCTTTTTTCTTACCAGGATGAGTTGGGGCTCCTAAACTTGCTGGCCCAACTGTTTGTGCATATTTCCAAAGAGTTCCCGAGCCAAAATCAGATTTTTTAGCTTTCCATTTTCTTCTTCTTGAAGCTAATTGTGCTCTTGTTAAACGAACATTAATTGTTCCTTTTTTAGCATCGATATCAATTAAATCACCGTTTCGTAAAAGAGCAATCGGTCCACCTAAAGCTGCCTCTGGACCTACGTGGCCAACACAAAATCCTCTTGTTGCGCCAGAAAATCTTCCATCAGTGATTAAAGCAACTTTCTCGCCTTTTCCTTGACCATAAATTGCACCTGTTGTTGAAAGCATTTCTCTCATACCTGGTCCACCAACTGGGCCTTCGTATCTAATAATTATCACATCACCATCTTTATATTTTCTACTTTGAACAGCTTTCATTGCACTTTCTTCATTATCAAAACATCTTGCTCTTCCAGTAAATTGTAATTTTTTTAGACCAGCAATTTTTACAATTGCACCTTCTGGAGCTAAATTTCCTTTTAATCCTACAACTCCACCATCTGGTGATAATGGTCTGTTATAAGCTCTTAAAACTTTTTGTTTTGGATTAAATTTAATACCTTTTAAATTTTCTTTCATAGTTTTACCTGTAACGGTCATGCAATCTCCATGAATATATCCACCATCATAAAGAGTTTTTAAAAGCATCGGTACACCACCTGCTAACCACATATCTTTAGCAACATATCTTCCACCTGGTTTTAAGTCTGCAAGATAAGGTGTTCTTTTAAATATTTTTGCAACATCCATTAGATCAAATTTTATTCCAGCTTCATTTGCAATTGCTGGTAAATGTAATGCTGCATTAGTTGAACCTCCAGTTGCAGCAACAATTGTTGCGGCATTTTCTAATGCTTTTCTTGTAACGATATCTCTTGGTTTAATTTTTTTTGCTAATAATTCCATAACCATTCGGCCACTTGCTTTTGCATATTTATCTCTCTCTTCATAAGGAGCTGGTGTTCCTGCAGAATAAGGTAATGCTAAACCTATTGCTTCTGAAACACATGCCATAGTATTAGCTGTAAACTGACCACCACACGCACCCGCTGTAGGACACGCTACTAATTCTAATTTTCTTAATTCTTTTGCAGACATTTGACCTGATGAATGTTTTCCAACCGCCTCAAAAACATCAACTACAGTTACATCTTTACCTTTATATTTTCCCGGAAGGATTGAGCCGCCATATATAAATACACTTGGTACATTTAATCTAACCATGGACATCATTAATCCTGGTAAAGATTTATCACAACCTGCAATACCTACTAATGCATCATAACAATGACCTCTTACAGTTAATTCAGCACTATCAGCTATGACTTCTCTTGAAATTAAAGACGATTTCATTCCTTCATGACCCATGGCAATACCATCAGTAACAGTAATTGTGCAAAATTCTCTTGGTGTCCCTCCTGATGCTCTCACACCCTTTTTCACTGATTGCGCTTGTCGCATAAGGGCAATATTGCAAGGAGCAGCTTCATTCCAAGTTGATACAACTCCTATAAATGGTTTTGATACATCTTTTTCAGTTTCACCCATTGCATAATAAAAAGATCTATGAGGTGCTCTATCTGGACCTAAGGATGTATGTCTACTAGGTAATTTTTTTTTATTAAATTTCCGCATTATAAACTCTCAATAGTTAAAGATATTTTTTTGATATTATCTTTAAGACTACTATAGTTAGTTTTTTCTTGTTCAACAATATTTTTTGGTGCTCTATCTGTAAAGCCTTTGTTAGATAATCGTTGAGAAATCTTATCTAGTTCGTCTTGGTATTTATTTTGACGTTTTTGTAAGTTTTCTTTAATCAAATTAAGATCAACATTTTCATCAAAATAAATCTTAAAAATATCACCGGAAATGACAAGTGTAGCAGAGGGTTTATCCTGTTCTTTATCAAAAAAATTGTTGATACGACCCAGTTTTTTTAAAATAACATCATTATTATTAACTAATGATTTATTCTTTTTAGCAATTTTGTTAATTGCAACATCAACAAATGAACCAGGACTGACATTTAATTCATTTTTAAATGATCTTAATTCAGAGATAATTTTGATAATTTTTTCAACTTCTTTAAGAGATTGGTCTTTTTTAATTTTTCCAGAAGGCCAATTTTTATACATAAGGAAATTTTTATTAGACTCATCAAATTTGTTCTTTAACCATATTTCCTCGGTTACAAATGGTATGAAAGGATGAAGCATAACCAATATTTGCTTAAAAACATAAGCAGAAACTTCTTTTACCTCTGTTTTTGCCTTTTTATCCTCGGAGTATAGAATTGTTTTAGACAGCTCAATATACCAGTCGCAATATGAGTGCCATGCAAATTGATAAGCATTTTTTGCTGCCTCATCAAATCGATAATCTTCAATATTTTTTTGAATTTTATTTTTAGTCTCTATTAACTCCGAATAGATCCATTTATTGATATTTAATGAGATTTTTGGAACTTTGTTGGTTTTTTTAAAATCACATTTATTAGTGATTAAAAAATTATTAGCATTCCATAATTTATTTAAAAAGTTTCTATATCCTTTAACTCTATCTTCTGAGAGTTTAACGTCAGTTCCTGGAGACGCCATAGAAAGTAAAGTAAAACGTAATGCATCAGCGCTATATTTTTCAATTAGATCTAGTGGATCAATAACATTCCCTTTCGACTTAGACATTTTTTGTCCTTTTTCATCTCTTACTAGCGCGTGTACATAAATATCTTTGAAGGGTTCTTTGTTTAAAAACTCCATACCAAACATAATCATTCTAGCCACCCAGAAAAAAATAATATCAAAACCTGTTACTAAAACTGTTGTTGGATAAAATTTCTTTACGTAATCTTTTTTATCAGGCCAACCTAAAGTTGCGAATGGCCATAATCCTGATGAAAACCATGTATCTAAAACATCAGGATCTCTAGTAAGTTTTACATCTTTTTTATAATATTTTTTTGCTTGTTTAATTGCATCATTTTCATTGATCGCAACAAAGATTTTTTGATCAGGTCCATACCAAGCTGGTATTTGATGTCCCCACCATAATTGTCGTGAAATGCACCATGGCTCAATATTATTCATCCACTGAAAATAAGTTTTAGACCAGTTAGTTGGAAAGAAATTTGTTTTTTTTGTCTTAACAATTTTTTTAGCTTTGATCGCTAATTTCTTTGCATCAACAAACCATTGTTCTGTTAAAAAAGGTTCAATTACTGAATTCGATCTATCACCATATGGGACTTTATTTTTGATATTTTCTTCTTTTACAAAAAAATCTTTTTCTTTTAATTCATTTAATATTTTTTTACGGGCATCAAACCTATCTAAGCCGATATAATCTTTTGGAGCATTTTCATTTATTTTTCCTTCTTCCGTAAAAACATTAATTATTTCTAATTTATTTCTTTGACCAACATCATAGTCATTAAAATCATGTGCTGGCGTGATCTTAAGTGCTCCAGTTCCTTGCTCTGGATCAGCATAATTATCTTTAATAATTTTTATTTTTCTACCTACGATTGGTATTGTGACAGTTTTGCCAACATATTTTTTATATCTTTTATCCTTCGGATTTACTGCAATCGCGGTATCCCCTAGCATTGTCTCAGGTCTCGTTGTGGCAATAGTGATAAATTCTGAAGAATTGTCTATTGGGTATCTAATATAGTAAATCTTAGAATTCATCTCTCTTTGATCTACTTCCAAATCTGAAATCGCGGTTTTTAAAACAGTGTCCCAATTCACGAGTTTTTCAGCTTTATAAATCAATTTTTTTTTATGTAATTCTACAAAAACCTTAATGACTGATTTTGATAAATTTTCATCCATAGTGAATGCATTTCTTGACCAATCACATGAACATCCTAATTTCTTTAGTTGATTAATGATTATGTCCCCATATTCATTTTTCCATTCCCATACTTTTTCTATAAATTTTTCTCTACCAAGGTCAATTTTATTTAAATTTTCCTTTTCTAATTTTCTCTCAACAAGTGCTTGGGTGGCTATACCTGCATGATCAGTTCCAGGTTGCCACAAAGTTTCATAATTATTCATTCGATAATAACGAACTAATAAATCTTGAATTGAATTATTTAAAGCATGGCCCATATGTAAACTTCCAGTTACATTGGGTGGTGGAATTACAATTGAAAATTTTTTTGAATTTTTTTGCGGTTTAAATAATTTATTCTTCTCCCAATAACCGTAAATTTTATCTTCAACTTTTGAATGTATATATTTATCGCTTATCATGGGTGTTATTAGTTTATAATTTAATAATCTAAATTAACAATAATCAAATTGGAACGTTATTTAATAGACTAATTGCAAATATTTTATATAAAACTCAATGTAGCTATCTTCTAAAACATATGGCAACGTGGCGGAATGGTTACGCAGAGGATTGCAAATCCTTGTATCCCGGTTCGATTCCGGGCGTTGCCTCCAAAAAAAATCTTGTTTTAGTGAAAAAAAAAAGTAAGTTGAGATTTTAATATTCCTCGGTAGCTCAGTTGGTAGAGCAGTTGACTGTTAATCAATTGGTCGCAGGTTCGAGTCCTGCCCGAGGAGCCAAAAATTATCCAACCTTTGAAATATTGTTACTTCCTACCTGTAATGATTTATTAAACTTTAATTTTTGATCAGCATTTAGTTCAGAATATAATTTCACTAAAAAGTTATAATTTACATTCATATGACCTTCTTGTGATTTCTCTAAATTTATAAGATATTCTGAAAAATCTTCAAAAAAATAATTAATTGGTACTTTAAGATAGTTCGATAATTGTAATAATCTTATTGAACTTACCCCATTAGTGCCTTTCTCGTATTTTTGAATTTGTTGAAATGTGACGTTGATTGCTTTTGCTACTTTAGTTTGAGTTAAACCTAGTGCTAGTCTTCTAAGCTTAAGCTTATTGCCTAAATGCTTATTAAAATTATCTTCCATTAAGACCCCTCTTAATTTTTTAAAAAACTAATTGAACTAGTTTTTAATACCTACTGCAACAATAAATTTTTATTTTTTTTACCTAAAAACCCGTATTAGGGGAAATATGTCAAGCATTACTTCAGCTATAATTTGAGAAATATTTCTTGAAATTAGCTTGAACTATAGTATCTGGCTGAGGAAAAGTTTGGTTCTATCACTCTTTGGATTAGCAAAAAATTCTTTGGTATCAGCTTTTTCTACTATCATTCCTTCATCCATAAATATCATTTGATCAGCAACTTCTTTTGCAAAACCCATTTCATGTGTAACTACAATCATAGTCATTCCTTGTTTTGCTAAATTTACCATAACATCTAGCACTTCTTTAATCATTTCGGGATCTAAAGCAGATGTAGGTTCGTCAAAAAGCATTATTTTTGGCTCCATACACAAAGCTCTTGCAATTGCAGCTCTTTGTTGTTGTCCCCCAGATAATTGTCCTGGATATTTTTGTGCTTGATCAAGAATTTGCACTCTTTCTAGATGTTTTAATGCCAATTCTTCTGCCTCTTTTTTAGGCATTTTTTTAACCCAAATAGGAGCTAATGTGCAGTTATCCAAAATAGATAAGTGAGGAAACAAATTAAATTGTTGAAATACCATTCCAACTTCAGCTCTAATTTGTTCAATATTTTTTGTATCCTCTGTTAATTCAGTTCCATCCACGACAATATTACCTTCTTGATGCTCTTCTAATCTATTAATACATCGAATTAATGTAGACTTTCCTGATCCAGAAGGACCACAAACAACAATTTTTTCTTTTGGTTTAACTTCTAAATTTATTCCTTTTAAAACTTGGAAATCACCAAACCACTTATTCATATTACTTATTTGGATAATACTATCTGACATAAATTTTTATCTATCGGTTTTATATTTTTGTTCTAGATTATAACTATATTTACTCATTGCATAACAAATAATCCAGAAAATTATAGCAGCAAATACATACCCTTCCATAGCAAATCCTAACCATTTCGGATTTGTTTTAGCTAAATTTAACATTCCAACTATTTCTAATAATCCGACAACAAATATTAATGGAGTGTCTTTTACTAATGCTAAGAAAGTATTTGCTATTCCTGGTATTACTAGTTTAAGAGCTTGAGGTAAAATTACGAAAATATGCATTTTCCAATAACCCATACCTAATGATTTCGCAGCTTCGTATTGGCCTCTTGGTAAAGCTTGTAAGCCACCTCTGATAACTTCCGCAACATACGCAGCCTCAAATAAAGAAATTGCAATTATGGCTCTTACTAATTTATCAATAAAAAAGTCTTCTGGTAAAAACATTGGAAACATTACGGCAGACATGAATAAAACTGTTATTAGTGGAACACCTCTCCAGAATTCAATAAAGCCAACTGATATATATCTAATTAATGGAAATTCTGATCTTCTGCCAAGAGCGAAAGCCATTCCAATTGGAAAACAGAAAATAAGACAGAAAAAAGAAATAATAAATGTTAGCGACAGACCTCCCCAAGCACCCGTTTCAACCCAATTTAAACCATCTAATTTTCCAAGCTCAATGTATTCCTCAAAAAAAAGAAAATATTTCAAAATTACATAAAGCGCTAAAGGAACTATTAAAAAGTAATAAAACTTAAATTTACTTGGAATAAAAAAACCAATAATGATAGATAAAATTGCAGCAATAATTCCATAAGAAAAGTCAAAAAATACAGGGCCACCAGAAATAAAAAAGAAGATAAACAAAAAAGCTATTAAAGGATAAATAACTACATAATAAAGTGTTAAATATTTCTTAAATTTATCAGTCGCAAAGTATCCAACAGATCCGAGTAATACTAAAGCTACAAATGATAAATTAATTCTCCATTGTTCTGCATTTGGATACATTCCATACATAAATCTTCTCAGCCAAACTTTAATATACGTCCAGCATGCGCCAGAACCCGTACAAACATCTTTTGTATCTCCTGCAAAACTGGCATCAATAACAAACCAGCTTAATATAGGTGGTAGAGATTTGATGATTATGAATATTATCAATAATGATAAAACAGCGTTAAAATTATTTGTATTAATATGTTTGTTTAAAAGATCTAAATTTTTTATTCCGCTGTACTCTATTCGAATGAAATAAAGACCAACAAAACCAAGTATTAGAGGTAATAAGAAACTTAAAAAATTAGGTAAAAAACCAGTTAAATTTAATCTAAAAAAAGAATTTAGAAAAACATCTAAAATACTAATAAAAAATAAAAAAGAACCAAGATACAAAAAGGTATTAAGGTTAGTTCTATCAGGTTTTAAAAAATTAATATTAGACATTATTTCTCCTGAATAGCTATTTTCTTATTATACCAGTTCATTAAAATTGAGATCGAAATACTCAAAGTTAGATAAGTAAACATGGTGATTGATACTATTTCAATTGCCTTACCTGTTTGCATTAACGCTGTTCCGGCGAAAACTAATACTAAATCTGGATAAGCTATTGCAGCTGCTAAAGATGAATTTTTAGTTAAATTTAAGTATTGGTTTGTTGTTGGCGGAATTATTATTCTCAAAGCTTGAGGCATAATTACTAATTTAAGTACTTGATTAGGGGTAAGTCCAATTGATGCTGCTGCCTCTTTTTGACCTTTACCAACACCTTGAATTCCAGCTCTGACACATTCTGCGATAAATGTTGCTGTATATAAAGATAAAGATAATGTTAATGCTATCAATTCTGGGGGTAAGCTAACTCCACCCTCATAAATAAATGATGTTGTTGCCAATTGTTTTAAAACAGGAACTTCAAAAGAAAGTCTTACGCCTCCAATTAAAAAACTTAAAAGTGGAAGAATAAATATCAGTCCTATAGAAATTAAAAAAACTGGAATTTGTTTACCTTGATTTTCCTGAACTTTTTTGGCATGCGCTCGTATAACAATGATTGCTATAATTGCAGCTATAATTGAATAAAAGAAAATATTAAAATTTTGCCAAATAAATGCTGGGACGTATAACCCTTTTATAGTTAGAAAAAAAACTCCAAACATTGCTTCAGCATCTTGTGGAAGTGGTAAAGCACGTAATGCAGCAAAATACCAAAAGAAAATTTGAAGTAGTAATGGAATATTTCGAAAAAACTCAACATAGAAAGCAGCAAATTTATTAATTAGATAATTAGGTGATAATCTTGCTATACCAACAATTACTCCAAGAATTGTTGCAATAATTATCCCAATGACTGAAACAAGAATTGTATTTAAAAGACCAACTAAATAAGCTCTAAAATATGAGTGTGATCCGTCATATTCAATAAGTGAAAACTGAACATCAAAAGATGATTCTTGGGATAGAAAACCATAACCAAAATCAATACCTCTATTTTCCATATTGATTTGGGCGTTATAAGTAAAAAAACCGAAAACTAAGACTACAGCTAAAACTGTAATTAATTGTGGGACTATATCTTTAAGTTTAAAATTCACTTTGGCGATAATATATGAGTTTATAAAAAAAGGGCTAGAAAAATCTAGCCCTTTTTAATTAATTTAAACTACAATTATCTTGCAGGTGGAACGTAAAGTATTCCGCCTTTTGTCCATAATTGGTTTGGACCTCTGTCTGGTAAAATTCCAGTGTCAGCTATGTTTCTCTTATAACTTTCACCATAATTACCAACTTGCTTGATAATTCTTAAGCTCCAGTCGTTGTCTAGACCAAAAGCAGCACCTAATTCACCTTCAGCTCCAACTAATCTTTTGATTGCTGGGTTGTCTGAAGTTTTCATCATGTCTGCATTTGCTGAAGTAATACCATATTCTTCAGCTTCGATCATAGTGTTCAAAGACCATCTAACGATATCTTCCCAAACTGCATCACCTTGTCTAACAACTGGTCCTAAAGGTTCTTTAGAAATAGTTTCTGGTAGAACAATGTGTTCATCAGGGTTTTTCATTTTTGTTCTTTGAGCAGCTAAACCAGATTTATCAGTAGTGTATGTATCACATCTACCTGCATCGTAAGCAGCAACAACTTCGTCAGCTTTTTCAAATGCAACTGGCTCATAAGAAATTCCTTTTGAATTAAAGAAGTCTCTCATGTTTAACTCAGTTGTTGTACCAATATTTGTACAAGCTGAGATACCATCTTTGAATTGGCTAGTTGAAGTGATACCTGAGCTTTTTCTTACCATGAAGCCTTGACCATCGTAGAAGTTTACTCCAACGAAAGTAAGTCCGATATCAGCATCTCTAGAAAGAGTCCAAGTTGTGTTTCTTGATAAGATATCAATCTCACCAGAAGTTAAAGCAGTAAATCTTTCTTTAGCACTTAGTGGTGTAAACTTAACTTTGTTTGCATCACCTAATACTGCAGCAGCTACAGCTCTACATACGTCAACGTCAACACCAGTCCAATTTCCTGCCGCATCAGCATTAGAAAATCCTGGAAGACCTTGAGATACTCCACATCTTACAAACCCTTTTTTCTGAGTGTTTTTAAGTGTTTTAGATTTTTTAGCAGCCATAGACTCTGTTGTAAAAGTGAACAACACAGCAACCATAGCAACTAAAGAAGTTAATTGTTTTAAGTATTTAAACATATTTCTTCCTATTGTTTATTTATTTGTTAACAAATAATTCAAAATTACTTTTGAATATTTTTAATTTAAGCATGATAAAAATAGGGGTTCAAGGAAAATTTAATCTCATTTCAAATTAATTGAGAATCTAGTCAAGATAAATTTTAACCAAAAATGTGCTAGTAATGGCGCGCCCTGAAGGATTCGAACCTACGACCCTCGGTTTAGAAAACCGATGCTCTATCCAGCTGAGCTAAGGGCGCAAAATCATACTACATATACAATAATTAATTAATTTTTAAAAAGAAATTTTTTCACAAGAAGCAAAATTGTTAATAACTCAATTCGTCCAACAATCATGAAAAAAATAAGACAATATTTGGTAAAATATGAAAGGTTATAAAAAGTTAAATCACTTAAACCATATGAACTTGAATTGACAGTATTCATTAATGTTAAAATAGATAACTTAAACGAATTTTCAAAGCTAAATTCACTCAAAGTCAATAATGTTGTTAAAATAGAAAGTGATAAAATAAATACGAGAACTGATAAAAAATATTTACTTATCTCATTAAAGTCAAAATTAACTTCAGAGAAAAATAACTTATTCTTATATATATTTTTTGGTCTGCTGAATGATAAAATTTGATTAACTGAATATATAAATAAAGAATAAATCTTCATAAATCTCAATCCTGAACTTGTGGAAAAAAAAGATCCTCCAATAATTACCAAAATCAAATAA
>CACKAY010000005.1:0-43529 GCA_902598265.1 uncultured Pelagibacteraceae bacterium
CAATTTATTTTGGTGTTTTTACTGGACTGGCAATGTTGTTTGCTATGATCTCAGTTTTAACGTTGCTTCCCTCTTTAATACTACTGATCAAACCGTTTAATAAATAACTAGATGCAAGATTTTGTTGTAGATTTTTATAAAACTACAAACGTTTTAGATATTGTGTATTTAGTTATTACAATTTTTACATTAATTGGATGTTACAAAAGAGGTTTTATTTTAAGTATTCTGTCAATGGCTAAATGGTTGCTAGCCTACATAATTACACTGATAATATTCCCAAGAGCAAAACCTTATTTGAAGGGTATAATTGATAACGAGTATGTTCTAGATATAGTTTTGGGCGTAACAATATTTGTAATCGTTATATTTTTAATTTTAATGATTAACAGAGGCATCAGAAAAGCTGTCCGATTCACTGGCCTTGGAAGTTTAGATACGACGTTTGGATTCTTTTTTGGATTTATCAAAGCTTATATCATCTCTGTATGTATCTTCTCAGGTGTACACATTGTATATAATCATGATAAATGGCCGGTAAATTTGAGTAAATCATTAATCTTTCCATATTTAGAAAAAGGTAGTAATTATTTATTAGAAAAATTTCCTGATGAAAAAACATATCAAAAATCTAAGGAGAAAATTGAAAATATTTGATCCTAAGCTTAAAGAAGAGTGTGGAATATTTGGAATAAGTAATACCAAAGATGCTTCTGCACTAACTGCCTTAGGACTTCATGCCCTACAACATAGAGGTCAAGAAGGATGTGGTATAGTTACCTTTGATGGTAAACAATATTTTTCTGAAAAAAGATTTGGTTTGGTAGGTGATAATTTTAATAAAGAGAAAATATTAAAAAAACTTCAAGGGGATTATGCTATTGGACATAACAGATATAGCACAACAGGTGAAAATACTCTTAGAAACATTCAGCCTTTCTTCGCTGATACTAATGCTGGAGGGATCGGCGTAGCTCATAATGGAAATTTAACCAATTCTATTTCTTTAAGAAAAAAATTAGTTGATGAAGGTGCAATTTTTTACACAACATCAGATACCGAAACAATAGTTCAATTAATTGCTAAGTCAAAACGTGCAAAAACAATAGATAAAATTGTTGATGCAATTTTTCAAATACAAGGTGGATACGCTTTAGTAATGTTAACTCAAACATCATTAGTAGGTGTTAGAGATCCTTTTGGTATAAGACCTTTGGTTATTGGAAAATTAAAAAATAGCTATGTCCTAGCATCTGAAACATGTGCTTTAGATATAATCGGTGCAAAATTCATACGAGAAGTTGAAAATGGTGAGATAGTTTTAATTGAAAATAATGAATTAAAAAGCATTAAACCCTTTCCACCAAGAAAGGTTAGGCCTTGTGTTTTTGAATATATTTATTTTGCAAGACCAGATAGTATGCTTGATGGAAAAACTGCTTATGAACATAGAAAAAATCTTGGTTCAGAACTTGCAAAAGAAAATGATATAGATGCTGATATTGTTGTACCAGTGCCAGATTCTGGAAATGCAGCTGCTTTAGGTTTTGCACAATCATTAAATGTAAAATTTGAGCTTGGTTTAGTCAGAAATCATTATGTCGGAAGAACTTTTATTGAACCAAGTCAAAAAATTAGAAGTTTAGGTGTCAAACTAAAATTAAATGCTAATCAATCGACTATTCAAGGCAAAAAAATAATTTTAGTTGATGACTCGCTAGTAAGAGGCACAACATCTCATAAAATAGTTAAAATGTTATATGATGCTGGCGCAAAAGAGGTTCATGTTAGAATTGCCTGTCCAGAAATAAAATTTCCTGATTTTTATGGAGTTGACACACCAACTAAAAAAGAATTACTTGCTGCTAATAAAAATAACTCGGAAATCTGTGAATACATAGGTGCAAAATCGTTAAAATTTTTGTCAGTAAATGGAATGTATCGCGCTATTGGTTTTGATGGAAGAAATGAGAGTTATCCTCAATTAACTGATCATTATTTTACGGGAGAGTATCCTGTTAAACCTATCGATGAACTTGGTGATAGTAAAATCACACAATTATCATTGTTAAATACTGCATCTAATAATTAAATGAAAAAAGTAAGTTTTACTGAAATGAAAAATGGCACTAAAGAAGATTATCTTTTTTTAGATAAACATGAAAAAGATTTTGCCAGCAAAACTGCTGATAGAATATTAAAATTTATGTCTGGGCTAACTGAAACTTTAGAAGGGTACCAAGTATCAAGACTGGAACATTCACTTCAAAGCGCTACGAGAGCTTATAGGAATGGTGAAAGTGAAGAGATGGTTGTAGCTTGTCTGTTACACGATATCGGTGATGAATTAGCTCCAATGAACCATTCTGAGTATGCGGCTTCAATTTTAAAGCCCTATGTATCAGAAAAAACTCATTGGATAGTTGAAAAGCATGGAGAATTTCAAATGTATTATTATGCACATCATTTAGGTGGTGATAAGAACAGAAGAGATAAATATAAAGATCATAAATACTATCAAGATACAATAAATTTTTGTGAAAAATATGACCAAAATTCTTTTGATCCTAAATATGAATCTTTACCATTGGAATTTTTCAAACCAATTGTAAAAAAAATTTTTTCTAGAAAACCATATTCTTCTCTTAGGAATAATTAAAAATAAAATTTATTTCTATGATTACAAAAAAAGAGCAAATAATTGAATATTTCAAGTCTGGAATTAAAAACAAAAAAGAATTTAAAATTGGTATCGAGCATGAGAAATTTCTATTTAATAGCCATAATAACAAGAGAATTGATTATCAAAAAATAAAGGGCATGTTCTCAGCTCTACTTGAGTTTGGATGGAATCCTGTATTAGAAAACGACAATATTATTGCTTTAAATAAGGGCGGTAAAAATATTACTCTTGAGCCAGGTAATCAAATTGAATTATCTGGTGACAAACTTACTAATATTCATGAAGCATGTGCAGAGTCTTATGATTACTTGTTTGAATTAAAACAGGTCACAAAAAAACTTAATATTAAAATTGTAAGTGCAGGTTTCGATCCAATATCAAAATTAGATGAGGTCCCCAATAACCCTAAAAAAAGATACAAACTAATGACAAATGATATGCCTTTAGGGGGAGAATTAAGTCTTGATATGATGTATCGAACCTGTGGAACACAGTTAAACTTAGATTACTGTTCAGAAGAAGATTTTAAAAAAAAATTTAAGATAGTTAATTCTCTGGTACCTATATCAATTGCTTTATTTGCTAATTCATCAATAGTTGAGAAGAAAAAAAGTAATTATTTATCATACCGATCGAAAGTATGGCAAAATACTTCTCGAGGTGGTTTACCTAAATTGTTCCTAGAAAATTTTGATTTTGAAAAATATGCGGATTTTGTGATTAATTTTCCAGTTCTGTTTATAAAACAAAAAGAAAATTATTTTTCAGGTAGAGGATACAATTTTAGTGATTTCATGTCAGGAAATATTAAAGAAATAAATAATCGTCTGCCTGATGAGAATGATTTATCAACTCATTTAAGTACAATTTTTACAGAGAATAGACTTAAAAAATATATTGAATTAAGATCGATGGATACTTGTGGTTGGGATTGTCTATGTGCGGGTCCAGCATTTAATGTTGGAATGTTATATGGAAATTTAGATGAAGTTTATGAATTAATTTCTAGTTGGGATAAAGATAAAATTATGAATGCATATTTAGAAGCACCACAAAAAGGTTTTAATACCCAGCTTATGGGTAAAGACTTGCTATATTGGTCTTCAGAATTATTAGGTTTATCTAAAAAGGGATTAGAAAAGAGAGATATGATCAATAAAAGTGGAAAAAATGAGACCATATTTTTAAATCATCTACAAAAAGTGATTGATAATAAAACTACAAATGCACATCATATGATTATTAAATTTTCTAAAGATGAAGATTTAACTGAATTATATGACAAATAAAATTATTGCTATCCAGGGAAATCATCCTTCTAAACTTAACCCTAGAACAGATACCAGTATTTTTTTAGCCAATGAAATACAAAAGAAAAATTATAAAATTTTCTATTATGATCCAAAAGATTTATCTATCATTAATTTTAAAGTAGTTGCTGAGGGATTTTTTATCAAAATTGATTATAAAAAAAAAAGATTTTTCCAAATTTTAAAAAAACAAAAACTAGAACTAATTAAGTGTAAATATTTACTTATTCGCCAAGATCCTCCGTTTAACTTAGAATACATATGTTCAACTCTCATTTTAGATAAAATAAAAAAAAGAGTAAAAGTTATTAATGATCCAGCAGCAATAAGAAATGTATCTGAAAAACTTTTTTCCACAAAATATCAAAAATTTATGCCAGATACTATTTTTTCACAAAATATTGATGAAATTAGAAAGTTTTTTAAAAAACATAAAAAAGTGATTATTAAACCTATCAACAGCTATAGTGGAAATAATATACATTTATTTACTAAGTTTAATCTAAAATTTTTTCAAAAATTTATTAAAAAACACGATCATATTATATGTCAAAAATATTTACCTAAGATTAAAGAGGGGGATAAGAGAGTTTTTTTGATAAATGGTAAAGTTTGTGGCGCAATATCAAGAATTCCAAAAAAAGGCTCTTTTTTAAGTAATTTAAGCAAAGGTGCAAAGCCAATAAATGTAAAATTAACTAATAAAGAAATGAAAATATCAAAATTGATTAGTAAAGATCTAAAAAAAGATAAAATTTTCTTTGCTGGAATTGACTTCATAGATGAACAACTGAATGGTGATATAAATGTAACATCACCTACTGGATTAAAAACTTTCTACGATCTTTCAAAAATAAATTTAGCATCAACTTTCTGGAAAGAATTAAAAGCGTGAAAAATCTTACAGATCAACAAAAGGGATCATTATTGGCCTTTGTTGCGGTAATCTTTATTACACCAGACTCACTATTTATAAGGCTTTCAAATGTAGATACTTGGGGTTTAGTTTTTTATAGGGGAATTATTCCTTTTATAACAGTTTTGTTAGGTATGTTAATTATTTATAAGTTAAATTTCTTTAAGATACTTTTCACTAGTGGTTATCATGGAATATTTTATGTAATTACATTTAGTGTAACCAATATAACTTTTGTTGTTTCTATTCAAAATACAAATGTTGCCAATACCTTAGTTATGATAGCGACTGCCCCAATGTTATCAGCTATTCTTGGAGCAATATTTCTAAGAGAACCACCTGATAAAAAAACTTGGATTTCTATAATAATTACTTTTTTAGCAATAATATATATTTTCTATGACTCTTTGAAGTTAGGTAATTTTTATGGAGATATTTTAGGATTTGTTACTGCGATAGGTTTAGCTGTTGGAGCAGTTATTATCAGATCTGCTAAAAATAAAAATTTAGTTCCTGCTGCTGTAGTTGGTAAATTATTTGTAGCAACTTTTGCATTACTTTTTATCGAAAGTTTTGCTTTAGTTGGTAAAGATCTTTTGATTGTTCCATTGATGTGTATTTTATGTGTAGCAATACCTTTTGTTTTGGTTACCATTGCACCAAGGTTTATACCTGCTGCAGAAGTAAATCTTTTTTTTCTGTTGGAGACTATAATTGGTCCAATTTGGGTTTGGTTAATAATTAAGGAACAGCCTAGTTTAGAAACACTTCAGGGTGGTCTGATTATAATAACCACCATCGCAATTCACTCATACTTAAAACTCAAAAATTCTTAAGCTTGTCACAATTAAGACTTGATTTAATAATACATCGCGAATAATTACCTCAATTTTATGAATAAAGTTTTAAAAAACTCTTGGGCATTGTTTTTGGGAATGGGCTTCATCATGATGGCTTATGGATTCCAAGGATCTCTCCTGGGTGTAAGGGCTGTTCAGGAAGAATTTAGCCTTACTTCAACTGGATTTATGATGTCTGGTTATTTTGTAGGATATTTTATCGGTGCCGCAACTATTCCAAATATAATTTCGAGAGTTGGTCACATAAGAGTTTTTGCGGCTTTTGCATCTTTAGCTTCATTAGTTGTTTTAATTCACTCAGTTATAATTCATCCATTTATATGGTTTCTATTAAGAATACTCACAGGTGTAAGCATGGTCTGCATTTATACAGTTGCAGAAAGTTGGTTAAATGACAGATCAAGTAATAAAAATCGAGGTAGCGTGCTTTCTATTTATATGGTCATACTTTATGGAGCCATGGGTATTGGTATGTTTTTACTTAACTTTAGTAGTCCTAAAAACTTTCAACCATTTATATTAGTTTCAGTAATTACTTCTGCTGCTTTAATACCTATTTTACTAACTAAAAAAAAACCACCAAATTTTAAAAAAATACAAGCCATGAATATGAGAGAGCTATACGAGGCTTCACCTTTTGGTATGGTGAGCTCTCTTTTTTATGGAACAATACAATCAGCTTTATTCACATTACTAGCAGTTTATGCTACCTCCATGAACTTCACAATTTTAGAAATATCAATTGTTACTTTCTTATTGGCAATATCAGGTGCAGTAGCCCAATTTCCAGTTGGTAAAATTTCTGATATTTATGATAGAAGAAGAGTAATTGTTTTTTCAACATTTGGGGCAGCAGTATTTGCAATTATTGCAATATTTGTTTCAAGACAAATGTATTTACCTGGTGGTCTTGCAACTAGCAAAACATGGTTTTATTTTTTCTTTATTCTTTTTTCATTTTGTAGTTTGCCAATGTTTTCTTTAATTCTAGCACATACAAATGATTATATTTCAAAAGAAAAATTTGTTGCAGCTGGTGCAGGACTGCAATTTGCTTTTGGATTAGGAGCAATGAGCGGGCCATTTCTTTGTTCAATATTTATGGATTTGGTAGGACCAAATGGTTTTTTTGTATTTCTCTTTATTTTTCACTCTTTCATAGGATTTTTTGGAATATATAGAATGAAAGTAAGAAAAACTGTTGAAAATCCAGACTCTCAGTTCGTTGCAATGCCCCAGACCATTACTCCAGCAGGTATTGAACTCAATCCTACTACTGAACACATAGAAGAACCATATTCAGAAAAAGTTAAAGAAATTTTAGAAAGAAAAGGTGTAAAATATAAAAAAGACGAGAACGAAGATCAAAAAGAGGAAGCGATATACTAAATATATCCCTTTCAGGTTGTAACTCATTTTAGTCGGACTACATAGATTTTTTTAAGAATCTTATTGAATAATTTTCATTTATCTAGTGAAATAAATAAAAATTAAAAAATGCCATTAAAAAAAAAGAAAACAAAAATAAAAAAAAAAACTAACGGACTTGCTAAAATAGCATCTTTGACAACAAGTTCGTTAAGTAGCGCATTATCTAATTATAAGAAAAAAAAAGAACAAGAAAAAATCAAAGCTATTAAATTACAAAAACTTGAGGAAAGAAATTCTTATCAAAAGGAAAAAAAAGAATTGAAACTTTGGGAGGATAGGCTCAACAAAGAAAGTAGTAAAATCCGCTTAAATGAAGAAGAGCTGAGAATAAGAGAAAAAGAAATTAGATCTAAAGAAGATAAACAAAAAATTGAGAGTGAAAGACTGACGAAAAAAGATGAGGAGTTAGTACTTGTTGCAAAAGAATTAAGAGAAAAAGAAAAACAATTAAAAATTAGAGAAGAAGAACAAAATAGAAAAGATATCGACTTAAAAGTAAGAGAAGATGAGCAAAAAAATAAAGAATTAAAAGAGCAAAGACGTAAAAATAGAGAACTAAAAATATTGAAAGAAGAGGAAGATAGACAAAAAGAGACTGAATTTATCAAAATAAGAGAGTGGGAAGAAAAATTTGATAGAGAACAAAAGCAAAAAGAACAAGAAGAAATTAGACGAGAACAAAGACTTATTCAAAAAGAAATCGAAAAAAGAGCGAGATTTGAGGAAATTGATAAAAATCTCAAAAGTTCATCAAGTGGATTAGAGAATTTTAATATAGATAAATCTAAAGAAAATTAATCTTTTTTTATTGTTTTGGAAAATAATCTTTGATTTCCCCTTCCCTATAAACGTCAGCAGTACAACAATGGAGTCCGCCTCCAAAAGCATAAGCATCTCTTAAATCTACTGGAATTACCTCCATACCTAACTTGTCTAATTGTTCTGCCTGATATTTTTCACTTTTTTCAACACAAACTGTTTTAGGGTCTAACACTAAAACATTCATTGAAAGCCAAACAGATGAATAACAAAGTGGTGGTGGTTCATTATGGGCTGGTTGAGCGGCATCAATTATTTCCCATCCATTATTTTCAAATAATTTTCTTTGATCTTTAGGTAATTTTCTTTGAGGATTATTTATAATCAAACCTTCTTTTATAGGAGTAAAGGTTGCATCTATATGTATTGGATATGGGTCACCCGGAAAGTTTACTGCATGAATTCTATGATCTTTAAAATGTCTTTTTAACCAATCAATACCTTTTAAATTTGTGGTGAAACCATGCTGTACAATTAAGTCTTTTCCAAATCGTAGTATATCTGCTGCATCAAATAAAGGTTCTTCCTCAGTTGTTACAAAAAATTTATCTTCAGTCCACTTTAATCTTTTTTCAATACCTATTTTGTCAGACAAATAATCTTCTCTATAATCTGCATCAGTCAATCTAGGTTTAGGAGCCGACTCATGTCTCATGTTCGGGTCTGAGTTATAATATTCTTTTAAAAGAGGTCGATAGCAAAGATATTCAAACCATCTGCATCTATAACTCATAGTAGCTTCTAAAATTTCATTGCCCACAGTCAGTAAAACATCTCTTGGAGGCATACAACCAAACATAGTTTCAACTTTCCAGTCAGGAGTTGAAATATTTTGATTAAAATCAATTGGTGTTGGTCTATCTACTTTTATACCACGCTTAGATAACATTTCTGAAAAATCATTTAACAATTGATTAGCTTTATCTATTGTATCTTTTGTTCTTGGACCAAATTTACCTTTCATATCAGAGTCCTCGGGAACTTTTGCTTCAAGCGCAGGCTCTGCTGCAGGAATACATGTACCATCAGCCCTACCAACAATTACATGTTTTAATGGATCCCACTCATTCCAACTATTTACAATGACTTTATTTCTATCCATTAAATTTAATTTAGAGCGATGTATCTCTTATTCCACCTCATGATAAGACTATAATAAATAAGTGAAACAAACAGAAAGAAACCACCTACTATTGTGTTAGTAGATGGAATTTCATTAATCCCAAACAATGGTAACCATACCCAAAAAATTCCTCCAATAACCTCTGTGAGAGACAATAATGTCAGCTCTGCTGCTTGGATTGCTTTAGATCCTATCGAATATAAAATAAGACCCAAACACACTAATACCCCATGTAAAGAAAACATTGCACTATTATAACTAGTTGCAAAAAAGGTTTGTTTATTAACCAAAATCATAATTGTAGCAGTTATAAAACAAAATAAACCGGCTACAGCGACTGTTGTAAATTTCGGCGTTTCTTTCCTCCATCTTAAGGTGACAGAAAAAATTGAAAATCCTATTGATGACGTAAGTCCAAAAACAAAGCCTATTAAAGAATTTTTTTCAGTATTACCAACAGCCATGATTATAATACCCACAGTTGCAATAAGCATTGATATCCAGACATTTAGAGAAATTTTTTCCTTTAAAAATAAAAAGGCTAATAATGCAGTAAAAAAAGGCATTGCAGCTAAACATAATAAAGTAATTGCTGCAGTAGTGTTTGTAATTGAATAAATAAATGAAATCATTGCAATACCAAGACCCATGCCACCAACAATTCCTGATTTACCTACTTTTTTGTAATTTTTATAAAAATTGATTCCCTCTTCGAAATATAAATATAAATTTAAAATAATAAAAATAGTTAAACCTCTACCAAAAATATATTGCCAAGGGACCATATGAGGATCATTCATATATCTCACTACCAAGGGACCAAACGACCAAAGTATCCCTGCAAATAAAACAACCGGTACGGCAATTTTTTCATTTCTAAGTTCAACCATAATCGAATATTTAGATCTAATTGATTAGTACTACAACATAAATTAAATTGTTATACAAAGTATTAGTACTAATATAATAAATTAATATGAATTTGGATATTCTTAAAATAGCCTCTGATACCAACAATAACAAAAGTATCAAAAACTATACACACCACTCAAAATTGAAAAATTCAATGTGCGGTGATGAGATGCAAATAGATTTAATTATCAAAAAAGATAAAATTATTGATTTTGGTTATCAAGGTAAGTCCTGTATTTATTGTCAAGCTTCAGCAAGTTTACTTTCAAAAATTTCAATGAATGAAAATAAATCTAAAATTAATGAATTGTGCGATGATGCAAAATATTATTTTGAGGGAAACGTTGAAAATATTGAAAAAAAATGGAAATCACTTAATAAAATATTTAATGATAAAAATCTATCTCGTAAAGAATGTATTTTATTACCTTTTAAAACAATAAAAAAAATAGTATCAAAATAATCTCATGGGTAATTTAAAACAATCTTTTATCGCAGGATTATTTTCAATTATCACTATAGGTATTTTAACTTTATTAACTTACAAAACTGAATTTGGAATTTTTCTTATTGCATCTTTTGGATCATCAATGGTTCTGTTGTATGGATATCCTGAAAGCCCTTTTGCCCAACCCAAAAATGTTTTTTTTGGACATCTAGTAACTGCAACTGTAGGAATGTTTTTTTTATATTTAATTCCTTTGCCATTATTTATAATTATACCATTAGCAGTTGGTTTTGGAGTGGGTCTAATGATATTGTTAAATGTAACTCATCCACCTGCAGGTGGAAATCCAATTATAGTTATTATGGGCAGTGTCTCACTAGACTATTTGTTAAGCCCAATAATTTCAGGATCAATAATTATTCTGGTTTTTGCTATTATAATTAATAAATTTATACTTAAAAAGAGTTATCCAAAAACAAAATAATTTGTTTGCTAGCGACATTAAAATAATGTTAGATGTCTCAAAATAAATTAATGATCGAAAGTAACGCAGGAGAATAGATGAAAATATTATGTGTATTATATGATGATCCAAAAGGGGGAATGCCTAAGTCATATCCACTTAAAGATCTTCCTAAACTAGAAAAATATCCAGATGGAATGACCTTACCTTCACCAAAAGGAAGAGATTTTAATCCTGGAGAATTATTAGGATGTGTTTCAGGAGAATTAGGATTAAGAAAATTTTTGGAAAGTAATGGACACGAGTTAGTAGTTACTAATAGTAAAGATGGAGATGGATGTGAGGCTGATAAACATATCGTTGATGCTGATATAGTAATTTCTCAACCTTTTTTTCCATACTACTTAACTAAAGAAAGAATTGCTAAAGCAAAAAACTTAAAAATGGCTATTACAGCTGGAATTGGCTCTGATCACGTAGATTTACAAGCAGCTATGGATAACAAAATTGATGTAGTTGAAGTAACTTTTTGTAATTCAAGATCTGTTGCTGAACACATTGTAATGATGATTGTATCAATGGTGAGAGACTATCACAACCAACATAGAATTGTTAATGAAGGTGGATGGAACATAGCAGATGCTGTGCAAAGATCTTATGATGTTGAAGGTATGCACATTGGAACTGTTGCTGCTGGCCGTATCGGTTTAGATGCATTAAGAAAAATGAAACCATTTGATGTACACTTACATTATTTTGATAGGCATAAATTACCAGATAGTGTTGAAAAAGAATTAAACTTAACATTTCATGAGTCAGTAGAGTCTATGGTTAAAGTTTGTGATGTCGTGACTATAAATTGTCCACTCCATCCTGAGACTGAGAACTTATTTGACGATGCAATGATAAGCAAAATGAAAAAAGGTGCTTATATTGTAAACACTGCAAGAGGTAAAATTTGTAATCGTGATGCGATTGCAAAAGCATTGAAGAGTGGTCAACTAAGTGGTTACGCTGGAGATGTTTGGTTTCCACAACCAGCTCCAAATGATCATGTATGGAGAACAATGCCTAACCATGGAATGACACCTCATACTTCTGGAACATCTTTGTCAGCTCAAACAAGATATGCTGATGGTGTAAGAGAAATCTTAGAATGTTTCTTTGAAGGAAAAGAAATTAGAGATCAATATCTTATCGTCAAAGATGGACAATTGGCTGGAATGGGTGCTCACTCATATAGTAAAGGATCTGCCACAGGTGGTTCTGAAGAGGCAGCTAAATATAAGAAAAAATAAATCATTCTTTTAATTATTAAAGGTATGCTACTTTAAGTAGCTACCTTTAATAACCTAGACTCAATTCTCAATTTTTGTATAAATTTTTAGTCATGAGATTTTTATTATTTATATTTCTAAACTTAATAATTACTAATTCAGTATTAGCATCTGAAAAAAGCAAAGCATATTTTGCTGGTGGTTGTTTCTGGTGTATGGAAGAATCTTTTGAAAAATTAACAGGTGTTGAGAAAGTAATTTCAGGATACTCTGGTGGGAAAACTGAAAATCCAACCTATGAAGAAGTTACTTATGGAAATACAGGTCACTTAGAAGTTGTAGAAGTAATTTATGATTCAAGTTTAATAACTTACGAAGAATTACTTAAAAATTTTTGGCTCAACATAGATCCATTTGATCCTTTTGGTCAGTTTTGCGACAAAGGTTATAGCTACAGATCTGCAGCTTTTTATACAAATCAAAAGGAAAAAGATTTAATTGAAAAAGATTTTAAAAGACTAGAAAAAAAATTTAATAAAAAAGTTGTAACTTATATAAGAGAATTTGAAAAATTTTATATAGCTGAAGATCGTCATCAAGATTATTATCAAGTATATTTTTTAAATTATTTAAAATATAAAAAAGCTTGTAGAAGAGAAGAGATTTTAAATAGAATTTGGAAAATGTAGCAATTTATGAAAAACAACATCAATTGGAATTTTGATAACACATATTCCAAATTGCCTGAGCCATTTAGAGAAATAATAAATCCAGTAAAAGTTAAAAATCCTAAACTGATTTTGTTAAATGAGTCTTTGGCCAAAGATTTAAATTTAGATTTTTCTGAAATAAGTCAGTCTGAATTATCAGCCATATTTACTGGAAACGAATTGCCAAAAAATAGTAATTCAATAGCACAAGCTTATGCGGGTCATCAATTTGGCCATTTCACAATGCTTGGTGATGGTAGAGCAGTTTTAATTGGAGAACATGTATCTAAAAATAATCATAGATACGATATTCAATTTAAAGGCTCAGGAAAAACTGCTTTTTCAAGAAATGGAGATGGAAGAGCGGCGTTAGGGCCTATGCTTAGAGAATATTTAATAAGTGAAGCAATGTATGCCTTAAATATACCAACAACACGAAGTTTAGCAGTTGCAAAAACTGGAGAAAATGTAATTAGAGAGACACCATTAGAAGGTGCTATACTCACCAGAGTAGCATCAAGTCATATTAGAGTAGGAACTTTTCAGTATATTGCGGCAAGGAATAAAAAAGGTGAGTTGGAGACATTATTTGATTATGTTGTCAAAAGACATTACCCGGAAATTGAAAATTCAAAAAATAAAGCCTTAGATCTTTTAAAAGTTGTTTTAGATAAACAGATTGATTTAGTTGTCAATTGGATGAGAGTTGGATTTATTCATGGTGTAATGAATACAGATAACATGAGTATAGCTGGTGAGACCATTGACTACGGACCCTGTGCTTTCATGGATATTTATGATCCGAAAACTGTATTTAGTTCAATCGATAAATTAGGAAGATATGCTTATTGCAATCAGCCGGTTATAACAAAATGGAATCTTTCAAGATTTGCTGAGTGCTTGATACCTTTGATTGATAAAAACCAAGACACAGCTGTAAAATTAGCAACTGAAATTATTGATACTTTTGAAAAAACATATGAAGAAAAGTGGTTAAATATGATGAGGGCTAAGCTAGGCTTAATTGGTTCGGATAAAAAAGATAAGTACCTAATTTTAGACTTACTCACCTGGATGCATCAAAATAAGGTTGATTATACAAATACATTTTGCCATTTGATGAACTTTAAAATTCAAGAAGATAATATTTATGAAGGTGCTGATTTTAGCAACTGGAAAAAAAGGTGGCAGGAAAGATCATCAAGTCATGATAATTCAAAAGAAAAGCATAAAAAACTAATGAGAAGTGCAAACCCTCTTTTAATTCCAAGAAATCATATAGTTGAAAATACTCTTAGAGATGCAGATCAAGGAAATTTAGACCCTTTGCTTAAATTTTTAAAAATCTTAAATAGCCCCTATACTGATCAAAAAAATATCAGTGAATACCAAATATTATCCAGTTCAAATGAAAATTATCAAACTTTTTGTGGAACTTAACTAAAGAACATATGGCTCATGTCTCGCCTGTTTACCTAAAACTCTCTCTACAGCCATATTTGAAATATCAATTGATTGATAAGCACCCGTCGTAATCAATTCTGTTAATGCTCTGCCAATTCCCGGAGCTTGCATTAATCCTCTTCCTGTGAAACCTGTTGCTAAGTAAACATTTTCAAATTTTGGATGTTTTCCAACAACTGCATTGTTATCAAGTCGATTGCAATCATAATATCCAGCCCATCCACCAGTTAATTTTAATTCTTCCATAGCCGGTATTCTATGAGCTAATGCTGGCCAAACCAATTCTTCAAAATCATCCCATGCAGGTTCAAGATCTTTGGCATCAAAGACTGATTTCGGTGAACCAGCTAAGTATTCTTTACCTTCAGGTCTCCAATAAACTCCTGTTGTTAGATCTCCCGTTAATGGCATTTCAGGAATATGTTTTGGGCACTTTACTCTGAAAACTGTATGTTTTTGAGGTTCAACAGGGATATCTTCTAAAAGCTCTTTAGTCCAACATCCAGCTGCTGAAATAATTGTCTTAGCATTAATTTCAGACAGGGATTTAACTTCACCCTTAACAAATTCTGCACCAAGATCAATTGCTTTACTTTTTAGAGCACTATGAAACATGAAGGGGTCAATCCATCCTTCACTTTGATTGTCAGTAAAAGTCGCTGTTTCAATTCCCTCACTATTGATATATGGAAAAAAATTATTCAACTCAGAGCCTTTGATATTTTTTGTTCCCGCATCACAAGCTTTATGATTTTCGAGCGCTTTATATTGTTCATCTGCATGCTCAGGTCCAAACATTAATAAATAACCATTGGTCACCATACTAGCAGTGGGTTTTGGATTTTTTTCAGTTTTTAATAAATCTGGAATTTGAAAAATAAATTCTCTGGCAAATTTTCCTAATAAAATATTTTCTTTTTGGAAAAATTGTCTTCTAAAGCCACCTAATGACAAAGGAAAAGAAGCAGTTTTATAAGTTGGGTCTTTTTCTATAACTTTAACTTTTCTGCCCTCTTTTGATAAAAAGTAAGCAGTCGCGGCTCCAATTATTCCACCACCAACTATTACAACATCATCCATTAATTTAATATAAGTAAGTTAATATTCAGAAATAATGCATAGCAACACCAAAGTAAATAGGGAATCATTAAATAATAACTCACAAAATTGACACGCTTATATCTAATTACTAAAGTAATTATCAAACCAATTAAGATTACTAAAACAACTAAAGCTAAAAAAATTTGGTGTAATCCAAAAAAAACGATGCTCCAAGTTGTATTAAATATAATATGAATAAAATAAATATAAATCGTGTTCATGTCTCTACTTTTACTATGCCAAAAAAACCAAATAGCGACTGTCATCATTAGATATAGTGTTGTCCAAACAGGTGCAAATATCCAATCAGGTGGGTTAAAGTCAGATTTGATTAATTGAGAATACCAAGGGTCTTTAAAATTAATTGTGACTAAACTTCCAATAAATGAGGCTGAAAATGTGATAATAAAAAAAAGTATGAATGATAAAAATTTATTTTTTAACATTAAAGTATTATACATCTTTAGATAATGAATAAAAAAACAATTTGGATAACTGGTGGGAGTACTGGAATCGGCAAAGCTCTTGCAATAAAATTTGCTAATGAAGGGTGGAATGTTGCTATTTCAGCTAGACGTGAGAATCTTCTTAATGAGATTGCAGACAATCATAAAAATATAAGTCCATTTCCATTAGATGTAACTGATAAATTAAAATGTAAAGAGGTTTTTGAAAAAATTAAGAATAAATTTGAAAATATAGATATTTGTTTTTTTTCCACTGGTACGTGGAATCCAAAAAAAGAAAAGGATATTGATGTCGAACAAATTGAAGAAGTCTTTAAAATTAATTTTTTTGGGACATTAAATGCTATCAAGGTAGTTGAAGAATATTTTAAAAAAAAGAAAAGTGGAACAATTACTATCGTTTCCTCAATTGCTGGTTATAGAGGTTTACCAAATTCAACTGGATATGGACCTTCAAAATCTGCTCTTAATAATTTAGCAGAAAGTCTATATTTTGACTTTGGTCGATCAAATGTAAGAGTGTGCTTGGTATCTCCAGGTTTTATCAAAACTCCAATGACTGATAAAAATGATTTTAAAATGCCCTTTTTAAAAACTACTGAGTATGCGGCTGAAAAAATATATGATGGCTTGGTTAATAAAAAAACTTTTGAAATTCATTTTCCAAAATCATTAACTATTGTACTGAAAATCTTAAGTTTTCTTCCGAGTAAGATTTATTTTGGTTTAGTTGGAAAATTAACAAAATATCAAAAGAAAGATTAATCTTTTACAAATACTACAGTCAATTCAGCGACTTTAATTCCAAATTTAGTCATTGTAGCTCTATTAATTGCTACTCGATCATCCTGTTTGAAAATCCAATCATCGAAAGTAATCTTAATTTCTTTACCTTTTACTGGAACTAATAAAACATACTCAAATTTAAATGCGGGACCATATGAATATCCTCTGGCTTTACCTACTACGTCTCCAGCAGTTCCCTCATAATTGTTGTCGTCTATTTTAGTAATTTGCCATTGTCTAGTTTGTACCTCACCATCATTCCAATTAAATTTTTCATCAAGAATTAATTGCTTGCCATCCCACTTACCATCTAAATCTGCTGAAAATTGTCTAGTAACTTTTCCAGATCTATTCTGAAGAACTCCCCAAGCTTTAACATTGCCTGATAAGTAATTTTCTATGATTAATCTCGGTTCTTTATCTTTAAAATCTTCGGGTTTCATATCACTATTATTTGAGCAGTTTGTAATTAAGAATAAAGAGATTATCAATAAAATTGATCTTAAGTTTATTATTTTGCTCACAAGCCCCCGTTATTTATTTATTTTGAATTGAAAATTGTATCAGATCAATATTTTTCGATTTAAATCCAGCCTCACAATAAGATAGGTAAAACTCCCACATTCTTTTAAAAGTTAAATCAAAACCTTGTTTTTTAATGAGATCCCATTTTCTATTAAATTCATTTTTCCAAATAGCTAATGTATTTGCATAATGATCAGCATATGAGTCGTAAGACTTTATTGTTAAACCATTGTCTGAAACATATTTGTTTAAGCTATTTTTACTTGGCAAAAATCCTCCTGGAAAAATATATTTTTGAATAAAATCTTGTTTCGTTTTATATCTATCAAATAAACTATCATCTATAGTAATTGCTTGAATGGCTGCCCTACCATCTGTAGAAAGATTTTTCTTAATAGTTTTAAAATAACTTTCCAAATAATTTTGCCCTACAGCTTCAATCATTTCTATGGAGGCTATTGAATTATATTTATTCTTCAAATCTCTATAATCTTTGATTTCAATATTTACTTTTTCATTTAAACCACAATTATGAATTCTTTTTTTTGCGTATTCGAATTGTTTTTTTGAAATAGTAATACAATCTAATTTTACATCATATTTTTTTCCTAAATATTCTGCAAAACCACCCCAGCCACATCCGATTTCTAAAACCCTATCACCATTATTAGGTTTTATTAAGTCTATCATTTTTTGATATTTGTTATTTTGTGCATCTGAGAGATCTTTAGTGGTCTCACTAAAAATTCCGCTTGAGTAAGTTAAGGTTTCATCAAGCCATAAAGAAAAAAAATCATTTCCTAAGTCATAATGTTTTGCAATATTTTCCTTACTTCTATTTTTTGTATTTTTTATAAAGATCCCTTTTAAAAAATTTATAATTGGAAAATCGAGTAAACCTGAAAACTTGTATATGATTTTGATGTTTCGAGCTGTTATTTCAATGAGATTGGATAAATTATCTGTTTCAAATTCTCCTCTCATATAAGACTCAGCAAATCCAATGCTGCCACCCTTTATAAGATTAAAAGAAAAATTTGGTTTTTTAATTTTCAATTTAGCTTTTAAATTATCCTGAGGATTTCCAAATTTAAAAACTTCTCCTTTGTAATTCGTAATTTCTAGATATCCAACACTTATTCCAGCTAATATGTTAAAAACCAGTTTGTCTGAAAGTCTATTTAAGGACATTAATTTTCAAAAGATATGTTGTTTCTTATTTTCAATTTTTTTTGGATAAACTTTATTCCTTTGGTCCATAATTTAAACGCTTCAAAATGTATCGCTGCAATAATTTTAAACGTCATTAGGGGATGTTTTAAATAAGATTTAATTAACTCTGAAGTTGTAAAATCTTTTCTTTTCCCATCTTGAGAGGCATATAATATTTTTTCGTTTAATTGATATTGATCTATGATTACTGAGATTTTATCTGCGGGTTTTAAAATTCTAAAAAAATAACTACAATTCATTTCAATGAATGGTGAAACATGAAATTTTTTCTCACAATTGTGTTGCAATAAATTGTCATTTTTTACTTTAAAAACGTAAGTGTGTTGCTCACCAAAAGTATTTTTGACTTCATATAATATAGATATCAAATCATTATTATTATTGTACACATAAAAAACACTTAGTGGGTTAAAAACATATCCAAAGATTCTTGGGTAACATAAAAGTTTAATTTTAATATTTTCACTACTAATATTATTTTGTTTAAGATTTTTTTTAACCCAATCGATTAATAATGATCCATCTCTATCTCCATGGTCTTTATCAAAAAAACTTACTAAATTGAATTTATTGTATGAAAAAAAACTAATTGTTTTATCTAATTTTTCTAATTCAGAAAGATCAATTAAAAGTGAAAATACCTTGTATTTAAAAAAATGTATCTTTGGTTTAAATCTTTTGTGAATTACAGTGCCGTTATATATACAACTAGTCATTAAGGTTTTTGAGCATTTCAATAGATGATTTTATTCCATCTTCATGAAAACCGTAACCAAAATAACTACCACAATAAAGAATATTTCTTTTATTTTGTAAATTTGTAAGCTGACTTTGAAAATTAAGTGCAGATTGATCAAAATATGGATGTGTAAATCTAACTTTTTTTAAAATTTTCTTCTCATCAATTTTAAAATAAGGATTTAAGGTAAGAAAAATATTTTCATCACATTTAAGGTTTTGTAATAAATTTAGCCAATATGTAATTGAATTTTTTTCTATATCATCCTTTTTCATTGATGAATTCCATGAACACCAAGTTTTTTTATTTTTTGGCATAGCTTGTTCATCGGTATGAATATAGGCAATATTTTCCTTATACTTATAATTTGAAAGCACATTCTTTTCTTGGTCGGTTGGATTATCAATTATTGATAAAGCTTCATCTGCATGTGTTGCTAAAACAACTTTGTCGTATCCAAAATATTCACTTTCTCCACCATAATATAAATCTATTCCTGTTGTCTTAGTTTTAATTTTTTTGATTGGATAATTTTTAAAATGTTCACCACTGATTTTTGAAATAATGTTTTGAACATAAGCTCTACTTCGATTTGATACAGTATACCACTGAGGTCTATTTTTTAATTTAAACAAACCATGATTTTGAAAAAACTTTAAGAAAAATCTTAACGGCATTTGACTAGCAGCACTTGGTGGCATTGACCATATGGCTGAGACCATCGGTATCAAATGAAAGTTGATAAACTCTTTTGAAAGATTTTCCTTTCTCAAATAATCACCAAGTGTAGTCTCTTGATCAATTTTTTTTATATTATCACATTTTTTGTAAAACTTTATTATATCAAAAAACATTTTGAGGAATCTTAAATTAAACAGATTGGCCTTATTTGAAAAAATTCCATTTAATCCTCTACCACAATATTCGAATGAAGATTTTTCAACTGATACAGAAAAAGACATATCGCTTTTTTCAATTTCAATATTATTCTCTTCGAAAAAATTTATTAAATTTGGGTAAGTTGCGTAATTAAATACAATAAAACCTATATCAACTGGAACTTTTTTTGTACCGAACGATAAATCAATAGTATGAGAGTGACCACCGAAACGATCTTCCTTTTCAAAAAGATCTACATGATGTTTTTTTGATAAGTAATATGCAGCGCTTAATCCTGATATGCCTGAGCCGACAACAGCAATCTTCATTAACTGTTAAGCTGCATCTTCTTTAAATTCATCTATGCTTGGACAAGTACAGAATATATTCTTGTCACCATAAACATTATCAACTCTTGCAACTGGAGGCCAAAATTTATTAGCTCTTAAGAATTTTGCTGGATAAGCAGCTTCTGCTCTTGAGTATTTATGTTTCCAATCATCAGAAGCTAGTTCGCTGTCTGTGTGAGGAGCATTTTTTATTGGATTGTCTATTTTATCAAATTCACCTGATTTAATTTTTTCAATTTCTTCTTTAATTTTAATTAAAGTATCACAAAATCTATCGAGTTCTGACAAGCCCTCACTTTCAGTTGGCTCTATCATCATTGTACCAGCTACCGGCCATGACATAGTTGGTGCATGAAACCCATAATCTATTAGTCTTTTTGCAATATCTTCTTCGGTTACTCCTGTCTCTGATTTAATATTTCTAATATCAATAATACATTCATGAGCAACATTCCCATTTGATCCTTTATACAGAATTGGAAAGTGATCTCTTAGTCTATGAGCAATATAATTTGCATTTAATATTGCTACTTCAGTAGCAAGCTTTAACCCTGCTGATCCCATCATTTTAATGTACATCCAAGAGATGGATAGAATACTTGAACTACCCCAAGGAGCTGCCGAGACTGCTCCAATGCCAGATGCTGGTCCACAATCTTTTATCACTGGATGATTAGGTAGATAAACTTGTAAATGTCTTTTACAAGCAATCGGTCCCATACCTGGTCCTCCACCGCCATGTGGAATACAAAATGTTTTATGTAAATTAATATGACAAACATCCGGACCAAAATTTCCAGGCTTTGCAACTCCAACTAAGGCGTTTAAATTTGCTCCATCCATGTAAACCTGCCCACCATGTTTGTGAACTAACTCACAGATATCAGTTATTTTTTCTTCAAATACTCCATGGGTAGATGGATATGTCACCATTAGTGCCCCAAGATTCTCCGAATGTTGTTCAGCTTTTTTCTTTAAATCATCAAAATCAACATTTCCCTCTTTATCACAATTAACAACTACCACTTTCATTCCAACCATTTGTGCACTTGCCGGGTTAGTGCCATGTGCTGAACTTGGAATTAAACATATATTACGATTAGCCTCACCTCTATCTAAATGATATTTTCTGATAACCATTAAGCCCGCATACTCACCTTGAGCACCTGCATTAGGTTGCAAAGAAACACCTGAAAAACCGGTTATAGAACGCAACCAATTTTTTAGATCAGTAAATAAATCTCTAAAACCTTCCATTTGTTCGATTGGTACAAATGGATGAGGTTCTGCAAATTCTTTCCATGATATTGGGATCATTTCGGCAGCAGCATTTAATTTCATCGTACAAGAACCAAGTGCAATCATAGTTCTATTCAATGCTATATCTTTATCTTCTAATCTTTTTAAATATCTAAGCATTTCAGTTTCAGAATGATATGAGTTAAAAACTGGATGTTCTAAATATTTTGAAGTTCTTAATAAATTTTTTGGAAGATTAGGTAAACTTACAGATGGATCTTCTTTTTTGATTGATTCTGCTGCATTAAAAATTTTTAATAGTTGATTTACTCTATATACATTTTTTCTCTCATCAAATGAAACAGCAAGCATTTCAGAATTTACTTTTCGAATATTAACTCTCTGATTCAGAGCATTCTTATAAATTTGATCAGTCTTTTCTTTGGTAATAATCGTTACGGTATCAAAAAAATTATTCGAATAAAGCTCGTATCCTGATTGTTTTATTTTATCGGCAAAACTTTTTGCTAATTGAGACACTCTTTCTGAAATATTTTTAATTCCATCCGGACCATGATAAATAGCATACGCTGCTGACACAATCGCTAATAAAGCTTGGGCTGTACAAATATTACTCGTCGCCTTATCTCTTCTAATATGTTGCTCTCTAGTTTGTAATGATAATCTATATGCTTTATTACCATGTCTATCAACTGATACACCTACAATCCTTCCTGGCATTGATCTTTTAAAATCATCTTTTGTAGCAAAAAAAGCTGCATGTGGACCTCCATATCCCATTGGAATACCAAATCTTTGAGAGCTTCCAACTGCAATGTCGGCACCAAGTTCTCTCGGCGTTTTTAATTTTGCAAGGGCTAAAAGATCACAAGCTAATACCGCCTTCCCATTCTTTTTGTGAATTTTGCTAATTGCTTCACTTGGGTCTTTGATATCTCCTAAAGTTCCTGGATATTGTAAAATTCCACAAACTAAATCCTCTTTTAGCTGATTTAACACTTCATCTTCTTTACCGACTAAAACCTTTAAGCCCATAGGTTCAGCTCTTGTTTGAATTACATTTATTGTTTGAGGGTGACAATCCTCAGAAACAAAAACTAAATTACTATCTTTTTTATTTAATCTGTGACTTAAGCCCATAGCCTCTGCTGCTGCTGTGCCTTCATCTAATAAAGATGCATTGGCAATATCCATCCCTGTAAAGTCAACAATCATTTGTTGAAAGTTTAATAACATCTCAAGTCTTCCTTGAGCCACCTCAGGCTGATAAGGTGTATAGGAAGTATACCAACCTGGATTTTCTAGTATATTTCTCAAAATTACGTAGGGTGTATAAGTTCCATAATAACCCATACCAATAAAATTTGAGTAAACTTGATTTTTTTTCGAAATTGCTCGTAACTTTCTTAACGCCTCGTATTCTGAATTTGAGTCACCAATATTAAGTTCACCTTTAAACTTTATTTTTTCTGGAACAGTATTGTCAATTAAATCATCTAGTGACTTATAGTTTAATTCTTTTAACATTTTTGATTGGTCTTCTTTAGAAGGACCAATATGTCTTCTTAAAAAATCTTTTTCTGAATTTGGTAACATTATGCTGAAGTCTCCTTTGCAAATTTATCGTAATCGTCTTTATTCATTAAAGTATCCATTTCTGATGGATCTTTTATTTTTAGTTTAAAAAACCACGCTGAGTCTTCTGGGTCTTGATTAATCTTTGATGGATCATCTACTATAGCTTGATTGGTATCAACTACTTCACCGCTCACAGGGGTATATACATCACTAGCAGCTTTCGTTGACTCTACAACACCAGCTGTACCATCTTTCTCTACGCTAGAACCTTTTTCTGGAAGTTCTGCAAATACTATATCACCTAACATTTCTGTAGCATGTTTTGTGATACCAATAGTTGCAACATCTCCATCTAATTTAATCCACTCGTGTTCTTTTGAATATTTTACTTTACTCATTAGTTTACCCCTTTGACATAACTTTTTTTATAAAATGGTAAGCTGCAAATACTTGCAGGATGTTTTTTACCTCTGACTTCTAAAAATACTTTAGTATTTTTTTTTGAAAATTCATTTTCCACATAACCCATTGCAACAGGTCCATTAACACTTGGTCCAAATGTACCACTTGTGATTTCTCCAATATGAACATCTGATTGATTAAATATTTTTGTTTTTTCTCTAGCAATAATTCTCCCCTCAGGTTTAATTCCAACTCTTATTTTACTGACACCATCATTTAATTGTTTAATAATTATGTCAGAGCCAATAAAATCTCCTTTAGAGACTCTTTCTTTTGAAATAGCCCACTTTAAATTTGCTTCCACTGGAGTTTTGTCTTTATCAAGATCATGACCATAAAGACATAAACCAGCTTCCAATCTTAGCGTATCTCTTGCTCCAAGACCTATCAATTTAGATCCTTTGTTGATTAATTCTCTAGTTAATTGGTCTACAAAATCATTTGCGATTGATATCTCAAAACCATCTTCACCCGTATAACCAGATCGCGTAATATAAACTTTCTGATTTTCAAATGTAAACCAGTTTCCAGACATAAAATTAAGATCTTTCACACCATTGATAACATCATTAAGAATTTCTGATGATTTAGGACCCTGAATAGCAATTAGAGATCTATTTTCATCCAGAACCATTTTGTACTTCTCCTCAAGAAGTTCTTTTAAAATTTTAAAGTCATTATCTTTACATGCTGCATTGAGAATTATCAAAAAGCCTTCATTTGTTTTTGTGATAATTAAATCATCATGTATCCCAGCATCTTTGTTCATTAGGAAACTGTATTTTGAATGATTTAATTTCAAATTTTTAAGATCTAAAGGAAAAATTTTTTCTAAATCTTTAATTAAGTCTTCACCACCATAAATAAATAGCTGACCCATATGGGAAACGTCAAAGATACCTGAGTGATTTCTTGTGAATTTGTGTTCCTCTACAATACCTTCCGAATATTGAATCGGCATTTGATAGCCCGCAAATTCAACAAATTTTGCGTTACAATCTTGGTGTAATTGGTACAGCGATGTTTTTTTTGTTTCCATATTAACTCTTTGTACCCATCTGTATATTTGCCTGAGAGTTTTGCTCCTTCGGCGAGAATTAAATCTCTTTCCAGAGTTAATATGTTACGGTCCTTTTTGCCTGAGAGATTCCTGGGTGGTTGCTCCTTCGGCGCTACGATATTCTGTAGTCTCTCCCGTGTCAGGATACTCTTACATGTATGGAAAAAAGTCAATCAGAAACAATTTTTTTTTGTTTACTTAAAAGCGAATAAAATTGTAATAAAACCGCAGAAAGTATAATTGCGCCACCAATTAATCCAAATACAGAGGGTCTTTCACTTACAAAAAGGAATGCCCATATCGGTCCTAGGACAGATTCGGATAACATTATGATTCCTACCATGGCAGATGGTGTTGTTCTTGCACCGATAGTTATAAATATAAAACCAAAACCAACTTGAAAAAAACCTGCGAGAAAACCCAAAAAGATATCATGAGGAGAAATCATAATTTTAGTAGAGAGCAAAAAACCAATTAAACATGAACTCACGCCAGCAACGAACTGGGCTGGCACCATATCCACTGAGGGAAATTTTCTCACAATCATTATTAAAACTGCAAAAGTAATTGGCATTGTAAAAGCTGCAAGGTTTCCAGATAATTCTCCAGGAGATAATGAGTTCCCAACCATTAATAAAACGCCTGTCATCGCCAGACAGATTGAAAACAGAGTAATTAAATTTATTTTTTCCTTTAGGAAAAAATACCCAAATATTGCAAGAAATAGTATTTGTAGTGAAATGATAAAATTAGTATTGGCAACAGTGGTATTATACATAGCAAATACATATCCACAAAAGCCAAAAGATAAAATAATTCCACCAACAAATCCTGGTAATCCAGATTTGTAAAACGATTCAATTGTTTTTGTCCTATAGCTAATAATTAAAAAAGCTAGAACTGTTAAAGAAAAAAATAAAGATCGCCAAAATAGAATTTGCCACAATGTAGCTCCCTCAAAAGATTTTACAATCAACCCACCAAAACTTAAACTTAATGCACCTAAAAAAATTAATAGTGATCCAGGTAAGTTTCTTATAAAAGTCATTAAATTTGTGAAATTAAATTTTGCGTCTCCAAGTCATATAGTTTAAATAATGTTTCTGCATCAGCTAATTCGACTTTTTTAAATTTAATCTTTGAACCTGGGGTTAATTGAACTAACTTGTCATAATCTGCACTGATAACAACTCCTATTTTGGGATAACCTCCAATAGTGCCATGATCTGAAAGCATAATAATCGGGTTTCCATCTGCTGGTACTTGAATAACACCTTTTAATAAACCTTCCGATTTAATATTGGTATCAACAATATTTTCTATTTTTGGTCCTTCAAGTCTCATACCCATACGATCTGATAATTTTGATATTACAAATTCTTTCTCAAAAAAAATTTTTTTTCCTTCGTCAGAAAAATAGCCAAAATTTGTTCCTTGAATAACTCTGATATTTTGAATTTTTGTATTAATGTAATTTAATTTTTTATCACTTAAATTCTTATTGATATTCGAGATATAGATATTTTGTCCATCTTCAATTTTTTTTCCATTATTTGCACCTATGTTTGCTTTTGTGTTAACAGAGCAACTTGACCATTGATAATTAACGTCAAATTCACCACTTACTGCTAAATATCCATAAACAGATTTATTAGTGCTTATAATATCTAATTCATCACCATTTTCTAAAGTGAAAGATTGATAACAATTTCCTTCTATAGCATTATTTTTTTTTCTAATTATAAATTTTACATCTCCCGTAATTGCAAAATTAATATTTTCACCAAAATACTTTAACAAAGGACCTTGATAGGCAAATTCAATTATTGGAAAATTTACTTCATTGCCAACAAGTTTGTTAGAAATTTGAAAATTTCTATTATCCATTGCTCCACTAAATGGAATACCAATATGATAAAGATTGTCTCTACCTTTATCTTGAAATGTTGTGTTTATTCCAGCTCTTTTTATTTCAAAATAATTTTTATTCATTGTTATTGTAATATTGATCTTTAGTAATTTGCTCGAAAGTAACTACATCACCTGGATTAATTAAATTTGGATTATTCTCATTAGCGCTATCAAAAATAACTTGTGGTGTATTTCCAATGATATTCCACCCACCAGGACTTTCAAATGTATAAACATTTGCGAATTGTTCTGTTAATCCAACTGAACCCTTGGGCACTTTTACTCTTGGTGTTTCCAAACGTTTTGCCTGCAGCTCATTTTCCAGATCACCCAGAAAAGGCATACCTGCAATAAAACCAGTCATATAACAAAAAAATTCCTTTCCAAAAAATTTCTCATAAATTTTATCGCGAGTTATTTGTAACTTTTCCTCTAATCTTTTTATATCTAATGAAAAATTTTCATCACAACAAACAGGTATCTTAATTCTATTTGTCTTTAATTCATCATCATTTGTAACACTTAAATTTTCAATTAATTTTTTGATCGTTTGAAAATTTTTTTTTCGTAAATCGAATGAAATAATTAATTTATTATATGAGGGAGTTAAGTTGTTTACCCCATCAATATTTTCTTTTTGAATACTTTTAAAATATCGTATTACTTTACTATTTATTTCTTTGTTTACCTCAGACCCAAAATCACAATACAAAGCTGCGTCACCAAGATTTGATATATTTTTAATCATGCCATGTTATACTTACAAATTATGAGTATGGAAATTAATATAAATTGTGATTTAGGTGAAAAATCAAAACATCACTCAAATAAGTATGATCCAGATTTATTAGAAATCGTAAATTCAGCCAATGTTGCTTGTGGCTATCACGCTGGAGATGAGCAAACCATGAATCAAGTAGTAAAAATTTCGAAAAAAAACGGAGTAAGTATTGGCGCCCATCCTTCTTTTAACGATCCAGAAAATTTTGGAAGAGAAAGAATAAATCTTTCTGAAAGTGAAATAAAAAAACTTATAATCGATCAATATGAAATTCTTCAAAAAATAGCCTCTTCTCATGGAGAAAGTGTATCTCATGTAAAACCTCATGGAGCCCTAAATAATATGGCATGTGAGGATATTGAGTTAGCTACAATTTTAGCCAAAACTATTAAGAATATTAATAAAGACATAATATATCTCGTACCTACTGGATCAAAAATGCAAGAAGCAGCAAAAAAATTAGACATGAAATTTGCCTGTGAAATTTTTGCTGATAGAAATTATGAAGACGATGGCAATCTTGTATCAAGAAAAAAGTCTCATGCGTTAATAACTGACCCCGAACAAGCAAAAAAACATGTATTAAAAATGGTTCAAACTCAGTCGCTTAATTGTCACAGCGGGAAGCAAATACCTTGTGAAATCGACTCTGTTTGTATACATGGAGACAATCTAAGTTCTTTAGCAACAGCTAAGTCGATAAGGAATAACTTAGTTGAAAATGGCTTAGAGTTAAAAACTTTAAACAAAATGAAAAAATTTATTTAATATGAAAAAAATTATTTTATTAATATCTATCATCTTCTTTACAACAACAAACGTGAACGCAGCTGGTTCATCCTCAAATGATTCAAGTTCGACAAAAACAAATTACGAAAAAGCTGTAGCACATATAAAAAGTGCTAAAAAATATGAAAAAAAAGGAAAGTTAGAAAAAGCAAAAAAAAGATATACAAAAGCACAAAAACTTTTAATTAAATCTAATGAAAAAAAACCTGGTAAAGCTGACACTCTTAACTATTTAGGTTTTACAACTAGAAAGCTGGGTGATTTTGAGAATGGTGAGAAGTATTATCTTCAAGGTTTAGCTATTGATCCAAAACACAAAGGTATTAACGAATATCTTGGTGAATTGTATGTAGCTACAAACAGACATAATCTTGCAGTTGAAAGGCTCGGAGTTTTAGAAGGTTGTAATTGCGAAGAATATGATCAATTAAAAGCTGTCATAGCAGGTGAAAAATCAAAATACTAATTTATATTTTTAATCATTTGCTCCGGCATCCATAAAGCTATTTCTGGAAAGATCACGACTAATATAACTGCCAGCACCATTAATAAGAATAATGGGAAGGCACTCCTTGCAATATACCCCATATCTTTTTTTGCCATACCTTGAAGTACAAATAAATTAAAACCAACAGGTGGAGTGATTTGTGCCATCTCAACAACAATGACTAAAAAAATACCAAACCAAATCATATCAAAACCTGCTTGTCTAATCATGGGCTCAATGATTGCCATTGTTAAAACAACTGCTGAAATTCCATCAAGAAACATTCCTAAAATTATATAAAAGATCATTAAAACAAAAATCAAAACATATGGAGATAACTCCATATTTTGGATCCATAGAGCTAGATTTCTTGGTAATCCAGTGAAACCCATTGCTAAAGATAAAAATGTTGAACCTGCTAGAATAAAAGCGATCATACAAGAGGTTTTAGTTGCTCCAAGTAAAGAGGATTTAAAAGTTTTTAATGTTAAACTTTTTTGAAAATAAGATAATATTAATGCTCCAACTACTCCTAATGAAGCTGCTTCAGTAGCTGTTGCAATTCCTGTATATATCGATCCAATAACAGCTAATATTAGAATAATTACTGGCAAAAGTTGTTTTGATCTTTTTATTTTTTCGAAAAATGAGTACTCTTCAATAATTTTTGGCATAGATTTTTTATTAATTAAAGACCAAATAATCACGTAAGACATGAATATTAGTGCAATCATTATCCCAGGAATAATCCCAGCAATAAATAATTTTGCTATAGACTCTTGGACAGCAACGCCATAGATAATCAATATAATTGATGGTGGTATCAGCAAACCTAATGTTCCTGAACCTGCTAAACTACCTAGTAAGATTTTTTCTGGATAATTTCTTTTTCTTAATTCGGGAATAGACATCTTGCCTACTGTTGCAACAGTTGCTGCTGAGGAGCCTGAAATTGCTGCAAATAATGCACATCCAACAACATTAACATGGATTAAACCTCCTGGTAATTTTTGCATCCAAGGAGATAATCCTTTGAATAAATTTTCAGAAAGCTTTGTCCTAAATAAAATTTCACCCATCCAAACGAATAGTGGTAATGCGGTAAGTGTCCAAGAGGATGATGTACCCCATATTGTTGTGGCCATTGCATCACCAACTGGTCTTGAGGTAAATAACATCATGCCAATAGCCGATACACCGATCATACTTAAAGCAACCCAAATTCCAGATCCTAAAAAAAATAGCAGAACACTGATAAAGAAAATTATTAAAAGTATTTCAGTCATTTAATCCTTTTTGATGTTTAAAATAAATTGATGAAAAACACTTATAAAAAAAATTGTTGATCCGATAGCTACGCTTGTTTGAGGGATCCAAATCAAAATTTCATCTGCTCCTTCACTTCGTTCTTGAAATTTATAGGAAATAATTAACATTTTAACGAAGTAAAAAGCTAGGTATCCTGAAAAAAAGCTTGCAATACTTAAACACCAGGTTTCAATAAATCTTTTCTTAGCACCTGATAATTTTTCTAAAAAAAGTGTAATCCGAATATGCCCTCCTTCTACAAATGTGTACGCTAATGCAAAAAAAGATGCAGCAGCCATACAATAACCTGAATACTCAGCAAGACCTCTTATATAAAAACCAAATATTCTCGATGAGATACCAATAAGAATAAAAACAGCTACTAAAATTAAGAAAAAAGCAGCAACATAACCTGAAAATTTATAAAGTTTATTTAAATTTCTATCTAGTGATTTTAACATAATAATTTAAGGCCACTCAAATTTTAAGTGGCCTTAATTTTAAGAATTGAATTATTTATAACTTGATAAAACAGCAGCTCCTCTTGAACCAGCTTTTTGAGACCATTCCTTAGCCATAGTCTCTCCAACTTTTTCAAAATGAGCTTGTAGTGGTGCATTTACTTTACCGACTACCATACCAGCATCAGCTAAAGCTTTTTTATCACCAACGTTGCCTTGTTTTGACAATTGCCAACCTTTTCTTTCAGCTAAAGCTGCTTGTTTCATAACAAGATCTTTAGTTGCCTGATCTAATTTATTCCAAGCATCTTTGTTCACAATTATCATGTTTTTTGGAAACCAAGCTGCAATATCATAAAAATATTTCACACCATTTTCCCAAATTTTTGAGTTTTTACCTGTAGTAGGTGATGTGATCATACTTTCTACTGCACCTGTAGAAAACGCCTGACTAATTTCAGCAGCCTCTATTTTTGTAGGAGCCATTCCTGTTAGCTCGGCAATTCTTATCGTAGCAGAATTATAAGCTCTAAATTTAAGACCTTTTAAATCTTCGACAGAATTAATTTCCTTTTTACTATACAAGCCTTGCGCTGGCCATGGCACAGCATAAAGAAATACTAAGCCTTTCTCGTCTAATCCTTTAATGATTTCATCTTTTGATGCTTTATATAACTTCATTGCATCAGCGTAAGATGTTGCTAAGAATGGTTGAGAGTCTACTTCTAAAAGTGGATCCTCTTTTCCTAAAGCTGACATAAATCTCTCACCAATTTGAGCTTGACCTGTTCTTACTGCTCTAAAAATTTCTCCACCTTTAAACAACGAACCACCAGGGTGTGTTACAATTGTTAACTTGCCACCACTTTTTTCAGTAACATTTTTTGCGAATTCAGCTGCATTTGCAGAATGAAAGTTCCCCGCCCCATAAGCTAGAGCCATGTCCCATTTCTCTGCAATTGCAAGATTAATTGACAAAATTAATGAAACTAAAATAGTTGATAAATATTTTAAGAATTTCATTTGTCCTCCATTTTTATTAAGACTATTTCATTATGTATTAAAATAATTATCAATAAAAAAATAATACTACTTTTAATTGAATTATTTTAAATATTTTATACTATGGTCTTACTTTGTTAGAAGAAGCACTCATATTAGTTCAGATTATTTTTATCGATATAATCTTGGCAGCAGATAATGCAATTATAATTGGTTTGATTGCTGCAAACTTTGCACCAAAACATAGAAGACAAATTATTTTATGGGGAGTGGCTGGTGCTTTAATATTTAAAGTTATTTTTGCGTTATTTGCAACTTACTTGTTCAAATTTTATTTTATTAAAATTTTAGGTGGTTTACTTTTAATCTGGATCGTTAATGATTTAAGAAAAGATCTTTTTGAAATAAAGAAAGTAAAGTCGCCAACCAAAAAATCTAAAGAACCATCTTATATTCAAAGTGTTTATAAAGTTTTATTTGCAGACATTACAATCAGTTTTGATAATGTTATAGGTGTAGTTGGAGCTGCCAAAGGCAATTTTGGCTTTATGATATTTGGACTGGTTTTATCAGTAATTTTAACAGGGGCAATGGCAACATATCTTGCAAGCTATATTCAAAAACATTTATGGATTGCATATGTTGGTTTAGGTTTTATTCTTTTAGTAGCACTTCAATTAGTAATTGGAGGTTTAGTAGACTTAGAAATTTTATCGATCAACGAACAATTTAAGAAATATTTTTAATACGAATGTTTTTTAGTTGGATATTTCTTTAATCTTACCTCTGAAGCATATTTTCTTAATCCGGCATTGATATATTTTTTTACGTTTAGAAATTGTTTAACAAATTTTATTTTTGTTTGGTTTAGACCAATTAAATCATCCGTAACAAGAACCTGACCATCACAATGAACAGATGAACCAATTCCAATTGTTGGGATATTTAAATTTTTTGTAATTTGTTTTGCTATTGGTGTTTTTATACACTCCAGGACAATTGCAAAAACTCCATTATTTTGAAGTAATAAAGAATCATTAATTAATTGATTGATCTCTTTAGTGGTCTTTCCTTTAGATTTAAATTTACCTTTGGTTGATTGGGGTAATAATCCAAGATGGCCCATCACAGGAATCTTATTTTTGGTCAATAGTTTAATTTGATGGATTATTTTTTTTCCACCTTCTAACTTCACTGCATCACACTTGGTTTCCTTAATTATTTTTTTAGCATTCTTGAGAGCAGCGTTTGATGTTGAATAGGTGTTAAATGGCATATCAACAACCATTAAACTTTTTTTTACTCCAAGTCTTACGCTCTTAGAATGATTGATCATTTCTGTTAGAGTAACTTTTCTGGTAGTTGAATAATTGTACAAGACTGAACCTAGCGAATCTCCCACTAATACAATATCAACATATTTATCTACCTCTTCCGCGATATTTTTTGAATACGCAGTAAGACAAACAATTTTAGATTTATTTTTTTTATTTATAATTTTTTTTATTTTTTTCATTCAAGCTCAATGGTGCTCGGCGGTTTAGATGTAACATCATAAACTACTCTATTTACTCCTCTTATGCTATTTACAATTTTATTTGAAATCATTTGAATAAATGATTTTTTGAAGTCATAAAAATCAGCTGTCATTCCATCCTCAGATGTAATTGCTCTTAGTAAACACAAATATTCATAAGTTCGATTATCACCCATGACGCCTACTGTTTTGACTGGAAGCAATGCAGCATAGGCTTGCCAAATTTTATTATATAAATTGTGCTCTCTTAAAGCTTGAATAAAATAATTGTCAGCTTCTTTTAAAATTTTGATTTTTTCTTTAGTAATAATGCCAGGCATTCTGATAGCCAGTCCAGGTCCTGGAAACGGATGTCTTGAGATAATTTCTTTACTAAGTTTTAATTCTAATCCTAATTTTCTAACTTCATCTTTAAATAAAAATTTCAATGGTTCTACTAGTTTAAGTTTCATTTTTTTTGGTAAACCACCTACATTATGATGAGATTTAATCTTTGAGGTTTGGCTCCCGGTCACTGACTTACTTTCAATAAGATCAGGATAAAGCGTTCCTTGTGCTAAAAATTTAACATTTTTTATTCTTTTAGCGTATCTTTCAAAAATTTTGATAAATAAATTTCCAATTATTTTTCTTTTTTTCTCTGGATCAGAAACATTTTTGAGCTTTCTCAAAAATTCATTCTCTGCATTCACATAAATCAGATTAATTTTCAATTTTTTTTTAAAAGTTTTAACTACTTGTATTTCCTCATTTTTTCTAAGAAGGCCTGTGTTGACAAAGATACAAAATAATTTTTTTCCGATTGCTTTATTTAATAGTTGAGCGACGACACTGCTATCAACTCCGCCTGATAATGCACATATTACTTTATTTTTACCGACTAAATTTTGAACATCTTTTATCAATTTAATCTTTTGATCTTTTGATGACCAATTTCTTTTAATTTTACATATCAAGAATATAAAATTATTTATTAATTTTTTTCCATTTTCTGTATGGGTAACTTCGGGATGAAACTGGACACCATAAAAATTTTTTTTCTTATTTTCGATAATAGCATATTTCGAGTTTTGACTTGAAGCAATAACGTTAAAATTTTTGGGAAGTTTCGAAACTTGATCAGCATGGCTCATCCAAACTTTGTTAATATTTTTTTTATTAAAGAAGTTTTTTGTCAAAATACTTTCCCTCTTTTTGTGAATATTTGCTAATCCAAACTCTCTATATTTTGATTGTTTAACTCTGCCACCATTAAGTTTTGATAAAATTTGATGACCAAAACAAATACCTAAGACTGGTATTTGATTTTCGATAATCCTTTTATCAAAAGAATATTTATTTATTTGGTAAACATTTAATGGTCCGCCTGATAAAATTATCCCTTTAATTGAATTATCAATATTTTTATTTTTAACCTTTTTATGACTAATAATTTCGGAATAAACTCCTGACTCTCTTATTCGCCTGGCTATTAACTGAGTAAATTGTGAACCAAAATCTATTATTAAGATTTTGTTCAAATTCTTATCAAGACTCATTTTTTTTGGGTTCTATATTTGCAAGGGTGTCTAAAATTCCTTTGTTTTCATTACAAAGTTTTTTGCAAACCTTAGAAAAAGTATTAGATAAGTCTTTTACTTTTGAATAATTAGATCTCTCCAAAGCTATTTTCATAGACATTAATATTGCTTCCTCGTTATTAGGTTCAATTAATAATGTTGCTTCCAAATTTTTTTCTTCTTTATCTTGATCTTCTTGAATGTTGTAAATTTTTGCTAAATAAAGATAAGAATTTGAGTCTTTAGGATTAAATACTATGCCTCTTTCAAACATAAACCTAGCATCCTCATATTTTTTATCTTTGAATAATTTTAAACCTTTATTAAAAAAATTTTCGTCCGCTATAGCAATACTCATGCTATTGATTATTAAATATAATAAAGAAATTAATTTAAATATTTTTTTCATCAGTATTTACTATCACTTTTAACGATATCGACATTATGAACCATACTTTCATAAAATCCAGCTTTTGTAATTTTAACAAATTGCGGTTTATATCTTAAATATTTTATCTGTTTGGAACCAAGATAACCCATAGATGATCTCAATCCACCAACTAATTTAAAAATAACTTTATCGACTTTACCTTTGTATTTTGCTAATCCTTCTACTCCCTCGGGCACATACTTTGAACTATCTTTTTGTTTTTTTTGAAAATATCGATCAGCCGAGCCTTTGTTCATCGCTCCTACCGAGCCCATGCCTCTAAAACTTTTAAATAGTTTACCATTTTTTTTTATGAGTTTACCCGGCGTTTCATCAGTTCCTGCAAACAATGAACCTATCATTACTGCATCAGCGCCAGCAGCAAAAGCTTTAGCGAGGTCACCTGAGTATTTTATCCCTCCATCAGAAATAATTTTTACATTTTTGTTCTTTATGCCGTTTCTCACATTTAATATTGCGCTTAATTGAGGAACTCCAATACCCGCAACCAACCTAGTTGTGCAGATGGAACCGGGACCAATCCCAACCTTAATTATATCAACACCTAATTTAAGTAAAAATTTAGCTGCATCTGGTGTTGCTATATTTCCAGCACATAGAGCTGTTTTTTTATTTTTAATTTTTTTGATAAATCTAATTATTTCAGAAACTTTTTTGGTGTGTCCGTGAGCAGTGTCCACAACAATCATATCTAATTTTTCTTTTAAAAGTGCCTTAGCTCTTTTGAACTCGTTTGGTCCTGCTCCCACAGCTGCACCTACTAGTAATTTTTGTTTTTTTACTTTCTTAACTTCAAGAACTTGTTTTTTGATATCTAAATTTCTGTGAATTATTCCTAGTCCTCCAGATTTTGCAATAGCAATGGCCATTTTGCTTTCGGTTACGGTATCCATCGCTGATGATAAAAGTGGGATTCTAAGTTTTAATGAGTCTGTTAATTTTATACTCGTATCAACCTCTGAGGGTAATATTTCAGAGTACTTAGGAACTAAAGTAACGTCGTCAAAGGTAAGTGCTTCTTTTATAGGAACCATAATCTTTTATATATGATTCCTTTTAAATTAAAAGTGTCTATCTAAGATTTTTACAAATAATAAAACTCTCTTTAGAGTCTTTGCGACTCGACTTAGGTTTAAAAACCTTTACTTCTTTAAAAATTTTTTTTCCTAGTGCGACAATTTCATTAAAAGATCTGCCCATAAATATTTTAGCGATAAAAATACCCTTTTGAGATATTACATCTTTTGAAAATACCATCGCCTCTTTACATAACTCTCCAGTTTGAATTGCATCAACATCTTTTATTCCAGTCGTATTTACTGCCATATCAGACATAACCACATCAATTGGATTGTTGAGATTTTTTTTTATTTTCTCTTGAATATTGTGCTCTGTGAAATCACCCTCAATTTGAATAGTGTTTTTAATTTTTTCCATTTTTTTTAAATCTATCGAGATAATTGTTCCATTTTTTACAACCTTCGAAGCATATTGAGACCAACTTCCTGGTGCAGCACCAATATCTATTACAGAAATTCCACCTTTAAAAACTTTAAACTTTTCGTCAATTTCAATTAATTTATATGCAGATCTAGCTCTATAACCATCTACTTTGGATTGACGAACATAAGTATCTCTTTTTTGTTTATTAATCCAATTTTTTGAAATTTTATTTTTTTTCAACTAAATATCAAATCTTAAACTTTTATTAATCTTTTTATTATCTAAAGTTTCTAATTCTATCTTTATACTTTTATCTACCCGCATGTCTTTACCATCTTTCCATATTCCAGCTGCAAGATGCATTATGCCTATTTTGTAATTGGGAAGATAAGGTTCTACAAATGTTTTTTGATTTTCATCATATTTAGGTAAAAGATTACTGGTTATCCAATTACAATTTAAGGGTAAAAATTCTGTTTCAAGATCATCAATATAAACTGACATATTAATCGCTAATCCTTCAGAGCCAAAAATATTTCCAGCCTTTAGTGTTTCTGATAAATTGTTTTGCCACAACCTCCACCCTTTTGAGTTTTTTTCCAAAGAAAACACGCCAATATTAATATGCGGAGCAAAAGCAAGTTTTCTAGCTTTGTCAGTACCAATTTTTGATTTTATTGCATGTTTAAAATTCTGGGATTTAATTATCGCTAATTTTCCAAATAACCAGTTTACTTTTGAGGTGATTTTATAACCAGGTCCTATTGTTTGTGTAATACCCAACTTACCATTGTCGCAAGCTTGAAAATAAAGCTCAACAGAACTCCAATCATTTACCCAAGCATCACAATCAATCCACAAATATTTTTCATAGTTTGGAAAATATTTAGGTAAAAATGCTCTTGAAACTTGGCTTTTAAGCCATTCCTTTTCTTTAACTTTAGATTGAGGAACTTCAATATCCCACTCTGCAGATTTAATTTCATCTACTTTAGAAGATAATTTTTCTTTTTGATCTTTGTTTAAGCCTGCATCTAAAATACAGATCGCGATATTTTCACTTTCTTTGAATCTTTTTATAGAATTAATTAATTCCTCTAATAAAGGAAAATAGTTAGCATCAGCAAGAGAAACTATTGTATTTTTTTTCATTAAAGTATGTCTTCAAGATCATCATCCTCTTGAATTTTGTCATTTTCATGTTGTTTTTTTAATTTTTGAAAATGAAAAAAGCTTATTGGTAATAAAAGCACATAAACTAAAGAACTTATTGCAATTACATTAAATGTATAAACTAACAATAGTCCAAAAAATAGAACTATACCAAATAATAAAAATATTGTTGTTCTTCTTGGTATGACAATTTTTTTAAATGAATAACTTGGAAATTTACTAATTAGAAGCAATGATGTTGCCACAAAAAATATTGGAACAATGATATTAAAATTTAGTTGAATATAATCAAAACCACTTAGGCTTATTATTAGCGGAGTTAACAATAATATCGCACCAGCTGGAGATGGCACTCCTTCAAAAAAGTTATCTTTCCAAGAAGGTTCCTGATTAGAATTAACATTAAACCTTGCTAATCTTAAAGCAACACAAATTACATAAACTAAACATAGTAACCAGCCAAATCGACCTAGGGCATTTAATTTCCAGAAATACATAATGAATGCTGGAGCAACTCCAAAACTTATTACATCCGTTAAAGAGTCTAATTCTTTACCAACTTTTGAAGTTCCTTTTATAAGTCTTGCTATTCTTCCATCTAAACCATCAATTAAAGCAGCAAAAATTATTGCAATAATTGCTATTTCAAATTTTCCATCCAAAGCAAACCGAATTGAACTTAAACCAATACATACTCCCATCAGGGTTAGCATATTTGGTAAAATCATTCTCGCGCTTTTTTTATCTGCTACAATTTTAAGATTTGGTTTTTTTTGTTCCATATTATTTTTTTGCAAGTAGTGTCTCACCTGAAATAGCTTTTTGACCAACTTTTACAAGCGGCTCATAATTTTCATAATAGATATCAGCTCTACTACCAAATCGTATCATGCCAATACGATCTCCTTGTTTCAACTCTTGATCTTTATTTGACTCACAAACTATTCTTCGTGCAACCAGTCCAGCTATTTGAACAACTATGATGTCATTGTTATGAGGGTCTTTAATTTTGAAGTAATTTCTTTCATTATCTTCACTTGCTTTATCTAATGAAGCATTTACAAACTTGCCTGGCTTATATAAGATTTCCTCAATCTTCCCTGCACATGGAGTTCTGTTTACATGACAATCAAAAATATTCATGAAAACACTAATCTTTTTAAATTTTTTATTCTCTAGACCAAGTTCTTTAGGCCCATCAACTTCTTCAACTTTAATCACCTCACCATCTGCTGGACTAACAAGATAATTATCATCATCGATAATAACTCTCTCTGGATCTCTAAAAAAATAATAAACCCAGATAGTTAAGACTAAACCAATAAGACCTAAGAAATTACTAAAAATATAAAATACTATTGTGATTATTCCGGCTATAACTAAAAATTTATAACCTTCAGCGTGAATTTTTGGAAATATCTTACTAATCATATTCTTCTATTTGATAATTTGTCATTAATATGTATATAAAATCGCGAAATTCAATTATTAAGATAAAAATATAAGTGAGCAAAATTAGCGTTAAAAACCCAGTAGTAGAGTTAGATGGCGATGAAATGACCAGAATAATCTGGGAATTTATCAAGAAAAAATTAATACTTCCGTATTTAGATCTTGGCATCAAATATTATGATTTAGGAATGAAAAGTAGAGATGACTCTGATGATCAAATCACTATCGACTCAGCTAATGCAATTAAAAAAATTGGTGTCGGTATCAAATGTGCAACCATAACTCCAGATGAAGCAAGAGTTGAGGAGTTTAAATTAAAGAAAATGTGGAGATCTCCAAACGGAACTATTAGAAATATCATTGGAGGAACTGTATTTAGAGAACCCATAATTTGTTCTAACATTCCAAAACTCGTACCCTCTTGGTCGGACCCAGTAGTGATCGGGAGACATGCATTTGGAGATCAATATAGAGCAACAGATTTTAAAGTGCCTGGTAAAGGTAAGATGGAAGTAAAATGGACCTCTGAAGATGGTAAAGATGAAATTAAATATGAAGTATTTAATTTTACTGGTCCAGGAGTTGCACTTTCAATGTATAATTTAGATAAATCAATTGAGGATTTCGCAAGATCATGTTTTAGTTATGGATTAATTAAGAATTGGCCGGTTTATTTATCAACCAAAAATACAATTCTAAAAAAATACGATGGAAGATTTAAAGATATATTTGAAGAGGTCTATAATAAAGAATTCAAGAAAAAATTTGAAGATGCAAAAATTACTTATGAACACAGATTAATTGATGACATGGTAGCGTGTGCAATGAAATGGAGTGGTAAGTATATATGGGCATGTAAAAATTATGATGGTGATGTTCAATCAGATACCATGGCTCAGGGATATGGCTCACTTGGTTTAATGACAAGTACACTGCTTACACCTGATGGAAAAATAATGGAGGCAGAAGCAGCTCACGGGACAGTAACCAGACATTATAGAATGCACCAACAAGGTAAAGAAACTTCCACAAATCCAATTGCCTCAATTTTCGCATGGACAAGAGGATTAGCACATAGGGGAAAACTTGATAGTAATGAAGAACTTATCAAATTTGCAAATACAATTGAAAAAGTTTGTATTGAAAGTGTTGAAAATGGCTCCATGACAAAAGATCTTGCAATCTTGGTTGGACCTTCAAGTAAATATTTAACAACTAATCAATTTCTGGATGTAATTGATAACAATCTTAAACAGAAGCTAAATTAAAGACTTTAGTTTTTCAAAAGCCTCATCAATTTTATTTTTATCCTGTCCCCCTGCTTGGGCAAAATCTTTTCGGCCACCCCCACCTTTGCCACCAATAATTTCTGAGCCTAATTTTGCAAATTTTACAGCATCATATTTATCAACTAGCTTTTCAGTGACACCAACTCCTAAACCAACTTTATCTTCACTACTTGCAAAAACAATTACAATTCCATCGCCAAGTTCTTTTTTTCCACTATCAACTAATTTTCTCAGATCTTTAGGAGGTAAATCTTGAACTTTTTGAAATCGAACTCTTATATCCTTTATTTTTTGATCATTAATTATATTTTTTGTTTTGTCTTGAAGAACTGAATTAACATTTAATTGTTCAAGTTGTTTTGAAAGATTTTTTATAATTTCTTTTAAATCTTTATAATCAACTTTCGGTTTACCTCCAAGTTTGATTATTTGTGATGACAAATCTTTGATAGTCTCCTCATCTTTTTGTACAGATAAAGTTGATAGCTTTTCTTTATTCTTAATAAAAACCTCAAGCTGTTTATCTCTTAAAGCTTCAACTCTTCTTACTCCTGCAGCAATAGATGATTGACTGACTGTTTTAAATTTTCCGATATCTCCGGTGTTTTTCACATGTGTTCCACCGCATAATTCTGTTGAAAAATAAGCATCTTTTTCCTTACCCATTGAAACGACCCGAACTTCTTCACCATATTTTTCACCAAAAAAAGCTAGTGCTCCCTTTTCTATTGCAGCTTTAGGTGTCATAATTCTTGTGGTCACTTCAGAACCATTTTTAACGTATTCGTTAACTAATTTATCTATTGTCTCTAATTCCTCGTTAGTAATCGGTTTCATGTGACTAAAGTCAAACCTCAAACGATCTGGTGCAACTAATGATCCTTTTTGCATTACGTGCTTACCTAAAGTTCTTCTTAAAGACTCATGAAGTAAGTGAGTTGCAGAATGATAAGCTTTTAAATTGTTTCTTCTCTCAATATCAATTTTCATTTCAACAACATCATTAATTTTAATTTCTCCAGTTTTAACTAATCCATAATGAACAAATAAATCTCCAAGTTTTTTTTGTGTGTCCTCAACTTCAAAAACTGAATTTCCAGAAACTATTGTGCCTTTATCACCAAGTTGTCCTCCTGACTCACCATAAAAAGGGGTTTGATTAGTTATAATCATTCCTTCTTCTCCAGTAGCTAATGATTTTGACTCCTGATTGTTTTTAATTAGATTTAATACTACTCCCTCAGATTGATTAGACTCGTAACCCAAAAATTCTGTAGGACCAGTTTTATCTTTGATTGAAAACCAAATTGCTTCCTCTGAGCTGTCTCCAGATCCTTTCCAATTCTTTTTTGCAAGTTCTTTACTTTTTTTCATCAACTCATCAAATTTTTGATGGTCAACTTTTAATGATTTATTTTTTAAAATATCTTCTGTGAGATCTAATGGAAAACCATAAGTGTCATATAATTTAAAAGCTACTTCACCTGATAACACTTTATCAATTTTTGAAATTTCATCATTTAGAATTTTAATTCCTCGATCAAGTAAAACTAAAAATTTTTCTTCTTCCATTTTTAATGTTTCCGTAATCAAAGATTCGGATCGCTCTAACTCTGGATAATTTCCAGACATTTCATTTTTTAAAGATTCAAAAATTTTGTAAAAAATAGGTTCTTTTGATCCTAATAAATGAGAATGTCTCATACCTCTTCTCATAATTCTTCTTAAGACATACCCACGACCCTCATTGGATGGTAGAACGCCTTCAGCTAAAAGGAATGAACTTGCTCTTAAGTGATCAGCAATTACCCTGAAACTCGATATATTATTATCAGCTTGTTTAACTTTGGTTACATCTGATATGGAACTTATTAATTTCTTAAAATGATCAGTTTGATAATTGTCGTGTGTACCTTGTAAAAGAGCAGCTATTCTCTCCAGTCCCATTCCGGTATCTACGGATGGCTTGGGTAAATCTATTCTTTTATCTTTTGAAACTTGCTCATATTGCATAAATACCAAGTTCCAAATTTCAATAAAACGATCTCCATCTTGATCCTTTGTTCCAGGTAAACCACCTTTTAAATGATCACCATGATCATAGAATATTTCTGAGCAAGGTCCACAGGGACCTGTTTCTCCCATTGACCAGAAATTATCTGATGTCGAAATTCTGATAATTCTATCATCGCTAAAACCCGCTATTTTCTTCCAGAAATTGAAGGCTTCATCATCTTCATGAAAAACTGTTACGTAAAGTCTATTTTTATCTAAACCAAAATCTTTAGTGATTAAATTCCATGCAAGTTCAATTCCTCTTTCTTTAAAATAGTCCCCAAAAGAAAAATTGCCCAACATTTCAAAAAAAGTATGATGTCTTGGAGTGTAACCAACATTTTCTAAATCATTATGTTTACCTCCTGCTCTGACACATTTTTGAGAAGTGGTTGCTCTTTGATAATCTCTTTTTTCTAAACCAGTAAATACGTTCTTGAACTGAACCATTCCAGAATTAGCAAACATTAATGTCGGATCATTATTTGGAACTAAATTACTAGACTCAACAATCTTATGATCATTCTTTTCAAAATATCTTAAGAACGTACTTCTTATTTCATTTAATGATTTATCCGCCATACTTTAAAATACAGCTTTTTTATTCTATGTCTAGTTAGGGATAAAGGGGGGAAGGCGCTTATAACAAGCGCCTTTTATAATTTAAATATGACCTTTAATTTTAGTTCTTTTTGGAAGGAGTAGCTTCTTTTGCGGCCTCTTCTTTTTCAGCTACTTTCTTCTCTTTTTCAATTTTTTCAGGACTTAATGGATTTCCTTCAATTTTCTTTGAAATCACACCTGCTTTTTCTCTAATTGCCATTTCTATTTCTGCAGCAACTTTAGGATTCTGAGCAAGGTAAGTTTTTGCATTTTCTCTACCTTGACCTATTTTTTCACCCTTATAAGCATACCATGCTCCTGATTTTTCAATAATGTCAGCTTTAGCACCCAGGTCAACTAACTCACCCATTT
>CACKAY010000006.1:0-41988 GCA_902598265.1 uncultured Pelagibacteraceae bacterium
CTTTCTTTTAACGTGTGACAACAAAATATATACAGCTGCTGGGGTAATTCCATCTATTCGTAAAGCTTGCCCCATTGTTTTGGGCCTTATTTCTTTAAATTTGGCTTTTACTTCGTTTGATAAGCCCGAAAATTGATCATAATCAATATCATCTGGTATAACGAGGTTTTCATCTCTTTTAAAAGCTATAATGTCTGCATTTTGCTTTTTTAAATAACCTCTATAATGAGAATTAATTTCTATTTGCTCATCTATTTCAGGCCCAAAATCCTTGATTTCAGTCCAAATTTCTCGCATTTTATTCATATTAGCGCCTTTTTGAGCTAAAATTTGATCAGCTGATCGCAAAATACCATCTTTTGCAATTTTAATACCATGTTTTTCTGCTTTTGTAGGAGATATACTTAAACTAGACATTTGAAGAGATATTTCACCCATTTTAGCAAATTTATCCTCAAACTCTAACTTTCTCTCACCTAATACTAAGCCAATTTTAATACCCTTATTAGTAAGTCTCAAATCAGCATTATCTGCTCTCAAGCTAAGCCTATACTCGGCTCTTGAAGTAAACATTCTATAGGGCTCTGCTACACCCTTAGTAACCAAATCATCTATCATCACTCCAATATAAGCATCAGACCTATCGAGGATGAAAGGCTCTTTATTCATAAATGACCTAGCTGCGTTTACACCAGCTATAAGACCTTGAGCTGCAGCTTCCTCATATCCAGTGGTTCCGTTTATCTGACCAGCTAAATACAAGTTCTTAATTTTTTTAGTCTCAAGAGTTAGAAAGAGTTCCCTAGGGTCTACATAGTCGTATTCTATGGCATATCCTGGTCTAATCATTTTAACATTTTCTAAACCATTGATATTGTTGAGTATTTCAGCTTGTACTACCTCAGGTAGTGAATTTGAGATTCCATTTGGATAAATTGTATGATCATTTAGCCCCTCTGGCTCTAAAAATATTTGATGTCTCGTCTTTTCTGCAAACTTAACTATTTTATCTTCTATTGATGGACAATATCTTGGACCCACTCCTTTAATGCTACCTGAGTACATTGCGCTCATAGATAAATTTTTCTCAATTATCCTATGCACCTTTTCGTTAGTGTAGGTCATTGAACATGACACTTGTTTATTAGTAACAGATTTTGTTAAAAAAGAAAAAAAGTAGGGGTTATCATCAGCTGCTTGTTTTTCCAAATTTTTAAAATTTATTGTCCTTGCATCCAGTCTTGGAGGGGTACCAGTTTTTAATCGCCCTATTTTAAATTTATATTTTTCTAATTGTTCACTCAAACCTGTACTAGATTTTTCATTGTATCTTCCCGCGGGCGTACGCTCATCACCTATATGTATCAATCCATTTAAAAAAGTACCAGTTGTAAGTACTATTTTACTACAAGTAATCTTATTACCTTTTAATGTTAAAAAGCCATTTATTGTATTTTTAGAAAAAATAAACTTTATTACAGGATCTGAAAAAATGCTTAAATTACAATAGTTTACAAGTTTTTCTTGCATAAATTGCTTATATAATGATCTATCAGATTGAGTTCTTGGCCCTCTCACAGCTGGTCCTCTGCTCCTATTCAGTAACCTAAATTGTATTCCTGATTTGTCTGCAATTACTCCCATGACACCATCTAGTGCATCTATTTCTCTGACTAAATGACCTTTACCTAAGCCACCAATTGCAGGATTACAGGACATCTCACCAATTGTATTTTTATCATGAGTAAATAGGGCAGTATTTACACCTAGACGCGCTGAAGCAGCAGCTGCTTCACAACCAGCGTGACCTCCTCCTATTACAACGACATCAAATGAAAATTCATTTTTCATGATGTAAATTTATATTTGAAAAAAAATTTTACAAGACTCTTATTTTCCAATGCAAAAATCGTTGAAAATACTACCTAATATTTCCTCTACATCTACTTTTCCAACAATCATTCCTAAATGTCTCGTAGCCAACCGCAAATCCTCAGCTCCTTTATCAAAATCTTTTTTATCATTTTTTTCTATAAAATTTCTTAGGTTGTCTGAACACTGAACTAAATGTTGTCTGTGTCTTTCTCTAGTAATTAGTATATCTTCATTTACAATAAATTTTGTCTTTAACTTATTTTTGATTTTAGAAATTAATTTATCTAAATTAAGACTCTCCTTTAATGAAATTAAAACATGATCTAACTTTTTTACTTCAGGATCTAATTCACCATTGATAAGATCTGACTTGTTTACAACTAAAATTGCATTATCTTTTAATAAGTCATTCAAAAACCCGCTTAGATCAATACTTTTTGCATCTACTACCACCAATTTTAAATCAGCGTTTTCTGCTCTATCTAACGATAGTTTTATGCCTTTTTTCTCTATTTCATCTTTAGAGTTTCTGATGCCTGCTGTATCTGAAATTATAACGGGGTAGCCATCAATATTTAAATGCGCTTCAATTACATCTCTAGTTGTTCCTGCAATTTCGGAAACTATAGCTACATCTCTATTCGATAAATTATTTAATAATGATGATTTACCCGCATTTGTTGGACCAACTATAGCTATTTTAAAACCTTCACGGATAATCTCACCCACTTTTTGATCATTTAAAATTTTTTTAATTTGATTTAAAACTTCAGTTGAATCGTTTTTAATTTGTTGAATATTTTCATTGGGTAAATCCTCTTCAGGAAAATCTATTTTTGCTTCAACAAAAGATAAAATCTTTAGTAACTTTTCTCTTAAATTATCAAATTTTTCAGCTGAATTACCCTTCATAATTTTCACAGCTTGTAATCTTTGCATTTCGGTTTCAGCAGAAATTAAATCGGCTATACCCTCAGCTTTTAGTAAATTAATTTTCCCATTTTGAAAAGCTATCTTTGTAAATTCTCCTGGCTCAGCTAATCTAAAGTTTTCTATTTTAGACAATTCGTTTTGTAATGCTAAAACAATCGCTTTCCCCCCATGAACATGAAACTCAGCCATATCCTCACCTGTGTAGCTCTCAGGACCAGGAAACCAGATAATAATACCTTCATCAATTAACTCAGAAGTGTTTATATTGTTTATTTTTCGAAGAGTAGCTATTCTTGGAGTGGGTAGATCTTTTTTGGTGAGTAATTTAATTGCTTTTGACGCCTCCGGACCAGAAATTCTTACAATTGCTACACCAGATACACCCGGACCAGTTGATAAAGCATAAATAGTCATTCAAATATTATAACTTCAATTATGTGGTATTGGGAAATTAAATTATGCTGGTTTGTTCATTGAATTAAAAAACTCAGCATTGTTTTTTGTATCTTTAAGTTTTGAATTGATAAACTCAATAGCGTCCATAGTTCCCATAGGTGCAATTATTCTTCTCAAAACATTCATCTTCTGTAAATCATTTTTATCAAATAACAATTCTTCTCTTCTTGTACCTGATTTAGTAATATCAATAGCTGGATAGATTCTTTTATCCGCAATTTTTCTATCTAGAACTGTTTCGCTATTTCCTGTTCCTTTAAATTCCTCGAAAATTACTTCATCCATTCTACTTCCAGTGTCTATTAATGCTGTAGAAATAATTGTTAACGATCCACCTTCCTCTATATTTCTTGCTGCACCAAAAAACCTCTTAGGTCTTTGAAGAGCATTTGCATCAACACCACCTGTTAAAACTTTACCGGAACTTGGTATTACTGCATTATAAGCTCTTCCTAGTCTCGTAATTGAGTCTAGTAATATAACAACATCCTTTTTGTGCTCCGTTAGTCTTTTAGCTTTTTCTATTACCATCTCAGCAACAGCTACGTGGCGTTGTGCTGGTTCATCGAAAGTTGAACTAATTACTTCACCTTTTACAGTTCTCTGCATATCAGTTACTTCTTCAGGCCTCTCGTCAATTAACAAAACGATTAAATAACATTCTGGATAATTTTTTGCTATTGAGTTGGCTATACTTTGTAAAATCATAGTTTTTCCAGCCTTTGGAGGTGAGATAATAATTGATCTTTGACCTTTTCCGATGGGACTTACAAGATCTATAAGTCTTGGAGTTAAATCTTGTTTTTTATCTGGTTTTACTTGCTCCACCTCCATAACAAGTTGTTTATCTGGATAAAGAGGCGTCAAGTTATCAAAAGCTATTTTATGTCTGGATTTGTCAGGTTCTTCAAAGTTAATTTTACTTACTTGTAGTAATGCAAAATATCTTTCTCCTTCTTTTGGAGCTCTAACTGGCCCTTCCACAGTATCACCAGTTCTTAAACCAAATTTTCTAATCTGACTTGGACTTACATAAATATCATCTGGACCCGGCAAATAGTTCGACTCCATTGCTCTCAGAAAACCAAAGCCATCTTGAAGTAGTTGTAATACACCTGCTCCAGTAATCTCCTCTTTTTCTGCTACTTTTTTTAAAATAGCAAAAAGTATTTCCTGCTTTCTTAGAGTACTTGCATTTTCAATACCAAGCTCTTCTGCTTGAGTAATTAGCTGTTCTGATGATTTAAGTTTTAATTCTTGTATGTTCATGAGTAAATTATTAAGGACTTAATAACAATTTTAATATATATCCTAATTTAAATTATTCAACCCTAGATAGGCTTAAAAATTACAACAAATATGATTAAAATAAGCAATAATGTGGGTATTTCATTAATGTATCTATAATATTTATGAGAATACTTATTCATATCTAATTTAAATTGTCCTAAAATTCTTCCAAGATAAAAATGATACAAGGTTAAAATAATCACAAAAACTAATTTTAATACCATCCACTTTTGCCCTAATTGCTCAAAACCTATTTCATGTATAAGTATCAAGCCAAATATCCATGAAAGTGTCATAGCAGGAGTCATAATGTAAAAAAAAAGTTTTTTTTCCATGACTTTAAATACTTCTGAAACTAGTGGTTTATCATTATTTTGAGAATGATATACAAAGATTCTCGGAAGATACAGAAGACCAGCCATCCAAGAAATTACCGCTATCAAATGAAGAGATTTAAACAATAAATAAGTATTCATTTATCACAGACTCTTTTGAATTAAAGTTTTTAACAAAGCAATATGATCATCATTATCATTTAAGCAAGGTACCATATCGAAATTTTCACCACCGGAGTCTAAAAAACTTTCTTTACCTTGAATAAGAATTTCCTCTAAAGTCTCAACGCAATCTGATGAAAAACCAGGACATATTGCAAGAATATTCCTTTTACCTTCTTTTGGTAATCTCTCTAAAGTCTTATCTGTATAAGGTTCAAGCCATTTTTGAGGACCAAATCTTGATTGGAATGTTGTTTTTATTTCTATTGAATTAAATTTTTCTGAAATAAGTCTTGTCGTCTTTTGACAATAACAGTGATACGGATCTCCTTTATCAAAATATTTTTGAGGTATACCATGATAAGATGCCAATATTAAATCTGGTTTCCAATTTATTTCTTTAACTTTTTTGTTTATTGAATTAACCAGTGCATCAATATACAGAGGATGCGACTCATAGTGTGGTATTATTTTTATAGATGGCTGCCACCTCATTTTCATGAGTGATCTATATACTTCATCACAAACAGTTGCGGTTGTTGCTGCAGCATATTGAGGATAGAGAGGAAGAATAACTAAGTTTTCGCATCCTTTCTCATGTAGGTCTTTTATTTTACTCTTAATACTCGGATTTCCATACCTCATGGCATAATCAACAATTAAATTTTTCTCAGAAATTGAGCTTGATAACTTTTTGGCTTGCTGGCGTGTATAGTAAAGAAGGGGTGATATATTTTCATCCTTCATCCAAATTTCTTTATAAGCCTTAGCAGTTTTAGATGGTCTTAAATTTAATATAAAAACATTTAATATAATTTGCCAAAGTATTGGGTTAACTTCAATTACTCTTTTATCAGATAAAAATTCTTTTAAATATTTTCTAATATCAAACCAGCTTGTTGAATCAGGTGTTCCTAGGTTTATAATCAAGACTCCTGTTTTGCCAAAATTTACAGCCGGGTGATTTAATTCTTTTTCCATTAATAATCCTTCACAGTTTTAACTAAATAATCCATCATGTTCGGGTCTGTTTCTGGTAAGATCCCATGGCCTAGGTTGAATATATATGGATGGTCTTTAAAAATATCTAGATATTTTGTTGTTTCCTTTTTAAGATTATCTCTATCTGTAAGTAAAATTTTAGGGTTCATGCCTCCTTGCACTGGAATATCGATCTCTTTTTTAATTTTTATTGGATCAACTTCATAATCAATACAAATAACGTCTGGTTTTACAATTTCACAATATTTTTTGTAATCCTTTATACCTCGCGGAAAACAAATTACTGGAACATTCAGAGATTTTGTAAATTCAACTAAAGAACAGGTTGGATTATAAATATAAAAATCAAAATCTTTGTCTTCTAATAATCCAGCCCAACTATCAAAGATTTGTATTATTTCAGCACCATTACTGATTTGGTTTTTAATATGTACCTTTAAAAATTTTACTATTATTTTTAAGGTTTGTTCAATTAAAGAGGGATTATTAAAAAAACCTTTCTCAAGTTTTATTTTTGGGGATTGTTTATTAAGAATATAAACCAATAGTGTCCAAGGAGCTCCAACAAAACCTATAGTAGACTTATTTTCTGTTAATTCACTATTTTTAACCAGGTTAATAGCCTTATAAACGGGATCGACTCTACTAGAAAAATCATTTTCTGTAATCTTAGATATCTGATCTATATTTAAATTACCAAGTATAGGACCTATATTCTTTTTAAATTCTACTTTTTGTCCAAGTCCGTATGGTAAAATTAATATATCAGAAAAAATTATAGCTGCATCTAAGTTAAATCTTTTAAGAGGTTGTAATGTTATTTCAGACGCTAAATTAGAATTTAAACACAATTTAATAAAATCAGTATTTTTTTTTCTTATTTCTCTAAATTCTGGTAAATACCTTCCAGCCTGTCTCATAATCCATATAGGATTCAAATCAGTTCTCTTATCTTTAATTACCTTTTCTAAGTTTGACATATTAATAATTAAATCTATTTAATAATATTTGTAGTATGAATTGTGGAATATGTGGATTAAATTTTGTGTACATTTTATAAACTAGTTATTAACATTTAAAGGTTAAATGTTGATATATATATAAGTAATATTGAAGCTTATTACCAATATTTCAATTTAATGGAAAACTTTATACAAATGTTTAATAATGTTAATAAAAGCTATGTTTTACAACATAAATTTAAAATTTTAAAAATTAAACAAATTTGTCTAATTAAAACAAGATTATAAACATTTTATACATGAGTAATACTTATCAAATCTATCTTATATCAGATTCCACAGGAGAAACATTAGATAGAATTTTTACTGCAATTAAAGCTCAATTTAAAAACATAGATTATAAAATACACACTTATTCTTTTACAAGAACAGAAAATCAAATTGCAAGAATTTTATCTAATGCCCAAGAAAATCAAAGTTCTATAATTCTTTATTCAATTGTTGATAGCGGCCTTGCGAAATATCTTGCAAGAAATAGCGAAGAAAAGAAAATCCCTTGTTTTGGCGTTCTTGGAGATTTGATTTTAAGTTTTTCAAAATTACTTAATCAGAAGGCATCCCATCAACCAAGCGGACAATATACGCTGAACGATGAATATTATAAAAGAATTGAAGCAATTCAATTTACGATGAATCATGATGATGGAAATTTAGTAAAAGATATTAAAAATTCAGATATTATTTTGTTAGGGGTTAGTAGAACCAGCAAAACACCAACCTCAATTTATCTAGCAAATAAAGGCTTTAAAATATCTAATATTCCTCTAGTTAATGAAAATTCTATTCCAAATATTTTAAAAGAAAACCCGAGCATTAACTGCGTTGTCGGATTAAGCACAGAACCAGAAAGGTTAGTCGAGATTAGAAAAAATCGTATGAATTCATTAAAAGAGACTCAAAATAAATCCTACACAGACCTCTCTCAAATTAAAAAGGAGGTTGAAGATGCTAAAAATACTTTTAAGAAATACAAGTGGCCAACAATTGATGTAACAAGAAAGTCGGTCGAAGAAACCGCTGCCTCAATTATAAAGATATACGAAATATATAGAAATAATGGTTAAAATTATCCTTGCCTCAAAAAGCAAAGTAAGAAAACAAATCTTGGATAACAACAATATATCCACAGAGGTACAAAATTCTAATTTAGATGAAGATCTTGTTAAAAAAAGTTTACTTAAACAAAAAGCATCTCCCGAATTAATATCCAAAAACTTAGCCGAATTAAAAGCAAACAAGATTAGTCAAAAAAACCAAGAGTTTTTAGTTATAGGTGCTGACAGCGTAATAGATTTAGAGGGCGAACTTATATCCAAACCTATTAACAGAGATCAGGCTTTAGAAATTTTAGAAAAATTAAATGGAAAAAAACATAATCTCATCAGTTCAGTTTGCATCTCTCAAAATGGTGCCATGGTTTGGAATTATACTGATAAAGCAACTTTAACAATGAAGCAATTTAGTTTAGATGAGTTAAAAAGTTATTTGTCGAAAATTACAGATGAAGCACTATATGCTTACAACGTCTATCAAATTGAAGGAGAAGGTAGAAAATTATTCTTAAATATTGAGGGAGATGAAGATACCATTATGGGTTTGCCGGTTAAAAAAATAAAACAATACTTGAGTGAATACGAATGAAAAAATATTTAGTAATAGGAAATCCAATTGATCATTCTTTGTCACCTAAACTTCAAAACTATTGGTTAAAAGAAAACAATATTGATGCCTCATATGATAAAATTAAACTTGAGAATCATGAAATTAAAAATTTAATTCAAGATATTAAGGAACAAAAAATAGCTGGATGCAATGTGACTGTCCCTTTTAAAAAAACAGTTATTCCTTTTTTAGATAAGTTAAGTCCAGAGGCAGAACAGACCCAATCAGTAAACACTATTACTTTTGATAATGGTGATTTAGTTGGACATAATACAGATATAGTTGGTTTTGATACTGCAATTAAAAAATTAAATTTTAGTATAAAGGGCAAGAAAGTTTTAATTTTGGGGGCGGGTGGTGTAGTCCCCTCAATAATTTTTGCTTTAAAAAATATGCATGTACAAGAAATAACAATCAGTAATAGAACTAGAGAGAAAGCAGAAAATTTGAGAGTTTTATTTGATAATCTCAAAATTTTAAAATGGGGAGCTTTGGCTGATTTTCATGTGGTAATAAATGCTACAAGTCTTGGTTTAAATAATGAAACAATAAATTTAGATTTTTCAAGTTTAGGAAAAGATAAACTATTTTACGACATAATTTATAATCCTCGTGAAACTCGTTTTTTGAAAATTGGAAAACAATTAGGACACAAAACAGAAAATGGAAAAACCATGTTTGTTTATCAGGCTCTAGAAGCATTTAAATTATGGCACAGGATAGTACCAAAAGTAAATACAAACACATTTAAGCTTTTAGATAATGATTAGAATTGGAATTTTAGGAGATATAGGATCTGGAAAAAGTTTTGTAGCTAAGTCATTTGGTTACCCAGTATTCAATGCTGACAATGAAGTTGGAATATTGTATAGAAAAAATAAAAAAATTTTTATTAAACTTAATAAAGCTTTACCTAAACACATCACAGAATTTCCAATAAAAAAACAAGAGATAACAAGAACGATATTGGCAAACAAAAATAGTTTAAAAAAAATTATTAAGATTATTCATCCCGAAATAAGAAAAAGGATGAATATTTTCATAAAAAAAAATAAAAAAAAAAAACTTATTGTTTTAGATATTCCTTTATTACTTGAGAACAAAATAAACAGAAAAAAAGATATTTTGATATTTGTTGAGTCTAAAAAAGGGGAAATCCTTAAGAGGCTTAAAAAAAGAAAAAATTTTGATAAACAAATTATAAATAAATTTAGAAAAATACAACTACCGCTCGATTACAAAAAAAAAAAATCAGAATTTATAATCAAAAATAATTTTACTAATAGATTTATTAAAAAACAGATAAAATATATTTTAGAGCAAATACATTAGATGAAAGAAGTAATTTTGGATACAGAAACAACGGGATTGTCTGTAAAAGAGGGTCACCGAATAGTTGAGATAGGATGTATTGAGTTGGAAAATTTAATCCCTACAAACAATACCTTTCATTGTTATTTAAATCCTGAAAGAAAAGTTTCTGAAAAAGCTTTAGAAACTCATGGATATACAGATGAATTCCTTTCAGATAAAAAAAAATTTAAAGAAGTAGCAGATGATTTTTTACTCTATATAAAAGGGAAAAAATTGATTATTCATAATGCTGAATTTGATTTATCGCATTTAAATAATGAACTGAAAATAGCAGGTAAAGATTTAATTAATAATGAAATTATAGATACAGTTATTTTAGCTAGAGATAAGTTTCCAGGATCATCAAATAGCCTAGATGCTTTATGTAAAAGATACAGAATAGATAATTCCAAAAGGCAAAAACATACAGCTTTGATTGACTGCGATTTATTATCAAAAGTTTATATTAATTTAATAGATCAAAAAGAACCAAAACTGAATTTTAGTAATGAGATTAGTCATGATAATCAAACATTAAAAAAAAATATTTCGTATTTTAAAAAAGTTGTTAAACCTAGTGAAAACGAAAAAATAAATCATGAAAAATATTTAAAAACTAGTTTAAAGAAAAATTTTTTTTAATTAAACTTTTTGTTGTAAAGCTCTTCAAAATCTACTTTTTTTTCAAATTTAATATTTGGATAGCCTGAAGTATGCAAAAGATTAAGCAAGGCCTTTTCTATTTCTGGATAAACTTCTTTTTGAACATCACATAAGATTATTTTTTGAAGAACATTTTTATCTTTGATTTCTTTATTAAGCTTAATTACAGAAGTATAGGTCATTTCAAAATGTGATTTTTTTTTACTTTCTGTATTATCGTGAAATTTAAGATTAGTATTTATCTCAACAAACTGAGTCTTTAAGGGCTTTGAGTTAATCTCAATATGTAATTGATATTTAGATATAAAATCTTTTACGTATAAATACGTTTCAACGTCAGGTGTTTCACCAGAAAGGTCTTTTATAAATTTACTCATTATTTTATAATTTTCGTTCATCATCTTCCTCAATGTCTTCAAATTCACCCTCTATATATGGTTTTTTAATTTTTGTCTCACTCTTAAATCTTTTAATAATTTTCCCAAAAAATAATTTTCTTGTAAGAGGAAAAATTAAAAGAAACCCAAGTAAGTCAGTTGCAAAACCAGGAATTATTAATAATAAGGCCGCAAATGCTATTGCTGCACCAGAGATTATTTCATAAACCGGTGCTTCATTTTTTATTAATTGCGAAAAACCAGATCTCAAAGTATTTAAACCCTCATATCTTGCATAAACAACGCCAATTATAGCCGTGATAAATATGAGTGAAATTGTGTTAATCGCACCTATTTGGCCGCCAATTTTAATAAATAGATAGATTTCTATAATAGGTACTAAGATAAGAGTAATTAATACTGAGTTCATTTGTCTTTAATCTAATTGCTAGTTGAAATTAATCAACATAGTAATTAGATTATCACTATGAATTATAGTTTTGAATACATTGATATTATATTACTTGCAATGATAGCTGGATTTATTTTTTTAAGATTGAGAGGTATCCTTGGAAAAAGAACTGGCTTTGAAGGGAAAAACCCACAACAGTTTCAGGAAATTTTAAAAGAGGTTCATCAAGAAAGTAATTTAAAACAAAAGGATAATTTTGATAAAAAAGCACAAAGCGAATTTTTAAAAGGTGCAAAGATCGCTTATGAAACTATTATCACTGATTTTAGTGATAATGATAATAAGCTAATAGCAAGTAAACCTTTACTAAGTAAAGAAATTTATGATGAATTTAATAAGGCTCTTAAAGATAGAAGCAATAGAGGACATTATGCTGAAATTACTTTTATTGGAATTAAATCAGCTGATATAAAAGAACATAAAAAAATAGACAAAGCTTTGCAAGTTACAGTAGATTTTGTAAGTGAAATTATCACTTGTATTCGAGACAAAGAAAAAAAAATTGTTTCAGGTAGTCCTGACAAGATTAAAACTATTTATGATACTTGGACCTTTTCAAGAGACACGAGATCAAACAACCCAAATTGGTTGCTAGTAAATACACTTAATTAAGTGAATAGTAAAATTTCAGAAAAAGATAAAAAAACTTGGAACGAATTTATATCAAACGATCAAAAATTACCTGACAAGGATAATTTTCAAACAGAAACAAAGGTCAACAAAACTAGATCGTTAGATCTTCATGGCAAAACTCTTGATGAGGCAAATCGAGTTATAGAAAATTTTATTAGAAAATCTTATCAAGAAAAGGTTCATAAATTAATAATTGTTACTGGCAAGGGCCTTCATTCTAAAAATGAAATGGATCCGTATGTATCTAAAGATTTAGGAATCTTAAAATATTCTATACCTGATTTTTTAAAAAATAATTCAGAGTTAATGAAAATGATCTCGAATATAAGCGGTGCGAGCATAGCAGATGGGGGAACGGGAGCTTTTTATATTTTTTTAAAAAAGAATTAATCTATATATTTTAGATATTTTAAACATATAATGATTTAAAAAATGATAGTTTGGTTAGCATCATATCCAAAAAGTGGAAATACATTAGTAAGATCTTTATTATCATCATATATATTTTCTAAGGATGGGATTTTTAATTTTGAACTATTAAAAAATATCAAGCAATTTCCAGACAATTCATTATTCAAGCAAATAGGTGTTGATACTAATAATGATGAAGAAATGTATAAAAATTATATCAATACTCAAAAGATTTTTAATAAAAAGGATTCAATTAGATTTTTAAAAACACATAGTTGCTTTATGAACACTAAAACATTTCAATTTACTGATCGGCACAATACGCTTGGAGTTATATACATAGTTAGAGACCCAAGAAATATAGTCACTTCTCATTCACACCATTTTCAAAAAACTCCACGCGAGTCCCTCGAAAGTTTATTATCACATCAAGTTCTTACTAAAGATGCCAGACACTGCACAACTTATCTAGGCTCATGGAAATTTCATTATAATTCATGGAAAGTTTTTAGAAGATTTAATAAATATTTGCTGGTCAGATATGAGGATCTGATAAATGACACTGAAAAAACTTTTTTAAACATTTTAAAATTTATTGCTCACCTTGGTCGAGTTAAGTTCTCATTAGACAAGAAAAAATTTGAGAATACTCTTAAAACAACAGGATTTGAGAAAATGCAGGCTCTTGAGGCCAAAGAAAGTTTTGTTGAGGCAAAAGAGGATAAAAATACAGGAAAAAAAATTAAATTTTTTAATATGGGAAAAAGAAATGATTGGAAAATACTTTTAGATAAAAATATTAAAGATAGTTTAGATAAAGAGTTGGCTGACGAAATGAAGGAGCTAAGTTATCTTTAATATTTTAAAGAATAAATTTAGATAAGTCCGTATCTTTGACGAGTGTATCAAGGTTTTTGTTTATATATTCTTTATCTATAATAATTTTTTCACCAGCCCTGTCAGTAGCAGTAAAACTAATTTCATCTAATATCTTTTCAATAATTGTATGTAATCTTCTTGCACCAATATTTTCTACAGTTGCATTGACTTCAGATGCTATATTGGCGATTGCATCAATTCCGTCTTCTGCAAATTCCAAATCCACATTTTCTGTTTTTAATAAAGCAACATATTGCTTAATTAAACTGTAGTCTGGTTCTTTTAGAATTCTTTTAAAGTCTTCGCTAGTTAAAGCCTCTAGCTCTACTCTTATAGGCAACCTTCCTTGTAGCTCAGGTAATAAGTCAGATGGTTTTGCAAGTTGGAAAGCTCCTGATGCGATAAATAAAATGTGGTCTGTTTTAATAGGACCATATTTTGTATTAACAGTTGTGCCCTCTATTAGAGGTAATAAATCTCTTTGTACTCCTTCTCTAGACACATCTCCTCCAACCCTATCAGTTCTGCCAGAAATTTTATCTATTTCATCTAGAAAAACTATTCCATTATTTTCTGTGGAAATTTTTGCTGCTTTAATAATTTTATCCTGCTCAATTAATTTATCAGACTCATCATTAATCAAAATTTCATGAGACTCTTTAACAGTCATTTTTTTCTTTTTTTCTTTCGTCCCCATTGACTTTCCAAGCATTTCTCCAATATTAATCATTCCAACATTTGCCCCTGGCATTCCTGGAATTTCAAATGAAGTGCCACTTCCACCAGTGTCGCTTACAGCAATTTCAATTTCATTGTTATCTAAATCACCATCTCTCAATCTTTTTCTAAAACTCTCTCTAGTTGCAGTACTCGCTTTTTTTCCAACTAAAGCATCTAAAACTTTTTCTTCCGCCATTTTTTGAGCTTTTGCATAAACTTCTTTTCTCTTTTTTACTTTTTCCATTGAAATAGCAATTTCAATTAAATCCCTTACTATTTGCTCTACATCCCTTCCTACATAACCAACTTCAGTAAATCTTGTTGCTTCAACTTTTACGAATGGTGCTTCAGCAAGTTTTGATAATCTCCTAGATATTTCAGTTTTACCAACCCCTGTTGGTCCAATCATAAGGATGTTTTTTGGCAGAACTTCATTTTTCATTTCACCTTTTAGAGCTTGTCTTCTCCATCTATTTCTCAATGCTACAGCAACGGCTTTTTTAGCTTTATTTTGACCAACAACAAATCTATCCAATTCTGAAACTATTTCTCTTGGTGATAATGAACTAACCAAAGTTTCGCTATTTTTAGAATTTTTATCTTTTGGTACTAGAGGTGTTACGTTAGATTTTTCCATTATATTTTTTCGACCTTAATATTATTATTGGTAAAAACACAAATTTCTGAAGCAACTTCAATAGCTTTTTTTGCCACTTCTTCAGCACTCATATCCGTACCCATCAAAACTTTTCCAGCTGCTAAAGCGTAATTTCCACCTGAACCAATTCCAATTACATCGCCCTCTGGCTCCAGCACATCTCCAGTTCCAGAGATAATATAACTTTTATCCTTATCACCAATAGCCATAAGTGCCTCAAGTCTCCTTAAATATTTATCTGTTCGCCAGTCTTTTGCTAATTCAACAGCAGCTCTTGATAGGTTTCCCGCATGCTTTTCTATTTTTGCTTCCAATCTCTCAAATAAAGTCAAAGCATCAGCGGTGGAGCCTGCAAAACCAGCTACTACATCTCTTTTTTCAATTTTTCTTACTTTTGACGCAGTGCTTTTAACCACTGTATTTCCCATACTAACCTGACCATCACCGGCTACTACTACTTCATTATTTTTTCTTACCAAAACAATCGTTGTCATAGCTTATAAATGGATACTAAATTTGATAGTTCAAGACCAGGTTTAGTATTATTGCCATAATTGGATAATATATATATACATCTTTTTAATTATGACGCGTAAAGGTAAAATTAGTCGAAAAACAAAAGAGACCAGTATAAGTGTTGATCTCAACATTGATGGTAAAGGTAAATATAAGATTGATACTGGAATAGGATTTCTTAATCACATGCTTGAGCAGTTATCTAAACATTCGTCAATCGACATGAGTATAAAAGCCAAAGGAGATACTCATATTGATCTACATCACACAACTGAGGATACTGGCATTGCAATTGGTGAGGCTTTGAAAAAAGCATTAAAAAAATCTGTTGGTATTAGAAGATATGCGCACGCAATGATACCGATGGATGAAACCTTATCGCGAGTTGCAATTGATATTTCAAACAGACCATACTTAATTTGGAAAGTAAAATTAAAAGTTGAAAAGCTTGGCGAGATGGATACAGAACTTTTTAAAGAATGGTTTCAGGCTTTTTCTCAAGCAGCAGGAGTTACTTTACATGTAGAAAATATTTATGGTGATAATAGCCACCACATTATTGAATCTTGTTTTAAAGGATTGGCAAGATCATTAAGAGCTGCATTAGAGATAGACCCTAGGAATAGTAAATCAATTCCATCTACTAAAGGCTCATTATAAATTTAATGAAAGTTACTATCGTTGATTACAACTCGGGCAATATCAGCTCGGTGATAAACTCCTTTAAAGAAGTTGCTAAAGATAACGTAAATATTGAGATTACTGCTGATTTAAATAAAATTAAGTCTAGTGACAAAGTGGTTTTACCAGGGCAGGGCTCATTTAAAAGTTGTGTAGATGCTTTAAAAAAAATTAACGGTCTAATCGAAACTTTGAATGAATTTGCAATAAATGATAAAAAGCCACTTCTTGGAATTTGTGTTGGCTTACAAATGTTTGCTGATATTGGTTATGAAGAAACTGAAACTAAAGGTTTGGGCTGGATTTCTGGAAAAGTGTCAAAAATAGATAACCAAAATGGAAAATATAAACTTCCGCATATTGGTTGGAATCAGATTAATATTATCAAGCAGAGTAAGATTTTTGAAAATATAGAAAATAATGCACATATGTATTTTGTGCATAGTTACGAATTTTTACCAGATGATAAGAATGTAATTTCAGCAACAACAGATTATTCATCAAATATTGTCTGTTCTGTTGAAAAAGAAAATATCTTTGGAACTCAATTTCATCCTGAAAAAAGTGATAAGATTGGACTTAAAATAATAAATAACTTTATAAATATTTAGATCCATGAATAAACTTTTTCTAGTAACCCTATGTTATTTTTTTCTTACTTCGTGTCAAAACATACAAAATAAAGAAAATAAAGAAAATAAAGAAAAAAAAAGTCTGAATAAAGAATTTACAATTTCAATTGAGCCAAATGTAAAAGTTAATAAATGAAAATATTCCCAGCAATAGATATAAAAGATAAAAAATGTGTGAGGTTAGTCAAAGGAGACTTCGATAATAAAACTGAATACAAAATGTCACCAGCTGAACAAGCTAGCAAATATAAAGATCATGGCTTTAAAAATTTACATATAGTTGATTTGGATGGAGCCTTAACTGGCGAAACTACTAATTTAGATATTATTAAAGATATAGTAAGTAAATTCGAGCTTAAAATTGAGGTTGGTGGAGGTGTGAGAAACTTTGAAAGTATTCAAAAGTATATTGATGCCGGAGTTGAAAAAGTAATCTTAGGCAGTGCTGCAATTAAAGATAAAAATTTTTTAAAAGAAGCATGTGAAACATTTCCAAACAAAATTGCCTTAGGTTTAGATGCTAAAAGTGGATTTTTATCTGTATCTGGTTGGAAGGAAAATTCTAATCAATTAACTCTGGATTATTTAAAAGAAGTAAATGGTTATGGTATTAGTAGATTGATTTATACAGATATCAATCGAGATGGCATGAAGCAAAGCCCAAACTTTGAAGAGACTTCAAAAGTTGCTGAAAAATCAAATTGTCCTGTGATTATTTCTGGGGGTGTTTCATCAATAGATGATATTAAAAAAGCCAAAACTTTAAAGAATATTGAGGGTATAATAGTTGGTAAGGCTATTTATGATGGAGATATTAAATTAGAGGAATTGGTTAAAGAAGATGCTTAAAAATAGAATAATTCCTTGTTTAGATGTTAAGAATGGTCGTGTTGTAAAAGGTATCAACTTTGTTGATTTAAAAGACGCAGGAGATCCTGTTGAACAAGCCAAAATTTATTCTGATGGTGGCGCAGATGAAATTTGTTTTTTAGATATTACCGCCTCAAATGAAAACAGAGATACAATTTATGACGTAGTTGAGAGAACATCAAAAAAATGCTTTGTTCCTTTAACTGTTGGTGGAGGAGTTAGAAGTATAGATGATATCAATAAATTATTAAATTGCGGTGCTGATAAAGTATCTATCAATACTGCTGCAGTTGAAAATCCAAAAGTTGTTTCAGATAGTTCAAAAAAATTTGGTTCACAGTGTATTGTTGTTGCAATTGATGCAAAGAAGAATGGTGATAAGTGGGAAATATTTACCCATGGAGGTAGAAACAATAGTGGTCTTGACGCTTTGGAGTATGCCAAAAAAATGGAAGATAGTGGGGCAGGAGAATTACTTGTAACTTCTATGGATAGAGACGGAACACAAATAGGCTATGATGTTGAATTAATGAATAATATTGCATCAAATGTGAATATACCTTTAATTGCATCAGGAGGCGTTGGGAACCTAGATCATTTAGTTGATGGAATTAAGTTAGGTAATGCAAGTGCAGTTTTAGCAGCTTCAATATTTCACTATGGTAAACATTCTGTTAAAGAAGCTAAGGAATATTTGGACTCAAAAGGAATTCCTGTTAGAATTTAGTATGTTAAGTACACTAGAAAATTTATTTAAACTTGCGCGTGAAAGAAAAGAAAAACCAGTCGATGGATCTTATACTAATAAATTACTATCAGATAAATCACTAAGCAAATCAAAAGTTTTAGAGGAAATAAATGAATTAATCGAGGCAGTAGAAAAAGATACTAATAAAATATATGAAGCTGCTGATGTATTTTATCATTTGATAATTTATCTAGAAGCAAATAACATTAAAATTGAGGATATTGAGATTGAGCTAGAAAAAAGAAAAAAATAAAAGGTAATGAGCAAGATTAAAATAGTATTTTTTTTAATATTAGGTTTCGTTTTCTATAAAGGTTACGTTGCTTTTACAAATTTTGAAATTGGAGTTTCTGATAGAGTAACTGAATTAGAGGAAAAAGCTGATTTTGAAAGACAAGGAGAAGTTATAGCTCTGATGATGTATTTAGGTGATCCTCCTAAATTAACCGAACATTTATTGGTTAAAAATGAGTCTAAATGTTTAGAGATGAAGCAAATTGCTGAGGAAACATCATTTGCCTACTACGAATGTGCGATTGTTGATGCTAATTTAAAAGGTGGAAAAATAACCAGCATAAATCAAGAGCTCAAAGTTTTACAATGACATATGATGAAAACAATATTTTCGCAAAAATTTTAAGAGGTGAAATTCCTTGTAAAAAAATCTATGAAGATGAGTTTGTATTATCTTTTCACGATATTAATCCTCAAAAAAAAATTCACGCACTAGTAATTCCAAAAGGTAAATACATAGACTTGGACGATTTTAGCAACAATGCTTCGCCAGATGAGATGGTTGGATTGCTAAAAGGTATCAATATAGTTGCAAAAAAACTTGGTATTTCAGTTGATACAGGTAAAGGATATAGAGCTTTAGCAAATATTAATGAACATGGTGGTCAAGAAGTACCCCATCTTCATTTTCATTTATTTGGTGGTGAACCAGTTGGTAAGATGGTGCAGTGAATAAAAAAGTAGAGAGAAATTATTTAGAAATATCTTATTTGGAAGATCTAAAGGACTCTACAAATTTATCAGACCATTATTCGATAAATTTAGTGGACCCAGTCGATTTTCAATTAAATAAATTTTTTTACAAAAATATTGGTAAAAGTCATCATTGGGTAGACCGATTAATATGGAGCGAAAAACAATGGTTAGATTATGTTTCTGACAAAAAAGTTAAAACATACGTATTAAAGGAGAAGGACGAACTAGCAGGTTATTTTGAATTAATTTTACATAAAGATAAAAATGAAGTCGAGATAGCTTATTTGGGTTTATTGGAAGAATATCAAAATAAAAAATTAGGTTCATATTTATTATCAGCAGCCATTAAAAATTCTTTTAAAGAAAAACCTAAAAGAGTTTGGGTCCATACATGTTCATTAGATCACAAAAATGCATTAAATAATTATATTGCAAGAGGCATGAAAGTTTTTAAAACAGAAACTATATTAATTTAAATTAGTTTTGTTGAGGAAGTTTAAATATTTTTTTGTTTAATTTTTGATTTCTTTTAATTGAAGAAAGATAGGTAATGCTTATATTTTGATAGATATCCACTGTTTGCCATCCGACTAAGTTAAAAGTCTTTTTATCAAAAAATAAATTTATCTCATTTTCGTTTTCTACAAAATTAAAATTTATAAAATCATTACCTATATCTCTTTGATCTAAATTTTTTAATTTTTTTAATAAATATTCTTTATTAAGAATTGTTTCTAAAGGTGTTTTTTCAAGTGGATAAAAGTAATAACTGCTTAATGTTTTGATGACTAATGATTTTCCATTTGAAACTAAAACTTTTTTGTTACTTAAATTGTATCTACAAAAAATTTTTTTTGGATACTCAATTATACAATTGCCATTCTCAATTTTGCCATTAATATTTTGCTCAAAGTTAAATGATACATTTTCAATATCTGTAAACTTTTTAATTATATTCTCTTTAATCGATGCTGAAACGCTAGAAATTGCCGATAGATAAACAATTAGAAAGATTAGTTTTTTCATTTAAGAACGTCTCTTTTGCCAACATGATTTGCTTTACTCACTATTCCCTCAGACTCCATCATATCAATTATTCTTGCAGCGCGATTGTATCCGATTTGAAGTTTTCTTTGTAAAAATGAAGTTGATGCCCTTCCCTCAGTTTTAATTATTTCAACAGCAGTTTGATATAATTCATCCTTTTCACCTTGATTTTTTGACTCACTCAATTCTTTTTCATCAGCAAAATTGAGTATCTCATCAACATAATCGGGCTCAGCTTGAGACCTTAAAAAGTTATTAATTTTTTCAATTTCAGAATCTGAAACAAATGGAGCATGAATTCTTACAATTCTATTTGCGGATGACATATATAACATATCGCCTTTTCCTAATAATTGCTCAGCTCCTTGTTCACCCAAAATCGTTCTACTATCTATTTTAGAAGTGACTTGAAAAGAAATTCGGGTTGGAAAATTTGCTTTAATCGTGCCTGTAATCACATCTACACTGGGTCTTTGAGTGGCCATAATAATATGAATACCAGCAGCTCTGGCCATTTGTGACAATTTTTGAATATAATTTTCAATTTCTTTTCCTGCCACCAACATCAGATCTGACATTTCATCTACCACTACCACGATGTATGGCATTGGCAGTTTATGTTTTGAATTATAGCCATCAATATTCCTAACCCCATCTTTGGTCATCAGCCTATATCTACTCTCCATCTCTTTGACTACCCAACCGAGGACTGATGCAGCTTTTTTGGCCTCTGTAATGACCGGGCAAAGTAGATGTGGAATACCTTCATAAGTAGAGAGTTCTAACATTTTAGGATCAATCAAAATAAATTTACATCTTTCTGGAGTATGCTTGTAAAGAAGAGACAAAATAATTGTATTGATACAAACAGATTTTCCTGAGCCTGTAGTACCAGCAATAAGTAAATGAGGCATTGCAGATAAGTCTCCGATTATTGGAGTGCCAGAAATATTTTTTCCTAGAGCAATAGGTAATTTGATTTCTTTCTTTTTAAAGTTTGAATTATCTAGAATTTCACTGAGATATACATTTTCTCTATTTAAATTTGGAAGTTCTATACCTATGGTATTACTTCCTGGAATGGTTGCTATACGAGCTGACTCTGAACTTGTATTTCTTGCAATATCGTCAGATAGATTGATTATTTTAGAAACTTTAATACCCGCTGCAGGTTCGAATTCATTTAATGTAACAACTGGGCCATGACTAACCTTTTTTATCTTTCCATTAACACCAAAATCTAAAAGAATTTTTTCTAAAAATTCTGGATTATTATTTTCATTTTTATTAAGACTTTCTCTTTCTTTTTTTGTTGGAGTTTTTAACAAATCAATTGAGGGGAGAGAAAATTTTGTATTTGTAGACCTATTATTTTCAGCTTTAATAAACGGTAAATCTTCTTGTATTATGTCTTTTATTTCATCTTGAGGAATAAATTCATTTATAAGTTCATCTTTATTTGTATAACTTTTAGAGTTTTTATTAAATAAATAATTTAATATTTTTTTTATACTCGAAATAAAATTTTTTAAATTAAAATTTATACTTAAAATGAAAAATAATAGAGTGAGTATTAGAAGTGAATAAAACGAAAAATCATCATATCTATTTAATAAATTAATTAAAAAGTTTTCTGATATATAATTTCCAACAAAACCACCACTACCATTAATATAAAGTGTAAAATTTTCAGAGTAAAATTTTGAAAAAAACAAAGATCCAAACAATATATAAATTGTTACAAAAAAGGTGTTTTCTATGATAACTAAAATTTCTTTTTTTCTAAAAATGTTTAAACCTGTAAAGATATAAGTTACAGGTAATAAGTAGCCTATTAAGCCTATAGATTGTAAAATAAAGTCTGAAGTAACACTTCCTTGATAACCTAAAACATTTTTTATAATAGTATTTTCTGGGAAAATAAAATTAGGGTCTTCTGGAGAGTATGAAATTAAGGCAATTAAAATTAAAAACCCCATTAAAAGAACACAAATACCAAAAATTTCAATTAATCTATTTGTAATGAATGTTAGAGCTGTGTTTGATAGTTTTTTTATATCCATATCAGATGAATCAAATTTACCACTTTGTATCATCTAATTTTTATTGTTAAAATTAAAAATTAATATGAAACTTTGTATTCTAGGTGGTGGATTAACTGGATTAAGTTTAGCAAAATCTTTAGTTAAAAAAGGATTATCTATTGATATTTTTTTAAATAAAAAAAAATCAGATTTTAATAGGAGTCGAACGATTGGTATATCTAATGATAATTTGATGTATTTCAATAAAGAAATATTAGATATTCAAAAATCGTTTTGGGATATTAAAAAAATTGAAATTTATTCAGACAATCTAAGAAATGAAAAAATTTTAAATTTTGAAAATAATAATAAAACTGTTTTTTCTATAATTAGAAATTATCAATTACTAAGTAAATTACTTAAAAGTTTAAAAAAGGATAAGTTATGTAAATTTAAACAAAATTTTGATTATAATCTATCAAATTTGAAAAAATATAAGTTAATTATCAATTGTGAACATGATAACTATTTTTCAAAGAAGTTTTTTGCAAGAAGTTTGAAAAAAAAATATGATAGTCTTGCGTACACTACAATTTTAAGACACAAAAAAATTCAGAATAATACAGCGTCTCAAATATTCACAAAAAATGGACCTTTGGCATTTTTACCATTATCAGAAGTAGAAACTTCTATTGTTTATTCAATTAAAGGTAAAAAAAATATTAATTTTAAAGAATTAATTAAAAAATATAATACCAAATATTCAATTACAAATTTTGGTATTAGCAACTTTTTTGAGTTGAAAGCCTCGAATTTGAGAACTTATTATTATAAAAATATATTGGCTTTTGGTGATGTATTACATCGCCTTCATCCTTTGGCTGGCCAGGGTTTCAATATGACTTTAAGAGATATTCGAGATTTGTGTAATTTATTTGAAATTAAGTTAAAGAATGGATTAGAGATAGATAATTCAATTTGTGAAGAATTTCAAAATATGACTAAACATAAAAACTATCTTTTCTCTAGTGGAATTGATTTTGTATACGAATTTTTTAATTTTGAAAGCAAGATGAATAATAATATCCTTAGCAAATCAGTAAGATTTATAGGAAGAAACAAATTCCTTAATAGATCTTTTAAAAATATAGCTAATAGGGGTTTTGAAATTTAGTTTTATTGAACTGTTGTATTATTATAATTGTCAAAAGAATATGTAGTTAAAATTTCTGAAATTTTAGTTTTTCTAAGCTCTAAATTTTTGGCCTCTAATAAGATTTGTTTTTCTTCTAGTGTAAAAGGAGATGCCATTGCTAGAGCGTTAATTGTTTCATCTAAACTTTGTTTTTCTAATCCTTTCCAGTTAATAATAAATCCTCTTTTTTCAAAAAGATTTTTTAGGTCTTTAAATATCAATTTTAAATCAGAAAATTGTAGATTTTCACTTTGATAAGTTAGATCATCATAAAAATTATTAAAATTTACGTTGCACTCTCTGTATTTTTTATTTGATTTTACTTCATCTATTTTTTGAAATCTGATTACACCTTTAAGTTCTATTAAAAATTGACCATTATCATTTTCCCTAAAGCTTGTAATTTTGCCCATACACCCAATATCATATAATTCAGGTTTAACTTCACTTTCTTTTGAATTTTTAGGTTGTATCATCCCAATAAGCTTGTTTGACTTCATACTATCATTAATCATATCGACATATCTTGGCTCAAATATATTCAGTGGAACAGTAGTTCTTGGAAAAATTATAAAATTACTTAATGGAAAAACTGGTATTGTTTTTGGTAAATCATCTTTTTTCATGAAAAAAACATATCATAATTAATATTACTTGAATTAAAAAAAACGACACACTATATTAATTTTTTATGCGGGCGTAGCTCAGTGGTAGAGCGTCTCGTTGCCAACGAGAAGGTCGAGGGTTCGATCCCCTTTGCCCGCTCCATTTTTAAGTAATATAACAAAAAATTTAATTAGATAAGGATGTAAATTAAATGAGTGAACTATTCGAAAAAAAATGTGTTCCTTGTGAAGGTGGTGTACCTGCGCTTGATATAAGTGAAATACATAAATATCAAAAAAAAATTGATGGATGGGATGTTATTAAAAATGATAAAAATATACATTTTTTAGAAAAAAAATTTACTTTTAAAAACTTTGTTGAGAGCCAAAAATTTGTAAATGAAGTAGGTAGAATATCAGAGGAGGAAGGCCATCACCCTGAAATTTTATTTGGATGGGGTTATGCGAAAATAAACATATCAACCCACGCAATTGAGGGATTATCAGAAAACGATTTCATCTTAGCTTCAAAGATTGATAAGATTTAATGTCTAAAATGTCTTGTTTTAGAAAAAATTAAAATAGTATTAGTTTTATCTGCAAATTTTATAATCTCTTTATCTCTGATTGATCCTCTAGGCTGGATTACAGCAGAAACACCTGATTGAATTAATTTTTCAATTCCATCAACAAATGGAAAAAAAGCATCAGATGCAGCAACAATTTCTTTCTCATTTTTTTTAAACTTCCTCATTTTATTTATCGCAATTTGACAGCTATCAAGCCTACTAGGCTGTCCAGATCCGATACCAACTGTTGTTTTATCACCAACGAGCACAATAGCGTTGGATTTAACATGGCGGGAAATATTGAATGCAAATAATAAATTTTCAAATTGTATTTTGTTTGGTTTTTTCTTTGAGACAACTTTGAAATCCTTCTTTTTAAAAACAAGATCATCTTGAGATTGAATCAGCATTGAGTTTGATGCAGAGTTTATTTGAAAAACATCATCAAAGTTAAAGTTTGTCGAGTCTATAATTCTAACATTCTTTTTGGATTTTAATAATTTAAGAGCACTTGTTTCAAAACCATTTGCAATAATTACTTCTAAAAAGGTTTTGTTTAACTCAACAGCTAAACTTTTATTAATTTTAAAATTACAAGAGACAATACCTCCAAATGCACTTACAGGATCACATTCAAATGCAGATTTATAACTGCTTACTTTGTCCTTTAAAATAGAAACTCCACAGGGGTTAGCATGTTTGATAATTACAGTGCCTATATTTTTCGGTAGGCTTTTGGATATTTTTAAAGCAGCAAAAATATCATTGTAATTGTTATAGCTTAATTGTTTCCCATGAATTTTTTTTAATTTGAAATCTTTACTTTTAGAGTAAATAGCAGATATTTGGTGTGGGTTTTCTCCATATCTTAATCTCTCGATTAAATTTCCGTAAATAATTTTTTTCTCTGTAAAATTTTCACTTGTGACTGAATTGAAGTAATCTGAAATTATGGAGTCATAATATGCTGTTTCATTAAAGGCTGATTGAGAAAGCTTTTTTCTAAATTCTAATTTTGTTGCACCCTTAAATCTTTTTAACTGATCAATCAATGCTGAATATTGATTGGTGGATGTTATTACTGCAACGTCATTGTAATTTTTTGCAGCACTTCTAACTAAGGCAGGACCACCAATATCAATTTTTTCAATTATTTTATTGTGATTTCTTGTTGTGTTTAAAGTTTTTTCAAATGGATAAAAGTTGACTATAACTAAATCAATATTTTGAAAATTGTTTTTTTTTATTTCTCTTTTATGAGAATTATTGTTTCTTTTATTTAAGATTCCCGCATGAATTTTTGGATGTAGTGTTTTAACACGTCCATCAAGAATTTCATTAAAACCAGTATAATCAGAAACTTCTAGGCATCGATAACCTAATTTTATAATTGCCTTAAATGTACCCCCTGAACTAATCAGTTTAACATTATACCTGTTTAAAGTTTGTAATAATGGTTTTAAGTTTGATTTATCTGAAACAGATATTACAGCTGATTTTATTTTTCTTACTATATTTTTTTTATTTGCCATTTAATATCTTCGGTCTGGTTATTTGAAATTCCAGAAATAAATATATTTTGATTATCAATATATGAATTTTTATTACCGAAATATAAACCATTATCAATATTTATATCATAATTATCACAAGTAAATTTCCAACCCTCATCCTCCAATTCAATTAATATTGATTTACCATCCTGAGTTTTCATTAATTTTACTTCAGGTTCTACATGAAATCGAATATCAAATTTATAATTTTTATTAATCTTTTTTAGAATTTTATCACAACCAACAAAAGTTTCTTCTCCAGGATAAAATTCTATATTTCTTTCATGAATAGTATTATATTTTTTTTGGTATCCATCATGAGAAGCATTTATTTTCCAATAGTTTTTTTCAAAAATAGTCTCTCTTTTTGTAATTTTTAAACCCCTGGTAACAAAAAAAGATTTATCACTGTTTGTAAATTTGCAGGAAGAATTATCATCGATTACTAAGGTATTCTGAGCAGCAGTTGATCTTGATAAATGATTTAGTTTTATATTTGTTTCACTATGATAGCCACAATTGCTAATTAATTTTTTTCCATTAGAAATTATTTCAAAAGACAAAGCTCCAGATTGATAATCTTTAGAAAAAAATGAATTTGGTGAAGGACCAGCATCCATAGTGAGACACATCTTTTTATTTCTCAAAATTATATAACCACCATAATCTTGATTGTCATTTTTGAATTTATAACCTAGTCTTTGAAGATAATTATCAAAATTATTATTATCTGAGATGTTATTACCGTTATAAAGAATATCACTTTTTAGATTTTGCCAAACAAAAGCGTAACCTTGTCCAAGATAGTAGATTGTTTCATTGATATGTTCTGGAATATTAATTTGAGATTCTTTAAACCACTCTCTGATTAAAATATAATATTTCAAATAAAATATTAATTGTTTAATACTCCTTGATTTAGGAAAACCAGAATTATCAAGAGTAATTCTGGATATTTTTTTTAGTAAATTTAAACCATATGGCAAATACTTTTTTTCATCCTGATAACAAAGGCCAACTAATATAATAGATGCACAACCTATCAATTTATCTTCAACAAATTTTGATTTATTAATTTCATTTATGAGGTGATTTGCTTGTTTTTGTACCATAGTGTTGAAATCAATTTTATATTGTCCGTTACCGTCTTCATAAGTAAGATTATGACTAGATAACCAAGCAATAATTCTTTTTGCAGTTAAATCGAAATTCCAACTTTTTGAATTGTATTTATGATTTAAAGTCATCCAGTTTTTTATAACTGATTGAGTATTTTTTTTTGAAGACTTAAGATCTAAACTAAAAAGCCAATAAAAATTATTAAGTTTTCTTAAGTTTTTTTTGGTTATTTCTTTATTATCCCAAATTTCATTTAATGCAAAATCTTCAATTTTAAATTTTTTTTTTTGATATTTAATTAAGGATGAAAGTAAATGAGGACTAGGCTTATAAATCAAATTTTGATAATAAGTTTTTGAAATTTTTTTATCGTACAGACTAGAATTTAAATATAATTCCCTTATTTTATCGAAAATATTAAAAAAAAACTGATTTATGTAAACCATGAAATTATTTTGATTTTAATAATTCAATATTCTTTTTTATATCTCCATTATTACTTTTAAAAATTGTTGTTCCAGAAACGAGTATATTTGCTCCTGCTTCTATTGCCTCTTTTGAATTATCAAAATTGATACCTCCATCAATTTCAATATCAAAATTGAGATTTTGAGTTTTCTGTATTTCCTTTAGCTCTTTAATTTTTACTAAAACTTCTGGCATAAATTTTTGACCACCAAAACCTGGGTTAACACTCATTATCAAAACTAAGTCAATTTCGTTCAAGTGTTCTCTAATTACATCAACTTTAGTTTCAGGATTTAAAGATACTCCGACCTTTTTATTTAATTGTTTTATCTTTGAAATAGATGAACTTAGATCGTCTGTAGCTTCTGGATGAATAGTAATAATATCTGCACCTGCATCAGAATATGCATCGATATATTTGTGTACTGGAGAAATCATTAAATGGACATCAAATATCATTGATGATTGTTTTTTTAATGCTTTTATAACTGGAGGTCCAATGGTTAAATTTGGAACAAAATGCCCATCCATCACATCTACATGAATCATATCGGCCCCAGCGTCTTCCAAACGTTTTATTTCGTTTCCTAATTGACTAAAATCTGCAGATAAGATTGACGGTGATATTTGTATTTTTTTCATTGATAACTAAATTACTAGTACCAATTTTTAAAATTTAATTGAATTAAAAAATTGATAAATTTGCCTAGAAATTTCACTTTCCAAAGGAAAAGATAACATTCCCATGACAGAATATCCCAAAATCCATGGCATTAAATAAAATCTTATCATAAAGAAAAACCAAGCAACATATAGTGGAACTATCGGTTGAATAATAAATTCGGGTGTAATTGGTTTAAAAATACGTAGTAATGGATTGGTAAATTTTACGAACACTTTCATGAAAAAAAATTGAGAGTCTTCTTTTTGGAAAATGTTCATTGCAACTCTGCCAATTAATGTCCACATTATTACCCCAAGTATGTAATCAATAATGTACACCATTGGGTGAAAATTAGCCGACATTTAAGAATTTATATTGGAAAAAGACGTGAATTAAAAGGGGCGAAATTAATCGCCCCTTAAAAATAATTATTTAGTGTTGTTTGCCAAGGATCGATTTACCTGATGGTATACGAACCTCATCAACCATTTTCTGTGTTGCAGCGTTTGGCGCTGAAGTCATTAGACTTACAACAACCATAGCTACTAAGCTGACAGCTGAACCAAAGATACCAAATGTTAACTGTGTAATACCTAGGAATCCACTTCCGCCGTTTCTTACCCAAATTAGGTAACCAGCACCGGAAATTAATCCTAAAGCCATACCAGCTATTGCACCTTCTCTGTTAGCTCTCTTCCACCATACACCAAGTACAAGTGGGAAGAATAATCCAGACATCGCAAAGTCAAAAGCCCAGATTACCGAACCTAAGATACCTTGGATCTCCATTGCTGCAATAGTTGCTCCAGCAAAACCAATTACTACAAGTAGTACCCTTGCAACAACTAGTCTCTTAGCAGTCTCAGCTTTTGGATCGATGATTTTATAATAAACATCGTGTGAGATTGCGTTTGCAATTGCTAGAATCAAACCATCAGCTGTTGACATGGCAGCAGCCATACCTCCAGCAGCAACTAGACCTGAGATTACGTATGGTAATCCAGCTATTTCTGGAGTTGCTAACACAACGGCTTTACCACCCATGAAAAACTCATTTAATTCAAGAGTTCCATTTCCGTTAAAGTCGCTTACAAACATTAAGTTTGCTTGGTTCCAGTTTTGATACCAATCTATCGCTTGTACTTCTGAAATTGATTTACCAATAATACCTGTTGGTAATGTTGGATCAATCAATGACAACTTAGATAGTGTTGCTAACATTGGAGCAGAAGAATAAAGTAGGAAGATAAAGAATAAAGACCAACCTACTGATTTTCTAGCTGCTTTTACACTTGGAGTAGTGAAATATCTCATCATCACGTGAGGCAATGAAGCTGTTCCCATCATCATCGCTAGTGCTAATGAAATAAACGCCCAAGGCGTTGCATTCACCGCTGAGTGAGCTTTAGTTATACCAGCCAAACCTTTTGGCACCTCTTTTAGATTTTCAGCAGAGTTTTTCACAAAACCAAACTGAGCTTCTAATTCAGCAATTCTTGATACTTCATCAGCTAACATGAAGTGTGGGAAGAAACCCGCACCCATTTTGTTACTGATCCAGAATACTGGTAATAAGTAAGCTATGATTAGTACAATATATTGCGCAACCTGTGTCCAAGTTACTCCTCTCATACCACCTAACATTGAACATAGTAAGATACTTACTAATCCAACATAAACGGCGTATTGGAATGGAATATCAAGTGCAACAGATGCAATAGTACCTGTAGCGTTAATTTGTGCAGTCACATAAGTAAATGATGCAACAGTTAAAACTACTACTGCAAGAAATCTACTTAAATTACCACCATATCTTGTACCAATAAAATCTGGAACTGTGTAACAGCCAAATTTTCTTAAGTATGGTGCTAATAAAGATGCGACTAATACATATCCACCAGTCCAACCTACAAGAAGTGCCATATATCCGTAACCTTTGAAGTAAATACCTCCTGCCATTGCAACGAATGATGCACCAGACATCCAGTCTGCTGCAGTTGCCATTCCGTTGAATACAGTTGGCACTTGTCTTCCAGCTACGTAATAAGCATCAGCTTGAGCTGTACGTGATAGATAACCAATTATAGCATAAATGGCTACTGTGAAAGCAACGAAACAAATTCCGATTGTTTTCGCAGTCATACCCATCTGCTCGGCAATTGACATAATGATTATGAAAGCTAAAAAACCACCTGTATAGATTCCATAAACCTTAGGTAAATTGTCTATAAAATTACCTTTCATCATTTAGTCATCCCCTCTTTCTGAGAAGCCGAACTCTTCATCAATTTTCTCCTGCCTGTTCGCAAACCAGAAAATTAGGATTACGAAAGCACCAAGAGAACCTTGACAAGTGAACCAATAAGTTAACGGATAACCAAATGGTCCCGTAACTTCATTCATTTCAGCTCCGAATAAGAAGATGCCAATTGAGAATACAAACCAGATTGCTAGTGTCATGAATAGCAAACCTCTGGATTTTTCCCAGTGTTGTTCTTGTTTTGACATTTATACCTCTCTCTTTTTAGTTATAACTGGCAAAAACCATAACCATTATCGAAGAGATTTAAAGTGTTAAAATTGCTCAAATTAGTCCGATTTATGGGTTATAACTATCAAAAATAGCTTATTTTATGGGAAAATATAAACTTACCTGGAAAGATCTTACCTTGAGGGACTTCAAGATCTATCTATTTGCCCTTTTTAAAGCATTTATCCCTAAAAAAAAAATAAAGTCATTAGATGAATTAGAGGATTTTATTCAAACAAAATCAGCTTGGGTGTCACAAGTTACTTTGTATGGTTATTTAAAGACCAGGATGGGCACTAGGTATGTTCTTCATTTTGAAAATGATGAATTTATGAAGTCAGTTAATTTAGCTAAGTGGAATATCTATGCTGTGGCTTTGCAAGATCTTACGTTTTTTACCTTCTCTTACTTAAAAGCAACTACAAACTATGAAGATACCAATAGGGCTAAAGAAATCTTTTTTAAAATTCTAGATGATGAAATTTCAAACAAAATGCCTTTAGATATTATCGAAAACACCAAAAAAAATTTTGATGAAAGATTTGAGAAAATAAATTGGGATACTTATCATAGTGATCTCCCTTTTAATCCTAGTGCATTATCTTTATATAAGTGGGCTCCAATTGCTGAGGAGCTAAAAACTTTAGATCGTAAAATAGTTTTGAATTCAGTCATTCTCAAATGGGACGTCGTTAAGAAAGAATTTCAAGAAAGATTAGGTTTCTAAGTATTTTTTCTATTGTCAACTAAACTATCAACAACACTTGGATCAGCTAAAGTAGTAGTATCACCTAATTGACCATGTTCATTTGCTGCAATCTTTCTAAGAATTCTTCTCATTATTTTTCCAGATCTTGTTTTTGGAAGCCCTGGAGTAAAGTGAATCAAGTCAGGAGTTGCTAATGGACCTATTTGTTTTCTAACCCATAATTTTAGTTCTCTTTCAAGATCTCCTGTCTCAGTCTCACCTGCATTAAGAGTTACGTAACAATATAGTCCATTTCCTTTAATGTCATGTGGATAACCAACCACAGCAGCCTCAGCAACTTTAGGATGAGCAACAAAAGCACTTTCAATTTCAGCAGTACCCAAGTTGTGTCCTGATACAATAATTACGTCATCTACTCGTCCAGTGATCCAGTAATATCCATCCTTGTCTCGTCTGCACCCATCACCAGTAAAATATTTTCCATCAAATTGAGAAAAGTAAGTATCAATAAATCTCTGATGATCGCCATAAACAGTTCGCATTTGGCCTGGCCAAGACTGAGCTATACAAAGTCTCCCTTCTCCTGCACCTTTAATTTCTTTTCCATCTTTATCGACAAGAACAGGTTTAATTCCATAAAAAGGTTTTGTTGCTGATCCAGGTTTTAAAGGTATAGCTCCTGTTTGAGGCGCAATTAAAATTCCGCCTGTCTCTGTTTGCCACCAGGTATCTACGATTGGACACTTTGAGTTTCCAACTGTTTTGTAATACCACATCCAAGCCTCTGGATTTATAGGCTCTCCGACTGTACCCAATAATTTTAGAGATTTTCGAGATGTTTTATTTACTGGATCATCACCCTCTCGCATAAGGGCTCTGATAGCTGTTGGAGCAGTATAAAAAGTATTAACTTTATATTTATCAACAATCTGCCACCATCTTGAGCTGTCCGGATAATTTGGTACTCCCTCAAACATTATTGTAGTAGCTCCGTTAGATAAGGGTCCATAAATAATATAACTATGACCTGTTACCCAACCTATGTCTGCAGTACACCAATAAATATCTTTAGGCTTGTAGTTAAATATATATTGATGAGTCATGGAAGCATAAACCATGTACCCGCCCGTTGTGTGTAGTACACCTTTCGGTTTACCTGTAGATCCAGACGTATAAAGAATAAATAAAGGATCTTCAGCATTCATTTCCTCAGGTTCACAATGACTTGGGACATCTTTAATTAGATCATGATACCAAACATCTCTGTCGTCATCCCAATAAACGTAGTTTCCTGTTCTTTTGACAACAATACATTTTTTAACATCAGGACAATTACTTAATGCTTCATCGGTTGTTGCTTTTAATGGAATTGTTTTTCCACCTCTAACACCCTCATCAGCTGTTATAATGTATTCTGATTTACAATCATTTACTCTTCCAGAAATAGACTCTGCTGAAAACCCTCCAAATATTATAGAATGTATGGCTCCTATTCTTGCACAAGCTAACATCAAAACAGCCAGCTCGGGTATCATCGTTAAATATATTGTTACTCTGTCTCCTTTTTGTATCCCTAATTTTTTTAGACCATTAGCTGCTTTTGAAACTTTTTGATGAAGTTGTTTATAAGAAATTTTTTGAGTATCCTTAGGATCATCACCTACCCAAATTATAGCTGTTTTATCTTTTTTATCTTTTAAATGTCGATCAATACAATTAGCAGAGGCATTTAAAGTTCCATCTTCAAACCATTTTATTTTAACTTCATCTTTACTATACTTCACATCTTTAATTTTTTTATATGGTTTTATCCATGTAATTCTTTTTCCTTCTTTTTTCCAAAAAGCATTATTGTTCTTAATAGAGTCAGTATATTTATTCTGATATTGAGATTTATTAATTAAACCACTTTTCACCCACTCTGGTTTTGGTTTAAAAATTAGTTCTTGAGTTGAGCCTTCGTTATTAATTTTAACTTTTTTAATTTTACTTTTAATCTTTTTTTTTCTTTTAAGAATTTTTTTTCTTTTTTTAACCTTCTTTCTTTTTGAGGTTTTTTTTCTTGATTTAGATTTCTTCTTCTTTTTAGGCATAAATATTATTTTTAAATCTTACCCATGTTATTTAAAATTTTCCAGCTTTTAGAATCTATTGGCATTACTGATAGTCTGCTTTGTTTAATAAGTGATAAATGGCTTAATTGCTTGTTTTTCTTAATATCCTCAAGACTTACTGGCTTATTTAATTTTTTTAGAAACTTTACTGTAACAGCAACAAATCGACCAGATTTATCTGTCTTGTCTAAATATGCTTCCTTTATAACTTCAACAATACCAACAATTTCCTTTCCTATGTTCGAATGATAGAAAAAACATTGATCTCCTTCTCTCATTGATTTTAAATTTTTGGCAGCTTGATAATTTCTTACTCCATCCCAAGGAGCACCTTTAGTACCAGCTTTTTTTTGTTGATCAATTGACCAAACGTCAGGTTCTGACTTAAGTAACCAATATTGCATTAAAGTTTAACCCCAGCACCTTTTAAAAATAATGCATTTTCATCTAAGGGCCATCTTGGTTTTGCTGGATGATCTAGTTTATTAAAAAGTTTTAATTTATACTTTTCCAAACCTACCATTGCTATCATTGCAGCATTGTCCCCACATATTTCAATTGGTGGAAAAACACTTTGATAATTATTTTCTTTACACAAGTTTATCAACATAGATCTTATTTTTTTATTTGCTGCTACACCACCCGCAACAACAAAAATTTTATCTTGTATATCATTTTGTTTTTCAAATTCATTAAAAGCAATTTTGGTTTTTTTTTTCAATATTTCTTCAATTGTATTTTGAAAAGAAGCTGCCAAATTAAATTTTTCTTGCTCTGTTTCAATGGTTTTACTTATCTTCAGGATTGCAGTTTTAAGACCAGCAAATGACAAATTACAACCACCCTTATTAATGATAGGTTTTGGTAGATCATAAGAATTTGGATCACCTTTTTCTGCCCAAAGCTCGATTTGGGGTCCTCCAGGAAATTCTATTCCTAAAAGTTTTGCAGTTTTGTCGAAAGCTTCACCTAGTGCATCGTCAATAGTTGTTCCTAGTCTTTTATATTTTCCAAGACCTTGAACATTTAAATATTGTGAATGACCACCCGAAATTAATAGCAGGAGGTAAGGATAATTTAAGTTTGAAACTAATTTCGGACTCAACGCATGTCCTTCTAAATGATTTACAGCTATAAAAGGCTTGTTTATTGAAGAGGCAAAAGCTTTCCCAAAGCTTAAGCCTACTGACAAACAAACGATTAGACCAGGACCTGCAGTCGAAGCTACTGCATCAATATCTTTAATTTTTATTCCGCTTTCATCCAAAGCTTTCTTCACGATTAAATCTATTTTTTCGATATGTGATCTGGCCGCTAACTCTGGAACTACACCTCCAAATTCTTTGTGGACATCAGTTTGGCTTGAGACAATGTTTGATAAAATTATAGGTTTCCCTTGTTCATTTTCAGTTATAACTGAGGCAGCTGTTTCATCACAACTAGTTTCAATTCCAAGAATTAAGGGTTTTTTACTCATACAAATAGTTTTTAATAATTGTACATTTCCAATACAAGAAAGAAATAAATTTATTTATGACTAAAAAAATTATCATAGGTTCAAGAGGTAGTAAATTAGCATTGTTGTATGCTCAAAAAGCTAAAGAACAAATTATTAAAAAAACTACTTTAGATACAAATGATATTGAAATTAAATCTATTTCAACAAAAGGTGATCAAGTTAAAGATACTAGGTTATCTGATATAGGTGGCAAAGGATTGTTTTCAACTGAAATTGAAAAAGAGTTAGAGAATAAAAGTATCGACATTGCAGTACATGCATTAAAAGATATGCCAGCAACAGAAACTAGCGGACTTAAAACAGACTGTTTTTTAGAGAGAAATGATCCAAGAGAAATTTTGATAACAAATAACAAGAAAAAATTAAATGATCTTAAGCTGAAATCAATTATAGGAACATCTTCATTTAGAAGGGAATTTCAAATTAAAAAATTAAGATCTGATCTAACATGCAAAATAATTAGAGGTAATGTGGATACTAGAATTAAAAAACTAAAAGATGGAAATTATGATGCAATAATTTTGTCTTATGCAGGGATTAAAAATTTAAATCTTGAAAATGAAATAGCTGAAATTTTCTCAGCACAAGAAATCATACCAAGTGCTGGACAAGGAATAATTGCACTTCAATGTCGTGAAGCAGATAAAGAAATTATTTCAATTTTAAAAAAAGTAAATCATGAAGAAACCTATAAAAGAGCTCATGCTGAGAGAAATGTCCTCAAAGTTTTAGAGGGAGATTGTGAAACAGCAATAGGCGTTTATTCAAAAATAGAAAGTGATACAATTGTAGTTGTGGCAGAACTTTTTTCAATAGATGGCTCTCGAAGATTTTATGAAAAGAAATCTGGCCAGATAGATAAATTTAAAGAGATAGGTAAACAAATTGGGCAGAATTTAAAAATGCAATCAAATAATTCTTACAAAAAATAATATGCATATTTTATTAACAAGACCACTGGAAGATTGTTCAGAAATGATTTTAAAGTTTAAATCATTAGGTCATCAAGTTTCGCACATCCCACTGATTAATATTGAAAAGGTTAATTATGAGGAAATTAAATTTTCTGAATATGGAGGAATTATTTTTACCAGTGCTAATGCAGTGAAATATTTAGATCAAAATAATATAGACAAAAATATCAAATGTTTTTGTGTTGGTAATTTAACTGAAAAAAAAGCTAGATCATCAGGATTTCAAAACACAGTAGCTGCAGAGGGTAATGTTTCTAATTTAAAAGAGTTAATTTTACAAACTTACGAGACAAAAAGTAAAAAGTTACTTTATGTCAGCGGTGAAATTATATCTGTTGATTTAGATCAACAACTCATGAAAGAGGGCTATGGCATTAAAAGAGTGATTAATTATAGAGTAAAACATAATCAAAAATTCAATGAAAGTTTTGTAAAAGATTTAAAATTAAACATGCCTGATATGGTTTATATTTATTCACAGAATAGTGCTCAAAGTTTTTTGAGTTTTGTCAAAAATCATCAATTTGAAAGCTTATTGATGAATACTAATTTATCGTGTATTGGCGAGAAAACTTCATCTATATTGAATGAAATAAAATGGAAAAAAATATTTCTTTTTAATCCTGGAGAAGAAGAGTTTTTGTTATATAAAATTTAATTATGGAATTGTTTAATAATTTTTCTGAAATATTTCTATCGGTATGGAACAAAGGTATTTTAGGTGTTGATATCTTACAAATATTAATTGGTTTAGGAATTTTTTTAATTTTTTTAATTTTCAGAGGTCTTATTAGTAAACTTGTAATCAAAAAGTTAGAAATTATCTCAAAAAGAACAACAAATAAATTAGATGATACTTTCGTAAAATCTTTAATTGGTCCTGCAAGATTTTTACCAATTGTTTTAGGTTTTTTTATAGCAAGTTATTACATGACATTTTCTATGGAAGGTAGAGAAATTGTCGATACTATAAATAGAACTCTAATAACCATATTAATTTTTTGGGTTATTCATCAAATTATAGAACCAGTCTCATATATCTTAAGTGGTCTTGATAAATTATTAACAAGAGAACTCATTGGATGGATTATTAAATCTTTAAAGATATTAATATTCATACTTGGGCTTGCAGCAGTCTTAGAATTATGGGGAATAAAGATTGGACCAATTATTGCTGGTTTAGGTTTGTTTGGAGTAGCAGTTGCATTGGGTGCTCAAGATTTGTTTAAAAATTTAATTTCTGGGATTTTGGTATTAGTTGAAAAAAGATTTAAAATCGGTGATTGGATTTCTGTTGATGGAATAATTGAGGGTATTGTTGAAAAAATCGGTTTTCGATCAACAACAATCAGAAAATTCGATAAATCATTAGCAATAATTCCAAATTTTCAATTTGCAGAAAATGCTGTAGTAAATGTAAGTGAAACCTCAAACTGGTTAATTAGCTGGATTATTACTCTCCAATATGACACTTCGGTTGATCAATTAAAAAATATAAGAGATCAAATTGAAGATCACATAAAAAAAAGTGATGATTTTGACACTAACATAGGAATTGCAGTTAGGGTCGATAAGTTTTCAGATAGTTCTATAGACATGTATGTGCGTTGTTTCACAAAATCGGATAGTTGGAACGAATGGCTTTCAGTAAAAGAAAAACTTGCAATTGCAATAAAACAAATTGTTGAAAATAATAAGGCCTCTTTCGCATTTCCAAGTTCTTCGATTTATATTGAAAAAAAATGATTGCTATCTTTTATTTAGTTTTACAATTATTAAAACTTTATTCGTATGTAGTGATTGCCAATGTTATCATCAGCTGGTTAATCGCTTTTAATGTATTGAATACTCAAAATAGATTTGTTTATGCAGTTTTAGATTTTACTTACAGGTTGACAGAACCATTTTTAAGAAGAATAAGACGATTTTTACCAAATTTGGGAGCGTTAGATATTTCTCCAATTATTTTACTGCTATTGATTTGGTTTATAGAAATGTGTATGAAGCTCTACATCGCACCAATGATATTCTAGAATATATGATTTTAATTGATGGAAAAAAAGAAGCAGCGCTATTAAGGGAACAGCTTAAAAAAGAAGTATCTGATCTTAAAATTAAGTATAATAAAGTTCCAGGGTTAACAGTAATTTTGATTGGAGACTTAACTCCTAGTCAGATTTACGTTAGAAACAAAGAAAAATCTGCTAACGAAGTTGGACTTAAATCCGATGTGATTAAATATCCAGATAGTGTTGAAGAAAAAGTTATTTTAGAGAAAATAGATGAGTTAAATAAAGATAATTCTGTATCAGGTATTTTAGTTCAATTACCATTACCAAAACATATTGATAAACAAAAAATTATTGAAGCGATTGATCCATCAAAAGATGTAGATGGATTTCATCCAATGAATGTTGGAAATCTTTCGTCAGGTTATGAGAGTTCTGTTCCATGCACACCATTAGGATGTTATTTGTTAATTAAAAAGATAGAACCTAACTTAAATGGTAAAAAAGCAGTTGTTGTTGGTCGGTCTAACTTAAATGGTAAACCAATGACTCAACTTTTACTGAAAGAAAATTGCACCGTTACTATAACACACTCTAAAACAAAAGATTTAAAAGCAGAGTGTTTAGAAGCTGATATTATTATTGCAGCTGTTGGTATTCCCGAGTTAGTTAAAGGTGATTGGGTTAAAAAAGATACTATCGTGATCGATGTTGGAATTAATAAAACTGAGAAAGGTATCGTTGGTGATGTTGCATTTGATGAAGTTTCAAAAAATGCTAAAGCACTCACGCCTGTTCCTGGTGGAGTTGGTCCAATGACAATCGCTTGCTTGCTAAAAAATACGATTGACTGTTTCAAAAGATCGCAAGCATAATATTGAATTCCATAAATTTTTTTTGATAAGATAGGTTATGAAAAAACCTAGATACCCCTATAGAATTGCACTTCTTATGCTCATACTGACAGTTCCACCAATTGGCGCGACACAATTAGGCTGGTATTTATATGATAAACAAACTGGATTTGATTATGGTATGATAGTTGGAACATTTTCAGTAATTTATGCTGCATGGTTAATGTATGAAAAAAATTGGAGAGAAGATGATGAGGATTAAATTGTGGAAAAAATAATTTTTTTCGGATTAGCGATACCAATTTTAGCATTTGTCCTTTACTTGGGCGGAACAGCTATCATGAAAGGCTTTGAGGCCAAAAGAGAAAATAAATCCAATGAGAGCTTAGAAGATCAGGACCATGGAGATAACTTATCTGATAATAATGATAAGTTAACAGATGAATTGGATAAATTAAATCAACTCCTTAAGGATGGTGTTTTAACTGAAGAAGAATTTAAAAAAGCTAAAAAGAAGATTTTAGATAATTAATTATAATCAAGTAATTTTTTTAAAGATCCAAATTCGCCTATTTTATAAATAATTGCATCTTCTTTTTTAAATCCATATTTTTCCGCTCCAGCCTTAAATCTTACAGGTGGCTCCATGATTGGTTCTAAGGATAAAACAAACGTGCCCCAATGCATTCCAATCACTTTTTTACTCTTTAAATTTTTTGCAACCTCTAAAGCTTCTTCTGGATTTGTGTGGTAAACCGACTTATCTTTATAAGGCATTATTGGATAAAAATTATAGGCACCAATATTTATAAATGTAAGATCAATTGGACCATACTTATTACCTATATCTTTATAAATATTTCCTACTCCAGTATCACAACCAAATAATAACTTTATATCTTTATATTCGATCAAAAAATTTCCCCATAAAGTTTTATTAGTATCTGTGAGACTTCTTTTTGACCAATGCACAGCAGGTAAAAAAGTAATTTTTAAATTTTTATTTATTTCAATTTTATCATACCAGTCCATTTCATTCACACTGCTATAACCATTTCTGGTGAAATACTTACCAAGTTTTAATGGAAGTAAAACTTTAGAATTTTTGAAAGGAAATCGCCGGATCGTCATCATATCTTGATGATCATAATGATTATGGGTGAGTAAAAAAATATCTGTTTGCGGAATTTCGTTTAATTTTAGTGCTGGTTCAGTAAATCTCTTAGGTCCAAAAATTAGCGGCCCAGCATTTTTTGAAAATACTGGATCTGTAATAATTGTTGTTTCACCAAGCTTAATTAAAAATGTTGCATGGCCAATCCATCCTACATAATCGTCTTCTTCTAATTTTTTTAAGTCTTTTAAAACTTTCTCTTTTTCAATAACATGTTCTTTGGGAACTGTCATATCAAGCTTTTTTTTCTCTCTATTAAAAATTTTGAAGGACCATTTAACATTAGGATCTGGTTTTGGTGAACCCTCAGGATTTCTAAAAGTACCGTCTGGTAAATGGTGATAAGGTTTTTTTTCCACTAAAACTAATTTTTTTTATTGTAAGTTTTTATAATTGTCTCCTCTAAAGTTCTACTTATTATTATGGTACCCTTTTCATTTGGATGTATACCATCACTTAGATTAAACTCGGGCTTCATGGCCACTCCCTCAAGTAAAAAAGGAATAAACACTATTTTAAATTTTTTGGCTAGATCAGGAAAAATTTTGTCAAATTTTTTTTTATAAGAAAAACCATGCGAGGTTGGAGCAATCATCCCAGCTAGAATAATTTCAATATTTTTATCTTGAGCAATTTTTATAATTTTTTCTAAATTGCTTTTTGTTTCTTTTGGCTGGATGCCTCTTAACATGTCATTAGCCCCTAAGCATAAAATTATTAGATCTATATCTGGCTCACTTAAAGTCCAATCAGCTCTATTTAATCCACCTGATGACGTACTACCAGAAACACTGCCATCAATAATCTCAATATTATAACCCTTTGCTTCTAAATTCTCTTCTAAAACAACTGGTAAACTATTGTCATCAGACAAACCATAACCAGCCATCAAACTATCACCAAATAATACAATCTTTTCGATTGCATATGCATTAATGGTTAGTAGACAGATAATAATTATTTTAATAATAAAACTTTTACTCATGAGTACTCTTCTTAAATTAAAAAAGATAAATCTTAAATACCAAACTGGTAAAGACAATATTAGTGTTTTAAAAGATATAAATTTGACCACAAAAAAAAAAGAAACTATTTCAATAGTAGGTGAAAGTGGTTCAGGAAAAACAAGTTTAATCATGTTAATTGGTGGTTTAGAGCGTCCAACTTCAGGCAAGATATACTTTCAAGACCACGAAATTACAAAATTAAGTGAGGATGAAGTATCAAAAATCAGAAAAAAAAATATAGGTATAATTTTTCAGTCTTTTTATCTAATCCCAAATTATACAGCCCTAGAGAATGTAACCTTAATTCTTGAATTGAATAAATTTAAAAATCCTGAAAAAGAAGCAAAATCTCTTTTAGATAGATTTGGCTTAAAACATCGACTAAATAATTTACCCAGTCAGTTATCTGGAGGAGAACAACAGCGAGTCGCTATCGCAAGAGCTATTGCTATGAAGCCAGAGCTAATTCTAGCTGATGAACCTACAGGAAATTTAGATACAGAAAATTCCGATA
>CACKAY010000007.1:0-41492 GCA_902598265.1 uncultured Pelagibacteraceae bacterium
GCAGACTCGCTAGGGTCAATGACACAAGCGGTTTGATTTCCTTCATCAATGATTAAGTAGCTATAATTATCCTGTAAACATTTAATAATTTCAATTTTCATTTATTTTTCTATTAAAAATATACCAAGTTCTCCAAATAAATTTTTAAAAATAAGATTTGAGTTATTTATATCAGAAACATTTTCATTAATTAAAGCTAAAGATTTAAAAATTTTAAAGTTTATAATCTTAGAAAATCCTACAAAATCTTTTATTGTGCACATATGGATGTTCGGTGTGTTATACCAATCATGAGGCAAAGAGTTTGTAATTGGCATTGTTCCTTTAAATAATAAACTTAATCTTACTTTCCAATGCCCAAAATTTGGAATAGTTACTATAGCTCTATTGCCAACTCGTAAAAGTTCTTTAATTACAATCTCTGGATTTATAAAAGCTTGTAAAGTTTGTCCAAGAACAACATAGTCAAAAGAGTCATTTGGAAATTGCTTTAGATCAAATTCTGCATTTCCTTCGATAACAGTTAGCCCTTTAGCAATACAAGTTTGTACTTTTTCTTTTGAAATCTCAATTCCTCTGATATTAACATTTTTATTTGTTTTTAACAATTCCATTAAAGTTCCATCGTCACATCCTACATCAAGAACTTTTGCATCTTTTTCAATTAAATCTGAAATAATTTTATACTCTGGTTTCATGAAAGTTTTTCTGCATAAGATTTATCTAAAAAATTTTTTAGAGCTTTTAAGAAATTGGGAACATTAAGCAAAAAAGAATCGTGCCCCTTATCAGACTCAATTTCGACGAAACCCACATTTGCACCAATTGCGTTTAAGGCAATTACAATTTCTTTATTTTCTTGTGTTGGATAAAGCCAATCTGAAGTGAAGGATATTATAAAAAATTTTGCTTTAGTATTTTTAAAAGCATCAGATAAATTACCATTAAATTGTTTTACTAAATCAAAATAATCCATTGCTCTGGTAATATATAAATAACTATTCGCGTCGAACCGATCTACAAATACGGAACCTTGGTATCTAAGATAACTTTCAATTTGAAAGTCAGCATCAAACCCAAATTTTAAATCATCTCTTTCTTGAAGTTTTCTACCAAATTTTTCTTGAAGTCCTTTTTTTGAGAGATAAGTAATATGTGCAGCCATTCTGGCTACAGCTAATCCTTTATCGGGTACAATATTTTTTGAATTATAATCTCCATCAGACCAATTATGATCAGCCGCAATGGCTTGTCTGCCAAGTTCATTAAAAGCAATATTTTGGGCAGAATGGCTTGAAGTACAAGCAATTGGTATTGCTGTTTTAGCTTTATCAGGATAATTACTAATAAATTGTAGGACTTGCATTCCACCCATTGAACCACCTATTACTGAAAAAAGTTTTTTTATTCCAAAAAAATCTAATAAATTAATTTGTGCATTCACCATGTCATTAATTGTGATGACTGGGAAATCTGTTCCATAAATTTTTTTTGTCTTAGGATTTTCATGGCCAGGCCCAAAAGACCCCATACACCCACCTATTACATTTGCACAGATTACAAAATATTTATCTGTATCTATCGACTTGCCAGAGCCTACTGCGTAAGACCACCAACCATCCTTTTTGGTTACTGGATTTATACCTGTAACAAATTGGTCACCTGTTAAAGCATGAAATACTAAAATCGCGTTATCTTTTTCATTATTGAGTGAACCATAAGTTTCATACGCTAAAGGAAAATTATTAATAGTCTGACCACAATCTAATTTAAGCGGTTTTTCAACAATCAACGTTTTTATATTTTGTTTTATATTCATAATAAAAGCTGAAAGTTGAATTGTGAGAAAAAAAACTTTTTTAGCGGTTTTTTTAAAGCGCTCGCAATTCAGGTAAATCAGCGCATAAATTTTGTACTAGAAGTTATTTAGTATGTCAATTTTTAAAAATAATTACACTTAAACTATATAAAAAAATGTTTTTTTATTTATAAAGAGCATAAAATTTATAAAAGTTGGCAACCATGAGATTTAAGAGATTGAATATTGAAACCTATGAGCCTGGTAAATCCAGTATTAAGAGATTTCATCAAGTTGTAAAGTTATCTGCAAATGAGTCGGCCCTAGGTGTCAGCTCAAAGGCTAAAAAGGTTTTGTCTAATAAAAATTTAAGTTTTTTTAGGTACCCAGATGGCAAGTCTAAAGCCTTAAGAAGTCAAATATCTAAAAAGTTTCAATGTGATGAAGATAGAATTATTTGTGGCGCTGGATCTGATGAAGTTATTCAAATGTTATGTCAATTATTTTTGAATCCTAAGGATGAAGTTATTCTTCCTCAGTACAGTTTTTTAATGTACAGGATATATTCTAAAATAGTTGGTGCAAAAGTTATTTTTGCTAAAGAAAAAAATTTCAAAGTATCAATTGCTGAAATTATTAAAAATGTTTCAAAAAAAACAAAAATTGTTTTTTTAGCAAATCCTAATAATCCAACTGGAACATACCTAACAAGTTCTGAGCTTTTAGAACTTAGAAAAAAATTGAGAAAAAATATTCTGCTAGTAGTGGATGATGCATATGCAGAGTATATGCAAAATAATGATTATAAAAGTGGATTAAAATTATTCAAAAATAAACAAAATGTCTTTATTTTAAGAACATTTTCTAAAATCTACGGTCTATCTTCTCTAAGAGTAGGGTGGGGATATGGTTCAAAAAAAATTATTAAAGCACTGAATGTTATTAAGCCACCTTTTAATGTTAATGAGGTGGCACAAAAAGCTGCCATTGAGTCTCTTAAGGATACTAAGTTTATAAATCGTTCAATAAAACACAATTTTATTTACGCAAAAAAATTGAAAAAGTTCCTTAAACAATATGGAATTGATTCAAATAATGTATCGGCAAATTTTTTATTATTAAATTTTAGGAAATGTAGATTTAAAGCAAAATATTTTTATGAAAAATTAAAAATGAAAGGAATTATCTTAAGATCAACAGAAAATGGCTACAATATAAGAAATATGTTACGATTAACTATTGGATCAAAAACAGATAATTTAAAATTTATTCGAGCAGCAAAAGGAATATTTGATAAATGAAAAATGTACTTATTATCGGCTGTGGTTTGTTAGGATCATCGTTAGTAAAAAGAATTGCAAAAAAAAAATTAGCAAAAAAAATTTTCATTTTTGAAAAATCTAAAAAAAATATTTCAAAGATCAAAAGACTAAAATTGCCAGGAACTCTCGTTAATAAATTACAAGAGGTAGTTGCAAAATCAAATCTAATTATTTTTTGTACGCCAATGAGTGAATACAAAAAGATGATATTAAGATTAAACAATAATTTTAATTCAAAACAAATTATTACTGATGTTGGTTCGTCAAAAATAGAGTCTTCAGAAATAATTAAAAGAAATTTAAAAAAAAAAATATCCTGGATTCAAAGTCATCCTATAGCTGGATCAGAAGTAAGTGGGCCTGAGCATGGTAAGGAAAATCTGTTTGAAAATAAGTGGTGTGTATTAATTAAAGATAAGAAAATAAATATGAAACATTTAAAATTTTTGAATTCTTTTTGGAAAAAAATGGGTTCGAAAACTGTAATCATGAATGCGGAAAGACACGATAAAATATTTTCAATTACAAGCCATTTACCACATTTAATAGCTTACAATTTGGTTAAATCAGCTCAAGATTTTGAAAAAAAGCAAAAATATGACTTAATTAAATATAGTGCAGGTGGATTAAGAGATTTTTCAAGAATTGCTGCATCAAATGAAATTATGTGGAGAGACATTTTTTTTGATAATAGAAAAAATGTTTCAAGAGCAATTGATATATTTATCAAAAATTTAAGATCTTTTAAGATAGACATTAATTCAAAAAATAATAAATCAATTCTTAAAAAATTAATTCAAACAAAAAAAGTTAGGTCTAAAATAATCAAATTAAAACAGGATGTAAATAAACCTGACTTTGGTAGAGATTAATAATTACCAATATTACTTACTTTTTTAACTTTCAGATTTGCAGTTTTTTCAATTAATTGAATTGTTTGTTTAGTCGGCATTACTACCACCTTCTTTTTTGGTCCATAAGCATGAATAAATTTAGACTTACTTATGCATATACCGACATGGCCCTTCCAAAATATTATATCTCCTTTACTAAAATTTTTACCTTTTTTTCTTTTACAAAACTTTATTTGATCTTTTGTATCTCTTGGAAAAAATATTCTGTTAAAATAAAAATAAATTTGGATCAAAGCAGAGCAATCAATACCATCAGAGGTTTTTCCACCCCATAGATATTTACTACTTTTAAATAATTTCATTATTTTTAAATAATCTTTCTCAGGATGATCAATTTTAACAACATCGCTTTTTTTTATCCATCTGTGTTTTTTAAACTCAATAAGACTTTTATTTTTGTTTAAAACCGATATGCCAGATGCAAAGTAAAGATAATTTTTTGTCGGTATAAACTTATTTTCTTTTTTAATAAATATTCTAGATTTTACTTTTTTTATCTTAAAAGTCGGCTTAAAATTTTTGTTAAAATTATTTTTTTTAATATAACCAATATAATTGTCAAAATTAGTTTTAATCTTAACCCAGTTTTTTTTATCTTTTAATACCTTAAATTTTTCACCATACAGGATTTGCGATAAAGTTTCAGAGTTATTAGAAGGTTTTGCATTTATATTTCCAAGTGAAAAATTATAAAAAAAATTATTTTTCATTAATCTTTAATTTATTTCTTATTATCCATAATATAATTAAAGATGGTATTACCATTATAGCAGTTAAGATAAAAAATACCCCCCAGTCCCCATTAAGCCAATCAACTAGAGCGCCCGATGATGATGCTAATGTAGTTCTTCCAGCAGTACCTATTGAAGCTAACAGAGCATATTGAGTTGCTGTGTAAGTTCTATCAACTAACAATGATATGAATGCAACAAATGCAACAGTAGCAAAAGCTGCCGCTATGTCGTCAAAGATTACAGCGATTGCAAATAGTATTTCAGATCTACCACTCCACGCTAAAAGACTGAACAAGAGATTTGTGCTCGCCATTAAAATTCCTGCTAAAAACATTGCTTTTAAAACACCAGATCTTATTACAAATAGTCCACCTAGCAGAGTGAAGATGACAGTTGTTATCCATCCTAAAGTTTTTGAGTAAATAGCAATATCTGATTTACTAAAACCAATTTCTTTATAAAAGATAATAGACATACGCCCTAAAAAAGCCTCTCCAACTTTGAATAAAAAAACAAACCCTAGTATCCCCAAAGCAATTTGAAAGCCATTTTTTTTAAAAAAACTTATTATAGGTCCACTAATTGTTCCACTTATCCAAGTTATAGTTTGAGTAAGAAAATTTGAATTTTGGAATTTACCAGCAATTAATTGATCATTTTTTTTCTGATTAATTTCTCTTTCAGTCGAGTCAGTTTCATTGACAAACATCAATCCAATATTCATCAGAATTATTAAAATACCTAAGATTAAAAAAGTTAGTTGCCAATAATTTTGAAAACCTAAATTTTCTAAAAAATCTGCGGAAAATAATGACAAAACTCCACCTAATTTATATCCGCTCCACCACCCAACTACAGCCATTGCTGCGCCTGCAGCCATTGATCTACCCTCGTTTTCGCTTATTTGCTCAATTCTTAAAGCATCCACAGTAATGTCTTGTGTTGCTGAGGCAATTGCAATGAGTAAACCTACTGATATTACAAGGGCTAAATTTTCTGAAGGATCAATTAGACTCCATAAAAATAATGAGGTTAAGATTGATATCTGCATTAGGACAATCCATCCTCTTCGATGTCCAATTTTCTTTGTAAGATACGGTATTTGAATACGATCGATTAAAGGAGCCCATAAATAATTAAATGCATAAACTGCAAATATAAGACCAGCCCAACCGACTGTAGATCTGCTTAATCCATCTTCTTTTAACCATAAACTTAAACTACTACCTATCAATACCCAAGGAAAACCAGAGATGGCACCAAGCAATAGTATTTTTAACATTCTTTTATCGAAATAAACTGAAAATGTTTCTGAAAGGGATTGTTTTTTGATTTCTATCATTTTTAATTTCTCCAGAATGAAGGTAAAAATAACACTAATATAGCAAATAGCTCCAGTCTGCCCAAGATCATACCGATTGTCAAAATCCATTTGGAAAAATCTGGTAATGAGGAGAAATTTCCGTTAGGTCCAATTATTGATCCCAAACCTGGACCAACATTTGAAATAGAGGTAGCAGCACCTGAAATTGCGGTTATAAAATCAAGTCCATTTAAAGATAATAACGCAGACAATAAAAAAAATATTATTAAGTACATGTAAATAAAAGAGATGATTGACGCTATGAATTTATCATCAATTGGATTTTTATCGTATTTCAACACAAAAACACCTTTAGGGTAAATAATTTTTTTTAGTTGATTAATTACAAATGAATAAAGAATTTGAAAACGAAATATTTTTATGCCACATGTTGTTGAACCAGCACAGCCACCTATGAACATCAAAGCTAAAAATAATACTATAGGAAAGCTACCCCAATTGTCAAATTGAGCATTGACATAACCAGTTCCGGTTAGAATAGAGATAACGTTAAAGAAAATTGATCTTAAATCAAATGAACTTGAATTGTTTAAAGTAAGATAAATCGATAAAATAAAAATCGATACAAATATTATCTTAATAAAAGTTTTGATTTGAGAATCTGATGTAAAAATAGACCTATTGCCATTCAAAAATTTAATGTACACGATAAATGGAACACTTCCTAAAATAATAAATATCATAGCCGTAGTTTCTATCGCTAAGCTATTAAAAAAACCAATGGATTGATTATAATTAGAGAATCCACCAGTTGCTATAGTTGTCATCGAATGTGTAATACTATCAAAGATATTCATTCCAAAAATATTGTAAGTGATTGCACATAGCGCTGTTAATCCAGAGTAAATATAAATCAATCTTAGAGCAACCTCTTTAGACTTTGGAAGAATTTTTTCAGATGAATCATTGTTTGAAATTTTGAATAATTGCATTCCCCCAACATTCATTATGGGCATTAATGTAATCGCCATCACTATGACACCAATACCTCCCAACCATTGAAGTATTGCTCTCCAAAATAATATCCCTTTAGGCATATTCTCTAAATTTGATATGATTGTTGAACCAGTTGTTGTAATACCTGACATACTTTCAAAAAAGGCATTTGTGACTGAAAATTCTAAATTAGAGAATATAAAGGGTAATGAACCAAATATAGCAATACTTAACCATGCTAATGCAGTTAGAAGGAATGCTTGTTGCAAATTAAGTTTTCTTTCATGATCTAGATTGGAGAGAAAAAATAAGGTTCCAAAAATAATTGTAACAATTGAACCACCAAAAAAGGAAGAATCTATTTGACCATAAATAAATTGTATAATTATTGGGACAAGCATAAAAATACCAAGAATTATTTGAAGAATTCCAAGAGTGAAAAAAACTGTTTTATAATTAGACATTTTGAAAGAACATTATTTTATGGTAAATAAATTTCAACTCTATAAGAATTAAGTAGTTCGCTAATTAAAGATTTTGTTGAATTATTCATGATAAAAAAAGAAAACTTAGAAAAAACAAGCTCTTGGCCAATCGTTGAAGCAAAAAAAATGCTTAGAGAAAGAAAATCTTTTTTAGAAAAAAAAGGTAAAATTACACTACAGACCGGATATGGCCCAAGTGGACTTCCTCACATAGGGACATTTGGAGAAGTTGCTAGAACTTCTATGATGGTTAATGCGTTAAAACAATTAACTGATCTTCCAACAGAAATTATCACTTTTTCTGATGACATGGATGGACTTAGAAAAGTACCAGACAATGTACCCAATAAAGAATTGTTAGAAAAAAACCTTCATAAACCTTTGACAGACGTACCAGATCCCTTTGAAAAATATAATAGTTTTGGTGAACATAATAATGAGAAATTAAAAAAGTTTTTAAATAATTTTAATTTTAAATATAATTTTAAGAGCTCTACTCAATTGTATAAATCAGGTTTTTTTAATCCAACACTTCAAATTATTTTAAATAATTATGATGGAATAATGAATATTATTATGCCTACTTTAGGAAAAGAACGTCAAAAAACCTATTGTCCATTTCTTCCTATTTGTCCAGAAACAGGACATGTTTTGGAAATTCCAGTTAAAGAAATTGATAATTCTAAGTCTAAAATTGTGTTTGATAATAAAGGTCAAGATTTAGAATCAAGTATATTAGATGGTCATTGTAAACTTCAGTGGAAAGTCGATTGGGCCATGAGATGGTATGCGTTAGATGTTGACTTTGAAATGTACGGAAAAGATCTGATAGAAAGTGCAATATTATCCACTAAAATTATTAAACTTATTGGAAAAAAAAACCCATCTGGTTTTGCTTATGAACTCTTTTTGGATGAGAAAGGAGAAAAGATTTCTAAATCAAAAGGGAATGGAATAACAATTGAGCAATGGTTAGAGTACGCCTCACCAGAAAGTTTATCATTATACATGTATCAAAATCCAAAAAGAGCAAAAAAACTTTATAATGAGATAGTTCCAAAAGCAGTCGATGAATATTTGGAATTTATTGAAAAGGCTAAAACTCAAGATGAGCTTCAGTTACTGATGAATCCAGTATGGCATGTTCATAATGGTAGTGTTCCAAAAGAAAAAATGATTATGTCATTTTCTATGTTATTAAATCTTGTAGAAACAAGTAATGCCGAAAACAAAGAATTATTATGGAAGTTCGTAAAAAAATATAAGGAAAATATTTCTGAAAAAGATCACCCCATTTTTGATAATCTAGTTGGTTATGCTATTAAATATTTTAACGATGTAATAAAAGCCAAAAAAAAATATAAAATACCTAATCAGATAGAAAAAAAAGCACTAGAGGCTCTAATATCAACCTTAGATAAATGTAATGACAAGATGTCTCCTGAGGAAATTCAAACTTTAATTTATTCAACAGGAAAAGAAAATGGGTATTCAGAAAATTTGAGAGACTGGTTTAAATTAATTTATGAAGTTGTATTTGGAGTCGAAAATGGCCCTCGAATGGGTTTTTTTATAAGTTTTTTTGGTGTTAAAGAAACTAAAGATCTTATAATAAATAAAATTAAATAATGTTTTCAAATTTAAGATCTTTAATTTTTAAACTTGATCCAGAGACAGCCCATGGTTTGGCAATTAAGTCTTTAAAATTTAATTTTGTGCCAAATGTTTTGGATAAAAATAAAAATAGCCATTTATTCAAGACTAAATTGTTTGAAAAAGAAATAGAAAATCCAATTGGAATGGCAGCAGGATTTGACAAAAATGCTGAGGTTTATAATTCTTTATTTAAATTGGGATTTGGTTTTGTGGAGGTGGGCACAGTTACACCTCTTAAACAATATGGTAACCCCAAACCAAGAGTTTTTAGATTAGTTGAAGATGAAGCATTAATTAATAGATTAGGCTTTAATAATTTAGGTGCAAAAAACATTGTTGATAGGATCTCAAGTAATAAACAAATTGGTTTACTTGGAATTAACATAGGTCCTAATAAAGATACAAATGATAGATTGAAGGATTATGTTGAATGTTTAAAAACCTTCCATGAATTTGCAGACTATATTACGATTAATATTTCATCTCCCAACACTGAAGAGCTGAGAAATTTTCATGATCAGGAAAAATTGAATAGTTTATTAAATATAATCAATAGTGAAAAAACAAAACTAAATTCAAAAATTCCAATTGTAGTAAAAGTCTCACCAGATATTAAAGACCAGGATATACCCAAAATTTCTGATGTTCTTTTAAGCAATAATATAAAAGCAGTCATTTTATCAAACACCTCTGACTCTACTCGAGATAAATTAAGTGACATTCAAAAGCATCAAAAAGGAGGTTTATCGGGTAAACCAATAGAGGAAAAATCTACGATACTGATTAATAAATTTTATAAAACTCTCGGTAATAAAATTAAAATTATTGGAGTTGGTGGAGTAGACTCTGGAATAAGTGCGTACAATAAGTTTTTAGCTGGCGCGAGTTATGTTCAACTTTATACAGGTATGGTATACAGAGGACCAAATATTGTAAACCTTATTAAAAAAGAGCTTAAGGAATTATTGATAAGAGATGGAGTTAAACATTATAGTGAAATCATAGGGAAAAAAACAACTTCTTAAATTTTATAAACTTGACGCAATCATCAACTCACTTTATATAGTCGAAAATATTATGTCAAAAAAATGTGAACTTACTGGCAAAATTCCTCTTAAAGGTCATAATGTTAGTCATGCTAATAATAAGACAAAGAGAAGATTTTTACCTAATTTAAAAAAAGTAAAATTTACCAGTGAACTTTTAAAGAGAAGCATGAAACTTACTGTAAGTAATGCTGGTGTAAGATCTGTAGATAAAAAAGGAAGTTTTGACGAGTTTTTAAAGACTGTAAAAAATAAAAATTTATCTCCAAGATTAAAGAAGATGAAAAAAAGTTTATTAATAAAGTCTCCATTTCAAAAAAAACAAGTTCAATCTAAGACAGCTTAATGAATAAAATTTTTTTTATACTCTCATTTTTAATGGGAGCAGTTGTTTTAGCATCTAATTATTTAGTTCAGTTCCCTATAAAATATTATGGTTTAGAGGAAATATTAACTTATGGAGCTTTTAGCTATCCGATTGCTTTCTTGATCACAGATTTAGCCAACAGATCTTTTGGTAAGATAGTTGCCAGAAAAATTGTTTATATTGGTTTTGCTATAGGTATTAGCTTTACGCTTTTATTCTCAACAAACTTTACAGACTTGATATCTATAAGAATTGCAATTGGATCGGGTACTGCCTTTTTAGTTGCCCAACTCTTAGATGTTCAAATTTTTGATAAATTGAGAAAAAAAGAATGGTTTGTTGCACCTTTAACGTCATCTTTGATAGGTTCAACAATTGATACGTTTATATTTTTTTCAATATCTTTTTATGGAACAGGCATTCCTTGGATCACATTGTCTTTAGGAGATTTAAGTGTAAAAATTTTTGTTGCTTTGATGATGTTAATCCCTTTCAGACTACTGCTGAAAACACTTAAACCAGTTTAGATTTAATATAAATATTTATAAGATAATATTTTATAAGCCAACTTTGCTACTAGAAAATTGTAGGAATTAAATCCTTTGATTGGTGCGAGCTCATTGATATCTGCGCCAACGATGTTTGAGTTTTTGGCTGCAATCTTAATTATATCTAAAACTTCATCCCATAATAAACCGCCAGGTTCAGGTGTTCCAGTTGCAGGCATTATACTCGAATCTAATCCATCTACATCGAAAGTTAGATAAACAGTCTTATTTTTAATAAGTTTTTTAAATTTTTTTAAATTCCATTTTGCCTTATCTTTTGCCCAAAAAATACTAATTCTAGATTTATTTTTTTTTAAAAAAGGTATCTCCTCTTTAGAAATATTTCTAATTCCAAATGAGATTATTGAAACGTTTTTATAATCTAAACATCTTCTGATAGCAGATGCGTGTGAAAATTTTTCACCATTATAACTTTCTCTTAAATCTGCATGAGCATCGAAATGTAAGAGGCAGATATTTTTATGTTTTTTAACAAATGGAACAATACATCCTGGTGTGATTGAATGTTCACCACCAAAAGTCATTGGAAAAAGTTTATTATTAAGAATTTCTTTATTTATGTTAGCTATCTTTTTTAAAGCTTTTTTAATATTTTTATCAATCTTAAAAGGTTTTAAAGTTTTAATTCCTATTTTTTTGTAAGGTTCACAATTTAATTCCTCATCATATAATTCAACTTGATGTGAAGCTTTAATTATCTCTTTTGGGCCATTTTTAGTCCCACCACCATAACTCACAGTTTTTTCCAGACCAAAAGGAACAATTACAACTTTTTCTTTAAAATTGAATTTATTATCTATTCCAAGAAACCCTTTTTTATTTGAAAGATATTGCAATGTTTTATCCAAAAATTTTTGTAAAGTTTTTTCTATCTCTATTTTTCCATTCACCTTTATGATATGCATCACTTGCAATCAAAGGTAATACACTTGTTGCCTCAGCAAAAACCATTTGTTCTTTCGTGACATCAACTTTACCCCATGAACTTGCCTCTTTTAAAGTTGAACTGCTACACGCACCATCTCTTGAGTCTGCTACAGTAATTTGCACAGCATATTTATGCATTTCAACATCTTTACCTAAAAGTTCAGCACATATGACTGTGTCCTGAATAAAATTTTTTGGCACTCCGCCACCTATCATAAATAATCCAGAACCTTTTGATTTAATTTTTATTTCAGTTAATTCTCGAAATTCTCTTATAGAGTCTATTGTAATATGAGATTTCGGGTTCTTTTCTTGATGAATTACTAAACCAAAACCAGCGCTAGAGTCTGTAAAAGCAGGACAGAATATTGGCACATTGTGATCATAGGCAGTTTCAATTAAAGAATCTTTCTTTACTGAGTTTTTTTTGAGATATTTTCCCATTTCGTGAATAAATTCTCTAGAGGTATAGCTTCTAGGCTCCAAGTTATCAGCTATTTCACAAATTTTCTTATCACAAATTTGTAATTCATCTTCGTCGATGTAGGTATCGTATATTCTATCAATATAATTTTTTCTAAGTTCAGTATCATCTTGAAATTGAGAGCCTTGATAATGCTTAAATCCTAATGCCTCAAAAAAATCCATATCAATTATCGAAGCACCAGTTGCAACGATTGCATCTACCATATTGTATTTGACTAAATCTTTGTAAATATTCATACAACCAGCTGCTGAGGTCGAACCAGCTAAAGTAAGAAAAATTGTACAATCTTTATCTTTTAACATTTCATTATAGATGTTTGCTGCATTTGCAGTTTCTCTTGATACAAATGACATTTTCTCCATTGATGAAATAATTTTTCTAGAGTCAAAAGATGTAATATCTATATGTTCAACTGGATTTTTAAGAAAGTCTTTTTTACTATTATGTCCTAGATTTTTGTTTTTTGACATTAAGCAACTAAAGTATCTTTGTTGCTGTCTTTGTTATAGAGGCTCATTATACCATTATCTTCAACTTCATAAATTTTATCAGAATAGAAACCATTAAACTGTGTTCTAAAGGTAAGGCCGTATGAACCTAATTGACCAAGTTCTATATAATCATTTTCTTTAATATTATTAGGTAAAAGGAAAGGACCTTTCATGTAATCCATGCTGTCGCATGTTGGTCCATAAAAATCAAATGCAGTTAATTTTTTTGAAATAATTTTGTTTGAATTATCTTTTATCATTTTAGATGGAAAAACAATATTTGGTGTTCCTGCATCAAAAAGTGTTCCATAAGTTCCATCATTTATATAAAGTTTTTGTTTTTTTCTTAAGTTAACCCGAACTATAGTTGAACCACTTTCAGCAACTAAGGCTCTACCTGGTTCACAAATTATTTCTGGTAATTTTTCAATCTTTAAATTTTCTAAACCTTTCTTAATTTCATCAAAATAACTCTCTAAAGAGGGTGGAATTAAATCTGGATAGATAGTTGGAAAGCCGCCTCCTATATTTAAATAATCAGGAACAATTTTCGTTTTCTTTATTATATTTGCAATTTCGGAAATCCCTTTTGAGTATGAAATTGGATGCATACATTGCGATCCTACATGAAAACTTAATCCAATCTTTTTTGAATGTTGTTTTACTAATCTTAAAAGTCCTGCCGCCTCTGAATTTATAGCACCGAATTTTTTTGATAAGTCAATTTCAGCATGTTCATTTGATACAGCCACTCTTACAAATAATTCTAAATCTTTTGCATTGCTGGTGCTCTCAATAATTTTTATCAATTCATCTTTAGTATCAAGTGCAAATGTTTTGACTCCGTATTTGAAGTATGCTTCACTTATATCTTCTCTACTTTTAATTGTGTGCATGAAAGAACACTTAGATACTTGATCAAATTTTCTGACTGCTTTTATCTCCTCCACTGAGGCAACATCAAATTGATTAATACCGCTTTTTAATAAAGTTTTAATTACCTCAGGATGAGGATTTGTTTTGACAGCATATAGAATTTTACCTGGAAAGTTTTTTTGAAAAAATTTGGAAGCTGAAAGAATTGATTTCTTTCTAATACAATAAACCGGTTTGTCTGGTCTCAGTTGATTAACTAGTTCTTCAACCGACTTAAATTTTTGCATTTTTCATGCCCCCCAAAAAAAATTTAACAAAAAAAAGTCTTTTTATTTAAAAAACTTTAATGAATCGAGCAATTAATTCAATACTTACCTAATGTAAAGCAAATAATGACCTATTGAATTGTGGAAAAAAATTCCCATATTGGACTTATGAAAAACGAAGGCGCATTACAAAATTTAGCTGATTTCAACAATAAATCACTATTAATTGTTGATGATGACAATCCATTTAGAGAAAGATTAGCTAGGGCTATGGAAAAAAAGGGTTTTGAAGTTATTCAAGCTGAGGGTGTGCAAAAAGGAATTGATACAGTAAAAGCAAAAAAACCAGGATTCGCTGTTGTTGATTTGAGGTTGGGCGATGGCAATGGTTTAGAAGTTGTAAAACAAATACAGACCTCTAATCCTGAAAGTAGAATAATAATGTTAACAGGATATGGAAATATTCCAACTGCTGTTGCAGCAATAAAAGAGGGTGCAATAGATTATTTGGCTAAACCTGCAGATGCAGATGATGTTGAAAAAGCTCTTTTAGCTGATCCTGCTAAAAAAGCGGCTCCACCTGAAAATCCAATGTCAGCAGATAGAGTAAAATGGGAACATATACACAGAGTTTTTGAATTGTGTAACAGAAATGTTTCAGAGACAGCAAGAAGACTAAAAATGCACCGAAGAACTCTTCAAAGAATTTTATCTAAAAGATCACCTAAATAAGTTTTCTTAATTTAAAAATTTTCTTGGCAATAAGTACAAGTAAAACTATCTTAAATATTTCAGCTAATAGAAAAGGCTTAACACCTAAATCGAATATAGGTTTGTCCCATCCAATTAGTGTCCCTAACCACAAAATACCGAAAATATAGATTGTTGATACTGCAAGTATAAGTTTTGAGAAAATGATTAAATAATTATCTTTTAATTTTACAAAAGAAGCTAAAAAACAAGCTGAAAGAAATCCAATTAGATAGCCCATTGTTGGACCTGTAAAATAAGCTAAACCTATTCCTCTTTCTGGGGAATTTGAAAACACAGGAAGACCTGCAATTCCTTCAATCAAATATAAACCAATTGTCGCAACACCTATTTTATATCCAAAGCTTATTCCAATAAAAAGAACTACAAAAGTTTGCATTGTCATTGGAACTGGATAGAAAGGAATTTTAATTTTTGCCGAGACAGCAAGTAACACAGAACCTACAAAAATTACAAGTATTGATTTAATTATTTGGGCTTGTGTATTTTGCTTTATAAGTTCCATAAAAAATAATACTCTTATTTCTGTCTATAATCTATATTAATTTCTAATGGGAAAAATTAAAAAAACAGATCATTTTTATTTAATTGATGGATCAGGTTACATTTTTAGAGCGTATTATGCGTTACCACCATTAACGCGTAAAAGTGATGGATTACCGACGGGTGCAGTGAGTGGTTTTTGCAGTATGCTTTTTAAACTTCTAGAGGACTCAAAGTCAAATCAAAATTTACAAAAACCAACACATTTTGCAGTTATATTTGACTCTGCTAGAAAAACTTTCAGAAACGAAATTTATAGTGATTACAAAGCTAATAGAGCTGAAGCACCTGATGATTTAGCTCCTCAATTTGATTACATCAGAAAATCAGTATTGGCTTTTAATTTACCTTCATTGGAATTGATAAATTATGAAGCTGATGACTTAATTGCAACGTATGTTGAAATGATTTTAAAAGAAGGTGCAAAAGCAACAATAGTGTCCTCAGATAAGGATTTAATGCAATTATATAAAAAAAACGTTCGAATTTATGATCCAATGAAAAATAAGTTTATTTCAGAGGAAGATATTAAAAATAAATTTGGTGTAGGTGCAAGTAAGGTAATTGATGTCCAGGCTTTAGCTGGTGATAGCAGCGATAATGTACCAGGAGTTCCTGGAATTGGTGTTAAAACAGCTGCAGAATTAATTAATAAATATGGAGACCTTGAAAAACTTTTAAAATCTGCTCATGAAATTAAACAAAACAAAAGAAGAGAAACACTCATTGAGAATAAAGATAAGGCTTTAATAAGTAAAAAACTAGTGACATTAAAAAGTGATGCTCCCGTAAATAAAAATCTAACTGATCTTGAATTAAAAAGTATTGATAAAGATAAACTCTATAAATTTTTGAGGGAGATGGAATTTAATAGATTGTTGAGTTCAGCTATCTCTGCCTATGGAGAACCAAATTTAACAAGTATCAAAAACGAGGTTAAAATTGAAAAAAATCAAAAAGCAATCAATAAAAAAGAATATTATCTAATTGAAAATTTGGAACAAATCGACAACTGGATAACTGAAGCTGAGGAGTTAGGTGAAGTTGCAGTAGATACCGAAACAAATTCATTAGATCCTCATCAGGCAGATCTAGTCGGTGTTTCATTAAGCTCAAAAATTGGAAAAGCTTGTTATATTCCTATCGGTCATAAATCTAACAAATGTATCGAAAAAGATTTAGTTTTAAAAAAGTTAAAACCTTTACTTGAGGATCCTAGTATCAAAAAAATAGGTCAAAATATAAAATTTGATTTTATAGTTTTTTTCAAACACGGAATTAATATGACTTCAATGGAAGATACTATGCTGATGTCCTATGTTCTTGATGCAGGAAAAAATAGACATAATATGGATACATTGTCAGAAATTCATTTAAACCATAAAACAATATCTTTTAAAGATTTAGTTGGCACAGGAAAAAAGGAGATTAATTTCAGTGAAGTAGATGTTGAAAAAGCCAAAGATTACGCAGCCGAAGATGCTGATATTACATTTAGATTATACAAAAAATTTCAAAAAAGTTTAAAGGATGAAAAAATGATAAATATCTACGAGATATTTGAAAAGCCTTTATTAAAAATTCTTGCTTTTATGGAAATTGAGGGAGTTAAAATAGATAATAAATTTTTAAAATCATTATCTACTAAATTTGAAAAAAAGATTGTTAAAATTCAAAATGAAGTTTTTAAAATATCTAAAAAAGAATTTAATATTGCATCACCAAAACAACTTGGGGAAATATTATATAATGATCTTAAAATTGCAGATTTAAAAAAAACAAAAAAAGGGAGTTTTGCAACAAGCGCTTCAGTTTTAGAAGATTTAGCATTTAAAGGTCATAAGTTTCCCCAATTAGTATTGGATTGGAGACAGGTATCTAAATTGAAAAATACCTACTCAGATTCCTTGCCGGAACATATCAATCCTAACACACAAAGAGTTCATACCTCTTTTTTATTAGCAGCTACTACAACTGGCAGATTAGCGTCAAGCGATCCAAACTTACAAAATATTCCGATTAAATCTGAGGATGGTAAAGATATTCGTAAAGCATTTATAGCCAAAAAAGATCATGTTTTAATTTCTGCAGATTATAATCAAATTGAGATGAGAATTTTAGCTGATTTGGCTGACGTCAAAGGATTAAAAAAAGCTTTTAAAAACAACGAAGATATTCATTCACTCACAGCTAGTCAAATTTTTAATGTTGATATAAAAAAAGTAAATCAGGATCAGAGAAGAAAAGCTAAAGCTATAAATTTTGGAATAATATATGGGATTTCACAATATGGATTAGCAAAACAAATTAATGTCACAAATCATGAAGCTGAGGAATTCCTTAATGCTTATTTTTTGAAATTTCCTGAAATTAAAATTTATATGGACCGAACAATAAAGTTTTGTAGAAAAAGTGGATTTGTGAATAATATTTTTGGAAGACGATCACATTTTATTAATATCAATGATAAAAACTATAATATTAGAAATTTCCAAGAGCGCGCAGCAATTAATGCTCCAATTCAAGGCTCAGCTGCAGAAATAATGAGATTAGCTATGATAAGACTTAATAAAAAATTAAGTGATCAAAAAAATCAAAATACAAAAATGTTGTTGCAAATCCATGATGAGTTAATTTTTGAAACTCCTAAAGAAGAAGCAAAAAGAATCAGTAAAATTATAATTGATGAAATGTCTAGTGTTGTTAAGAGTGAACAGCATTCTTTTTCCATACCTTTAACAGTTGATCTAAATACCGGAGAAAATTGGGGTACACTTCATTAATTTAATTGCCCAAATTAGAACAATTTAGTATTTTTATAATCGAGTATGCAGAAACAAACAATTGCCCTTGTCGACGATGATAGAAATATTTTAACAAGTCTGAGTATAGCTTTAGAGAAAGAGGGATTTGAAGTTCAAACATATATTGATGGTGAAAGCGCTTTAATTGGCTTAACTAGAACCCCACCGGATCTTGCAATCGTTGATATTAAAATGCCAAAAATGGATGGAGAAGAGCTACTTAAAAAGCTAAGAAAAAAAACTTCATTACCAGTTATTTTTTTGACCTCTAAAGATGATGAAATTGATGAATTGCTTGGATTGAAGTTAGGAGCAGATGATTTCATAAAAAAATCTGGAGGCTTTTCAATTAAAGTGTTGATTGAAAGAATAAGAGTGCAACTCAGAAAGAAAGATTCAAAAGAAATTATAGAGGAAAACAAAAGTATAATATCTCATGGTAAATTAAAACTAGATCCTTCACAATTAGAGTGTGAATGGAATGGTAAACAATTGCCAGATAAACTTACAACGACCGAATTTTTATTAGTTAAGGAATTAGCAAAAAGACCAGGTATAATCAAAGAAAGAGCTCAGTTGATGGATATAGCCTACAGAGAAGATACCGATATAGAGGACAGAACAATAGACAGTCATGTGAAAAGAATAAGAAAAAAATTTAAAAAGGTTGATCCTGAATTTTCAGCTATAGAAACTAGATATGGAAGTGGATATAGGTGGAATGTTAGCTGATGTTAAGCAACCTTCTTAAAAACTTATCTATATTAAAAAAATTTTTATTTATTAATTTTATTTTTTTTACATTTATTGGAATTTTTCTTTTTATTTACTTAAAAAATGTTCAACCAAATTTAATAAAAAAAAAATCATCTAATCACATTGAGGTGATTAATAATACTATTGATAATTTGACAAGACTAAATGTCGAATTTGTAGAAGATGATATCAGGAAATTTCTTTTTTCCACAAGATTTCTTTTTCAAAATTTAGATAGAGTGATATTTTTTGATAATCAACTAAACTTAATTGGTGATACAGATACCTTAGATCTTGATCCTAGATCGTTTTCACAAAGATTAGATATTGTTGAATTTGAAGTGTTAACTGAAAAAAAAACTAAAGAAATCACTGAGAAAAAAAATATTGATGTTGGAAATAATAACGTTATTTCTCTTAATGATGTACTTTTAAATTACGCATCTTCTAAAAATTTTGGAACACCTTTTACTTTTACCCAAGAAGAGTTCAATAAATTTAAGCTGACAACAATTAAAAATGTAATGCAAAAAGGTGAAAACATTGGCTATTTAGCTATTACAGAAAATGCAAATGATGTTAAAGCAGCTATAGATGAAAGAAAGACTTTTGTAATTAGAACGGCTTTAGCTATTGGTTTAGTAATATTAATTTTCTCCTTTGTTTTAAATAGATATTTCTTAAAACCAATTAAAAATTTAGTAACGTACACTGAAACAATCAGAAATAAAGATCCGAAAGTTACTAATCTTGATATTTTAAAAAAAAGAAATGATGAACTAGGATTACTCTCAAAATCACTAGATGATATGACAAATGAATTAACTAAAAGGATTTCACATGCTGAAAATTTTTCAACAGATTTAGTTCATGAAATAAGAAATCCTCTAGCTTCTCTCAAGAGTGCGTCTGAAATTTTACATGATACGACTGATGTTGAGCAAAGGATTAAATTAATTGATATTTTGAGTCATGATGTTCAAAGAATTGAAAGATTAATTACAGATTATTCACAAATGCTAAAAGATGAAGTTGCATTAAGTAGAGAAAAAATTAAAAAACTTGATATCGAGCCAATTATTAAATCAGTCGTAGATGATTTTAATAATATTTATAAATTAAAAAGAGGAATAAATATTTCTTATTCGAACGATGGAAAAAACAAATATTTGATAAATGGAATAGAAAATAGAATTGAACAAATAGTTGCTAATCTTTTGGATAACGCAATATCTTTCAGTGGTGATAATAAAGATGTAATTGTTAAGGTTTCAAAATTAGAAAATGATAAAGTTTCAATCAATATTTTAGATGAAGGACAAGGATTTAAAGAAAAAGATACCAATAAAATATTTAAAAGATTTTATAGTAATAGACCTGATAAATTTGGACAACATTCTGGACTTGGTTTAAATATAGTTAAAAATTTAGTCGATTTACATAATGCTACAATAAGAGCATCTAACAGATTAGACAAAAAAGGAGCAAGTATGGAAATTATATTTCCAAATGCCTAAAGAGTTATATTGATTAATTAATTCTTTATTGCTAGAAGACGCACCATGGAAGATTTCAAAGTTAAAGATTTGACCCAAGCTGAGTTTGGAAGAAAAGAAATTTCAATAGCAGAGAGTGAAATGCCTGGCTTAATGGCTTTAAGAGAAGAATACTCTGGAAAGTCACCGCTAAAAGGAGCGAAAATTATTGGATGTCTGCACATGACTATTCAAACTGCTGTTTTAATTGAAACACTAGTTGCTTTAGGTGCGGAGGTAAGATGGTCATCTTGTAATATTTTTTCGACCCAAGATCATGCAGCAGCTGCAATCGCCAAAGCTGGGATTCCAGTATATGCTTGGAAGGGAGAAACTGAAGAGGAATATATTTGGTGTATTAAACAAACTATTGAGGGTAAAAAAGATTGGGCGCCTAACATGCTTTTAGATGATGGAGGAGACCTCACTGCAATTATGCATCAAGAGTATAAAGAATTACTTAAAAATGTGAAAGGTGTTTCAGAGGAGACGACAACAGGCATTAAAGCTCTTAATAAAATGGAAAAAGATAAAACTTTGTTATTGCCTGCAATAAATGTAAATGATTCTGTCACCAAATCTAAATTTGACAATCTCTATGGATGTAGAGAGAGTTTAGTTGATGGCATAAGAAGAGCTACAGATGTTATGATGTCTGGAAAAATTGCTATAGTTGCTGGATTTGGAGATGTCGGTAAAGGAAGTGCCGCATCTTTAAGACAAAGTGGTGCTAGAGTATTAGTTACAGAAGCTGATCCAATTTGTGCATTACAAGCAGCAATGGAGGGTTACGAAGTGGTTTTGATGGAAGAGGCAATTAGCAAAGCTGATATCGTCGTTACAGCAACTGGTAACAAAGATATTGTTACAGCTGATCATATGAGAGAAATGAAAGATAGAGCAATTTTGTGTAACATAGGACACTTTGATAACGAAATTCAAGTTGAAGCTTTGAAAAATTATAAATGGACTGAAGTAAAACCTCAAGTTCACGAGATAGAATTACCAAGTAAAAAAAGGATTATTTTATTAGCAGAAGGTAGATTAGTTAATTTAGGTTGTGCCACAGGTCATCCAAGTTTTGTAATGAGCGCATCGTTTACTAACCAAGTGATTGCTCAGATAGAGCTTTGGAATAATCATAAAAACTATGAGAACAAAGTTTATGTTTTACCAAAACATTTAGATGAGAAGGTTGCCACACTTCATCTTAAGAAAGTTGGAGCAAAATTAACCAAATTATCAAAAGAACAGGCGGACTATATAAGTGTCGGAGTCGAAGGTCCTTTTAAACCTAATGCCTACCGCTATTAAAAGTGATAAAATAGATTTATCTTCAGAAAAAGAAACAGAGGAACTCGCCAGTACATTTTTAAAAAAAATCAAGCCTGGATGCTTTATTTTTTTATATGGTGAAATCGGGGTAGGAAAAACTACTTTTATTAGATATCTTATTAATCAATTTCAAAAACTTAATAAATTGGAGATAACAGAAGTTACGAGTCCCACTTTTAATTTGTTAAATGAGTATCAAATAAATGATTTCAAGATAAATCATTATGATCTATTTAGATTAAAATCTACTGAGGAAATTAAAAATTTAGATTTATTTGAGGATAATAAAAACACAATTACTTTAGTAGAATGGCCACAAATAATTAAAGAAAAACCAAAAAATTTGATAGAATTAGTTTTCGAGTATGGAAAAGATCACAAAACTAGATCTGTTCAAATTAAAGGTTTATAGCTTCTATTCCTGAATGCCAAAATTAATAAAAATAAAGGGAGATGCATCTTTTAGAAGTTTTTTTAGAAAAAAAGTAAATGGTAAATCCTCTATCGTTGTTTATGCCAAAAAAGAAAAATTTAAAAATTTACTTGTATACGATGCAATAAATAAAATTTTAAACAAGAACAAAATTTTAGCACCACGATTATATACCCAGAGATATGATAAAAATTTCATTGAAATACAAGATTTTGGAAATAAAACTATTTTCAAAACATTAAAAAAAAAGGGCAAAAATAAACTAAGCTATTTTAATCGAATAATTAAATTGTTAATACAAATACAGTCTATCAAACATAGAAAAGTAAAAAATTTTAGAAATCAAAATTATATAATTCCAAAATATGATAAAAAGATTTTAATAAATGAGGCAAATTTATTTTGTGATTGGTATGCAAAAAATAATTTATCAAAATTAAGGAAAAAAAGATTTTGTAAAAAATTTAAAAAGATTATTAAAGAATTAACTTTGGAATTAAAATTAAAAGATAATATTTTCGTCCACAGAGATTTTCATGTTTCAAATTTAATGTCAGTTAAAAACCAAATAGGTCTTATTGATAGTCAGGACGCATTAATTGGTAACAAAGCTTATGATTTAGCTTCTTTAATAGATGATGTGAGACTAAAAACTTCTTACTCTTTTAAGGAGAAAATTTTTAAGTTTTATACAAAAAAACAAAAAAACTTGGATATTAAAAAATTCAAGAATGATTTTGAAATATTATCAGTTTTAAGAAATCTTAAAATTATTGGAATATTTACCCGCCTAGCACTCAGGGATAGAAAAAAAAATTACCTAAGATTTATTCCTTATACATGGCAACTGATTAATATGCGAATTGATCAAAATCGGACATTCATTGATTTGAAAAATTTATTAAGTCAAAATTTTAAAGAGATTAAATGAGAATTAAAACAGCTTTGATACTATGCGCAGGCTTCGGATCGAGGTTAAATCCACTTACTTTAAAGACACCCAAACCTCTTTTGAAATTAAATGATAAAACAATGTTAGAAGTCTGCATAAATTTAACTTTGAAATTGGGTGTTCAAAAAATTTTTATCAACACATTTCATTTAGGTGATCAAATCTCAAAATTTATTGAAAATAAAAAGTTTCCAATAAATATTCAAATAATCAAAGAGGAAAATGAGATACTTAATACAGGTGGAGGAATATTAAATTTGATCAATTATTCAGATGATCACGATTTTATAATTTTTAACCCTGATACTTTATGGCACAAAGATTATCTTCATGAAATCACTCAAATGCAAAATTTTTATTTTTCTAATAAACTAAATAATGTTCTCCTGCTTTCAAATAAAGAATTGAGTTTTGATAAAAATTTTTTAGGTGATTTCACATTGGAAAATAATTTGATAAAAAAAAATGAAAAAAACGATTTGATATATATTGGTTGTCAAATTCTGAACAAAAGTTTATTTAAAGAATATAGAGTCTCAAATTTTTCTATTACAAAAATATGGGATAATTTACGAAAAGAAAATAAATTAAATGGTTTTCAAAGTAAAAAAAAATTTTATCATTTAACAAATTTAGATGTCTTCAAAAAACTAAAAGATCTTTAGCTCTTTCCTTATCAAGATATTCACATTTCGCTATTGCAAAATTTTCTCTAAATTCTATCAACATAGGGTTTCCAGTGGGTATTTCTAAATTAGAAATTTGTTTATTATCTAAATTAAATAAATTCTTACATAGAGCCCTAATAGAGTTTCCGTGTGCAGATATTAAAACATTTTTTTTTTTTAAATTTTCTTTCACGTGTTCTTCAAAAAAATTTATAACTCTTTCATAAGTATCTTTTAAAGACTCAGTGTCAGGTAATAATTCTCTCGGAATTTGTTTATAAGTATCAATATTAAGTGGATGAAATGGACTTTCCTTTTTTAGTGGATCTGGTCTTAGATCCCATGATCTTCTAAACTCATAAATTTTATCCTCGCCAATTTTTTTACTCATTTCAACTTTATTCAAACCAGTTAGTGCTCCGTAATGTCTCTCATTCAATTGCCAAGCTTTAGTAAAAATTTTTTTATCATCTAATTCTTGTTGAATTATTTTAAGAGTATTATTTGCTCTTAATTGAAGAGAAGTGTAATAAAAATCAATTTTGATGTTTTTGTTTTTCAATAAAAATCCTGCTTTTTTTGCCTCCAAAATACCTTTTTCGGTCAAATCAACATCCACCCAACCAGTAAATTTTTTCTCTAAATTCCAAGTACTTTGTCCATGCCTCACTAATATTAAAAAACTCATATAATTATATTTAAATTAAATTTATAAATAAAACTATCAAATTAAATGATAAATTTTTTTTCAAAATTTAAAATATTTTTTTATGTAATTAATTTATTATTAATCATCTTATATTTATTCCCTGGGAGTTTATTGGGATGTATTTTTTTTGATAATTGTAAAGTTCAACCACAAATTACATCAGATTTTATAATATCATCTAACCATTTTTATGCTTTCGGATTGGTTACTATTTTAGGATATTTAACTTTTTTAAACTCAGAAAAATTAAAACTAGTTTTATACTATCTTTTAGTAATTTCAGTTTTATTAGAAGTGTTTCATATATTAATTCCTGAAAGGAGTTTTCAGTGGTCAGATCTGTTTGGAAATTTATTAGGGGTGATAGTTGTAATTTTTGTTAATAGTCTTATAAATAAATATGGGATCACTAAAAAATAAATTTATTATATTATTTATTTTTTTTTTAACAGGATGCTCATCAATTCCATCAAATACTGCAAATAGTTGTTCAATATTTAATGAGCGTTATCTCTGGTACAAGTATACAAAAAAAACAGAGCAAAAATGGGGTACTCCTATTTATATTCAATTAGCTATTATAAAAATGGAGTCAGATTTTGACTGGTTAGCTAAGCCAGCTAGACAAAAAATATTTAAAGTAATCCCTTATAAACGTCCATCAAGTTCATTTGGATATTCTCAGGCAGTAAAAGGGACTTGGGAACAATATAAAAAAGAAACAGGAAATAAGTTAGCAACAAGAGCTAGATTTAAAGATAGTGTTGATTTCATTGGTTGGTATACCAGCAAATCAGAAACAATTTTAAAAATTTCCAAACAAGACGCTTTTAAACAATATTTGGCCTATCATGAGGGCTGGGGAAATTTTAAACATTATAAAAAAAATAAAAAAGTTATTGGATTAGCAAAAAAAGTTGAGAAACAATCTAATATTTATAAAAAACAATTATTGAGTTGCAGCAATTCTTTAAATAAAAATAAATATATTATTTTTTAGAGAGTTCTTTTTTTAACTCCAGGTCTATTACATCAATCCTTTTGGTGTTTTTTGCTAAAGCTAAATACATAGATGGAGTAACGTATAATGTGAAAAAAGTTGAAATTATCATACCACCCAAGATGGTTGCTCCCACAGCTAATCTTGATCCTTCACCTGCACCTGGGCCAATATTACCTATAACCAAAGGTATCATTGCGATCATTGTACTTAATGATGTCATAATGATAGGCCTAAATCTTACTGCACAAGCCTCTTTCACAGCTAATTCAATACTTTTTCCTGTAGTCCTTATTCGATTGGCATAATCAACAATTAAAATACTATTTTTAGTTGATATACCGATAAGTATTATCAAAGCGATTTGAGAAAAAATATTAACTGAACTATTTAAAAATAAAATAAACACTAACCCACCAAAAATTGCCAAAGGAACTGTTAAAACTATAATGAATGGATGAATGAATGAATTAAACGTTGCTGCCATTACCAAGTAAGCTGTGAGCAATGCGAGGGCAAAAATTATAAATAATTCATTACTAGTCTCTTTAATTTCCTCGGATTTACCTTTCCAGGTAATTTGATTTTTTGGAGCCAAATCTGCCATGATACTCTCAAAGAATTTTATCGCCTCGGTTAAAGTGTATCCTTCATTAATATTTGCAGATATCGTGACTGCTCGTTGTCTATTGTATCTTGCAAGTTGTTTCGCTGAACCCTCCTCTTTAAAACTAACTAAATTTGATAAAGAAATTAGTTTTCCATTTGTTTCAGAACGAACAAAAATTTTTGAAACTCCTTCTTTATTCCTTCTATCAGATAAATATTGCTGAACTACAATTGGGTATTCTTTACCTAATTTATTGAAAGTTGTAATTTTTTTTCCCCCATAAAGAGTTTCAAGTGTTTCTCCTATTGCTTTTGTTGATACACCTAAATCTTTAGCTTTATTTTTATTAATAACTAATTTCACCTCAGGTTTGTTTCGATTGTAATCAGACTCAATTCTTGAGAGACTTTTATTTGATCTTAATTTTCTAATTACTCTTTTTTGAATTTCTTCAAGTTCCTCATAGGTACTTCCATAAATAACCATTTGTACTGGCTTATTATAATTAGATACCCTGATTGATTGTGGAGATATTGGAAATGCGAGAGCTTGAGGTAATGTAACAATTTTTCCAATAGCCTCTCTTAAAACAATTTGCTGTCCTTTTTTCCTATTTTTCCAGTCATCTAAAAGTGCAATTATGATAAAACTATTATATGAGTTTGCAGAACTACCAAAGCCAGGTACTCTCATGATAAATCTTGAGTATGGACTATCTTCAGCTTGTAAAAGTGGAATTAATCTAGCTTCGACTTTTTGTGCTTGTTCTTGTGTGTACTCAAAAGAGCTTCCTTCATCTGTTGCGCCAATGATTAAATAAGCACCACGATCCTCCATTGGCAATAATTCTTTTTTAGAGAAACTAAACAACAATACAGAGCAAATAATTATAAATACAATAAAAGAACCCACTGATTTGGTTTTGTGAGCAATTACATCTAACGTCTCTCTATAGAATTTTGAAAATCCTAAAAATATTTTTTCAAATTTTTGAATAAAAATCCTCTTTGAAGTCTTTTTATTTAAAAATTTACTAGCGAGCATTGGCGACAAAGTAAGAGCAACAAATGATGAGACAACTATTGAAAATGATAATGCAATTGCTGTTTCTCTAAATAATGTTCCTGAAATTCCCTCTATGAATATCAGTGGTAAAAATACAGCTACTAAAATCAATGTTGTTGCTATGATTGCAAATGAAATTTGTTTGGACCCTTTATAAGCAGCAACTAGTGGAGTTTCTCCATTTTCTATTCTTCGATATATCGCATCAGTCATAATCACCGAGTCATCAGTAATTATTCCAATCGCTAAAATAAAACTTAAAAGAACAAATATATTTATGGATAACCCAAAAATATAAAGACCTAAAAAGGATGCTATTAAGCTTACTGGAAGAGCAATCGCTGGAACGATTACAGCTTTAAGATTACCAAGAAATAAATAAATTATTAGTACTACTAATACAAAAGCAATCAAAAGGGTTTTATATACCTCTTCAATAGCAGCCTCCACGTAGTTTGCTCTATTAAATGAAACTCTTAAATCTAATTCACTTGGTAAAGATTTTTTAACTTCTACTATCTTTTTTTTGATTTCATTAGAAAGTTCGACTGTTGAAGCTCCACTTCTTGCATAAATACCAATTCCCACTGTCCTCAAATTAACTTGATCTTTTGTTTGGGCTTTGAAAAGTGTTTTTTCTGAAACAGGTCCAAATTCAATTTCAGCAACATCAGATAACAAAATGACTTTATTATTTGTTTTTTTGATTGGTAATTGTTTTATCGAATTTATGTCATTGTATGATTTATCTAAATTTAATGTTAGGTCAATGTTATCTGCCTCAAGAGTGCCAGCTGGAAGACTTATGTTTTCTCCACGCATTGCAAGTTCGACTTCCTTAATAGTTAAATCATTTGCAGCAAGTTTAATTGGATCTATCCAAACTCTGATACTTAATTCTCTTAGACCACCAACAAGAATTCTTCCAACATTTTTAATACTAGAAAACTGATCAACTAAATATCTTTCTGCATAGTCTCCTAATTCAAGATCACTCCAAGTTGCAGATGATAATGACAACCACATAGTTGTAGTAAAACCAGCTGCCCTTTTTAATATTTGAGGAGGATCAGACTCCGATGGTAAATTATCTACAACTCTCGCAACTCTCTCTCTTATATCGTTAGCAGCATTATCTAAATCAATACTAGTATCAAACTCTACATTAATTGTGCTTCTTCCATTCTCAGATTTTGAGTCTATATTTTTTATACCTTCAGCACCTCCAATAACATCCTCAACGACTTGAGTAACTTCTTGATCCACTATTGACGCTGATGCAGATTTGTAATCTACTTGGACTTGGACTACGGGCGGCTGTATTCCATTTGGTAATTCTCTAACTGGTAATTTCCAAAAGACAAATAAACCAAAAATAATTAAGATTAAAGACATTACCCAGGAAACAGCTGGTCTTTTTATGCTTAGTTCAGTAATAAACATTTATTTTGTAATAGGTTTTATTTTTCCTCTAGGTCTTACTTTTTTTAATCCTTCCGCGACGATTATTTCCCCTTCACTTAATCCAGAAATTACCTCGATGTTTTTATTAATTCTTAGACCTGTTTTAACCTCAGTTTTATTTGCAACATTATCGCCATTTATTTTGTAAACATAGGATTTGTCGCCTTCAATCATCACACTTGTATCAGGTACACTTAATGAATTTCTAAGATTAAATTTAACGCTTACTTCTAAAAGAGATCCCGAGATTAGTTCCAGATCATTATTTTGCACTTTAATTCTGGATAATATACTTCTTGTATCGGCGTTAATCCTGCTTGATACAAAATCAACTTCACCTGAAAAAGTTTTATCTTTAAAACTAGATAATTTTACGTCAACTGGAAGACCTTTTTTAATAGATGCCGAATAATTCTCTGGAATTTTAATGTCTGAGTAAATAGTTGAATTATCATCTAATGTTATGATGAATATATTATTAGATACAAGAATATCTTCTGTAAGACCAGTATAACCAAGTACTCCGCTGAATGGAGCTATAATATTTCCACTTTTCAACTTTATTAATACATCTCCTTTTTTAACAAAGTCTTTCAATTTTAAATCTTCAAAAAGATCATCTTTTTTTATTTTGAAAGTTTCAGATTTTTTTGAGATTGCAGTACCAAACGTCTCTATTGTTTCAGCAAATTCTTTTTTTACCACTTCGGTGACAATTATTCCTGGAGGCGGTCTTTTACTGAATTTTTTTTTAAAATGATTTCCAATCATTGTTCTACCAATAATTACTGCGGCAATGATTAGAAAAAATATTAAAATAATTGATATAGTTTTAGTCGATCTTTTCATTCTTTTTAAATTAACCCGTATTCAGCCCAAGAGCCATCATAAATACAGGGTCGATATTTATCATTTATTAAAGAATAAGCTAGTGCCAAAACACACGCGGTTACCCCAGATCCACATGAAAAGACAATATTTTTATCATTTAAGTTTTTTAAGGAAGATTGAAAAATTTTTTCAAGTTCTTGTTTATTTCTAAAAGTTCTATCCTGATTAAGACAAGAGCCAAATGGTATGCAGACAGAATTTTTAATACATCCACTTTTTAATCCCTCTCTAGGCTCAGGAACCTTTCCTTCAAATCTTTCTTTGCTTCTAGCATCAACAACCCTAAATTTTTGGGTTTCTATATTTTGATTAATTGAATCTTTGTTTTTAACTAATTCCTGATTTTCAAAACTTTTGTAGTCTGACTTCATAACTTTAGATAAATTATTTGTTACTTTTCTTTTTTCTTCCAGCCATTTTTTTAAACCCCCATTTAAAACATGAACTAATTTAGGATCATGACCATAATAGATAAAATTAAACCAACAGCGACATGAGCTAACAACATCAGAATTATCATAAATAATAATCATATCCTCATTTTTGATTCCCATCTTTGAGACTATTTTTTCCCATTCATTTGTATTCACTAACATATGTGGAAGATTTGTGTTTTTGTCAGAATTATCATCTAGGTCAAAAAAAATGGATTCTGGGATATGTTGAGTTTTATACTCTTCAAAACCATTTCTTTTCGTTTGTGGCATGTGCCACGAGCAATCAATTATTTTTACTTTGGCTTTGTTATTTTCGAGCCAATCAGTTTCTACTAATGACATTATCTCTTTTCTAAATATTTTTGATGATATTCCTCAGCAATACAATAGTTTTTTTGAAGGGAAATTTTTGTTACAACTTTCCCTGATAACTTTTTATTGACCTGGTCCAGAACATCTTCTGCAATTTTTTTTTGATCGTCATTCAAATAAAAGATTTCACTTCTATATTGTGTGCCAAAATCTGGTCCTTGAGAATTTAGCGTAGTTGGGTCATGAATTTCAAAAAAAATTTTTAAGATTTCCTCATAAGTAATTACCTTCTCATCAAAATCAATTTTAACAACTTCAGCATGATTTGTACTTCCTGTGCAAACTTCTTTATAGGTAGTTTGTGGACTATTACCACCGCAATAGCCAACTTCAGTTTTGATAACACCATTAATTTTGCTGAATTTGATTTCAGGTCCCCAAAAACATCCAAGTGCTAAAACTGCTATTTCCATTGATTATGATTTAAATTAATTTACAAATTATTCGTATGCTCAGTAAAAATCAATTGGGATTTTTGTACATGTTTATGTCTGTTTGTGCATTTTCACTAATGGATATAATTGTCAAGTGGTCAGTCGATTATCCAATTGGACAGGTTTTATTTTTTAGAGGGTTTTTTGGGATACTATTTTATTTTTTCATTATACCGAGAGATAGACTTCACAATTTTTATCAAACCAAAAGACCAGGCTTGCATGCTCTAAGGTGCTTGGCGGGTTTAATTGCTTTAGTAGCAATTTTTATTGCTTTAAGAAAATTACCCCTCGCAACTGTTGTAAGTATTTCTTTTGCTGCTCCAATTTTTACAACTATATTTTCAATTTTTTTATTAAGTGAAAAAGTTGGAATTTATAGATGGTCAGCTGTGATAGTTGGTTTTATAGGAATATTAGTAATCACTGAACCAGGGATAAGTGAACTAAACATTTATTATATTTTTCCCATAATATTTTGTCTTGGTCTATCTTATGTAGCGATATCAATTAGACAGTTATCGACCACAGAACCAGTTTGGTTAATTTCATTCTATTTTTCCTTATCAATAACCTTATTGAGTTTTTTAACTATTCCACAAGGATGGGTTATGCCTAATTTTCAGGATTTTATTTTATTATCTTTTGTTGGCATTTTTGGAGGTGTTGCAAATTTATGGTTAGGTCAGTCATATAAATATTCAGAGGTTTCTTTGGTAACTCCTTTAAAATATTTAGCTCTTTTGTTTGCAATAATTTTTGGATATTTCATTTGGGGTGAGGTTCCAACAATCAAAACTCTTCTTGGAGCCTCTTTGGTCATTGTTTCAACATTAATTATTTTTAGAAGAGAAATTTATAATAAAAAAATAATCACTTCTAAAACAATCAATGACTAAAGTTCCTAAATATTGGAATAAAGCTAAAAGATATTTATCTAAAAGGGATAAGATAATGTCAAGATTAATTAAAAATTATCGAAGTCCTAATGAAACGATTCTTACTTCAAGAAAGGATATTTTTTTTTCATTATGTAAAAGTATTATTGGTCAGCAAATAAGTGTTGCTGCAGCAAATTCAGTTTTTTTAAAATTTAAGAAAAAATGTAAAAATAAAATTAATCCTAAAACTGTATCTAAATTGACAACAACACAACTTAGAAATTGTGGATTAAGTAGGCAAAAAGTCTTAGGAATAAAAAGTTTAGCCAAACAAATTCTTAATAAAGCCTTTAATCCTAAATTAATAAAGAATATGAGTGATGAGGAAGCTATAGTTTATTTATCTAATTTAAGACAAATAGGTAGATGGTCAGCTGAAATGATTTTACTTTTTACTTATAATAGATCTGACATTTGGCCTATACAAGATATTGGGCTTTTGAGAGCGATTTCTAAAAATTATAATAAAAAATATTTTCCACCAGAAAAATTTGTGTCTTTACTTCAAAAAAGATTTTCACCTTATTGCTCAGTAGCTACATGGTATTTGTGGAGAAGTATAGATCCTGAGCCTATTCAGTACTAAATCCCTCAACGATTTGCATGTGTCTTATAGTGGTCTTTTTGGCTAAACCCCAACCAGCCTGATATTCTTTAGATTGATGACATTTTAAAGCTTGCTCGTAATTTGGAAATTCCCAAACCACAGTTCTTAAAAAATCATCACCATCGAAAGTTGTATGTTTGCCACCTCTAACCAAAGGTAAACCACCATAACTTTTAATAATTGGAGTTACTGTCTCTGCATACTTTTTTAAATTTTCTTGGTCACTAACTTTAGTATACAAACTTATCCAATAAGCCTTCATGATTTCTCCTTTTTAATTATTTTTAATTATGATAATAAATTTCATGGCAGAGAAATTAATTATCAGTTTTGATGAATATACTCAAATTGTTGAAAAGTTAGCAATACAAATTCATGAAAAATATAAACCAACTGTATTAGTTGGTATTATGAGAGGGGCAGCTCCTATTATTGATATTTTATCAAGAATTTTGAAATTACCAATAGCATATATTGTTATTCAAAGTTATTCAGGCAAAGGTTTAGAGGATCAACAGGGCCAATTAATGTTTGCAAGAGAAATAAGTTCTTTGGCAAATAACAAAGATTTTAATAAGGTTCTTCTAATAGATGATCTCTCCGATACCGGTTTAACGCTTAATAAAAGCATTGAGTGGTTAAAAAATTATGGCCCAACTAAAGATTATATAAAAGAAGTAAAAACTGCTTGTTTATGGAAAAAGAAATCGTCAACTTTCGAACCTGATTTTTGTCCTATCAGATTAGATTCAGATCCATGGATTGTTCAACCTACAGAACATTATGAAGAATTGTCTATTGAGGAGATTGTGAAAAAAAATAAACAGGGCTAGTATAAACTAGCCCTGTTTATTTAATATTTAAGCAACTGCAAAACTTACAACACTCAAAATTGCTATTACCCAAATAGCTGGTGAGGTAGTTGCAAATTTACCAGTGAATATCTTGATCAAAGCATACGATACGAAAGCTAGAGCAATACCATTGCTGATACTATAAGTTAAAGGCATAGCGATCATCGCAAGAATTGCTGGAGCAGACTCTGAAACATCATTCCACTCTATGTCAGTAATATTTCTAATAAATAAAACTGAAACAAAAAGTAAAGCGGCACCATCAATTTGCTTTGGCAAACTAGTTGCTAAGGGTGCAAAAAATATACATGCTAAAAATAATATACCAATAACCAAAGAGGTCATTCCAGTCTTTCCACCAGCTTTTACCCCAGCCCCAGACTCAACGTAACTAGTTACAGTTGTGGTTCCCATTACAGCTCCCGCAACAGTACTAACGCTGTCTGATAACATTGCTTTATTGATGTCTTTAACTTTTCCATCTTTGCCAACTTTTCCAGCTACATTGGCAACTGAAGTTAAAGTTCCTGCAGTATCAAAAAAGTCAACAAACAATAGAGTAAATATGACTGTAGACATTCCAGCTGTCATAGCTGCAGATAAATCAAATTCAAAAAGATAAGTCATTGAAGGCGGAGCACTTGCGATACCATTAAACTTTGCAAGACCCGTAGCCCAAGCAATTATACTAAATACCAAAATACCAATAATGATATTACCTTTAACGTTCATCTTATCTAAAACAATTATTGCAATAAAAGTTGCGCATCCTAATAAAACAAGTGGATCACTTAAATTTCCAAGCTGTACTAATGTTACAGGATTATCAACAACTACTTCCATAATTTGAAGACCGATAATTGCTAAGAACAAACCAATTCCGGCACCAATTCCTAACTTTAAACTCTTAGGAATAGAGTTGATAAGCCATGCTCTTATTGGTGTTAATGATATAATTAAAAATAATACACCAGCAACTAATACAGCACCCAAAGCTTGTTGCGGTGTATATCCCATACCTGCACAAACTCCAAAAGCAACAAAAGCATTAATCCCCATTCCTGGCGCAAGACCAATCGGCCAAGTTTTTCCATGAAATGCCATTATGAAACAAGCCAAAGCAGTTGCTAGAATAGTTGCAGTGTAAACTGCGCCGAAATCAAAGAAACCTTTTTCGGGTCCAGCAAATTCACCTGATAAAATAAACGGATTTAAAAACATGATATAAGCCATGGTTAAAAAAGTAGTCGTTCCGGCTATTACTTCTGTTTTAAAATTTGTTTTGTGTTTTTTGTACTCAAAATATTTGTCTAACATTATTCCTCCTATCCTGATTAAATAGATGATTCTTTTGACAAATACTTAGCTAAATCTAATTTTATCAACATAATTCAACTAAGAAGTTTATATTTTGGTCATATTTAGAAGCTAGAATATGAAAATGATAAATTTTAAATTAATCTTGTTGTTACTTAGTTTCTCCTTGATGGTCACTGCATGCCAGACTGTACAAGAAAAAACTGACAAAATTGTTGAGCAGGAAAATAAAAGGTTGGGTAAATATATAGGTCAATTATCCAGTGAACTTAAAATTGATCTAGGAAATCCTGATGAAGATTTTAAGAACGAAAAAGGAAATCAAGTTCTTGTATATAAAACAAAAAAATATGGTATTTCTTGTGAAAGAAAATTTGAGGTAGACACTAACTCAGTGGTAATTGGATTTTCATCAAAAGGATGTTTTTAGTTTACTTGCGGAGCTAGTTGCCCCGCAAGCAAGGCTTTAACTTATCTAATTTCGATTAGTTTTTTCTTCTTATGCTCTGGTACAATTCTTTCGCAAGATATTGTTAAAAGACCATCTTTGAGCTCGGCACCATTTACTTTAACGTCATCAGCAATTGTAAATGATCTAGCAAATTGTCTTTGAGATATTCCCTTATGAATGATCTCTCCATCAGCATTTTTATCCTCAGATTTATCAACTTGTTTTGTTCTTACAGTTAATAAATTATCTTCGAACTCAACCTCAACATCTTTTTTGTTGAAACCTGCTAAAGCAACTTCAATAGCGTAGTTATCTTTACCAGTCTTTCTGATGTTGTATGGTGGGTAATTGGATTGCATTGTCATTGCACCATTTCCCAACATATTCTCAAATTGATCAAACATATCGTCGAACCCAATCGAGAATGGTCTTAATGAGTTAAATATAGATAGATCCTTACTTGTCATATATCCTCCTTTGTTAAGCAAGTTTATTTATAAGCCCCATTAGGCGACCTACAAAAATTATGTAGGAACGATTTAAGTTTTTTCAAGATTGAGAAATTAAATTTTTTTTGAAATTTTTAGTGCAAAAGCATAGTCTAAAGCTATTTCTTCTATAGCGCCATCTCTACCTGATTTTCCACCATGACCTGCATCCATTTCTGTTTTTAAAAGTAATAAATTATTATCTGTTTTTAAGTCTCTTAGCTTGGCAGTAAATTTAGCAGGCTCATCAAACAATACTCTATTGTCACTTAAACTAGTGGTAATTAACATATGAGGGTAGTCCATTTTTTTTATATTATTATAAGGAGCATAAGAAAATATATAATCAAAGTGATCTTTATTATCTTTGGCATTACCAAACTCATCAAATTCACCAACTGTTAATGGTAGAGAGTGATCAAGGTTAGTAGTTAAAGAGTCAACAAATGGAACCGCCATTATAATCCCTAAAAACAATGTTGGAGATTGGTTTACCACTGCTCCCATTAATAATCCACCTGCAGATCCACCCATACCAATGATCTTACCAGCTGAAGAGTATTTCTTTTCAATTAAATATTTAGCTGCATAAATGTAATCCTCAAAAGTATTTTTTTTGTTTGTTAATTTTCCTTCTTTCCACCATTTCATACCTTTTTCCATTCCACCTCTAATATGGGCTGTAGCCCAGATGATATCTCTGTTGATCAAACTCAAACGTGTAGATGAAAAACTAGGGCTCATTGAATTTCCGTATGAACCATAACCGTACAATAAGACATTTGCAGTTCCATCAACCTTTGTTTTCTTATGTCTTGTTATTGTTAAAGGAACCATTCTTCCATCATGAGATTTATATTCAATTCTCTCTACAATATAATCTTCTGAATTATGGCCTGATGGAATTTCTTGTTCTTTTACTAATTTTTTAGATTTATCTGAAAGATTATATGAATAAACTCTTGAAGGAGTTTTCGGCGATGAATATCCAAGGTAAATTTCGTCTGTGTTTCGATCTTTTTGTTTAAGAGAAATATTTGGTACGTATACTTTTTCATCTGAAAAAATTAATTCTTCCTCAAAATTTGTTGATACATTTCTTATGAATAACTTATCTAATGCATCAGAAGTTTCTGATCGAATTATCCAATTTTTTAAAAACACACAACCACCAATTAAAACCTCATTTTTTGAAGGCACAAAAGGTTTCCAACTTTGGTTCTCTAAGCTTGAAGAGATATCAATCTTAAAATCTTCAGCATCATTATTTGTATGATTGTAAAAATTGTTAGCCCAAGAATTTATAGAGTATAAAATTCCTCTTTGTCTTTTAATGATTAATTTTGGTTTTGGAGTTATTTCATCAACACCAAAGTAGTATTGCTCTGATGTGTTGTGATCAGAAGTTGTTATTAGATAATATTTTTCATCAGAGGTTAAGCTTATTCCAACTGTAAAAGCTTCACTTTTTTCTTCAAAAACCAAATAATCCTCACTTAAATGGTCTCCAATTTTATGTCTATATATTTTTCGGGCACGATGATTTTCATCTAATTTTGAGTAAAAAATATATTTATCGTCTAGACTAAAAGTAATACTGCCAGATGTATCCATTATTTCTTTTGTGACCAACTTATTTGTTGAAATATCTCTTATGAAGATTTTGTAATACTCTGATCCTTTGGTATCTAGAGAATATGCAAGTAGCTTATCGTTATGGCTTACTTCTAAATCTCCCACTCCAAAATATTCAACGCCTAATTTTTCTTTTTCTTTATCTCCGTTCCAAATTTCTTCAACATTATCTGTATTAATTTTTTTACGGAGTTTGATAGAATAATTTCCTTCGGTTGTGGTTTTTGTCCAATAATCATAAGTGTGATCTCTAAAAGGAAGAGACTCATCATCTAATTTTATTCTTCCCTTTATTTCATCAAAGAGTTTTTTCTGTAAGTTTTTAGTATCTTTAAGATGATAGTCAGTATGATTGTTTTCTTCAATTAAGTATTTTTTTACTTCTGGATTTAATTTATTTTTGTCTTTTAAGACTTCAAGAATATCTTTTTGATGTATCCAGCTGTAATTATCTTCCCAACTCGTGTTGTGACAAGATTTTATTTCCAGTTTTTTTCTAAGTTGTGGTACCTTCATAAAAAAGAAGAACTATATGAATATCATAATTTATACATTAGTCATTTTGACTATTTTATACTTTCTATTGAAATTTATAACTAAGATTTCCTCAAAAAAAATATCAAAAGGTCTAAGGATTTTATTAATACTTGGATTTATTGTATTAGCAATTTTATTTGCCATCGGTGGGCGTTTTTTATTAACGTTGCCTTTTACATTAGCTAGTCTTGCATTATTAAAATTAAAAGGTCTATCTATTTTTCAATTAATATCGCTTTATAGATTAATTCAAACATTGAGAAGATCAGGAAGATTTTCTTTTAATCAATCGAACCTAAATAACTCATCTTCAATTTCAGTAACTGAAGCATATAAAATATTAAATTTAGATGTGAATAAAAAAATTACAAAAGAAGATGTAAATAAAGCTTATGTTAAAATACAAAAAAAAATCCATCCGGATATTTCACCAGAGACAGCTAGGTTGTCCTCAATAGTAAATGAAGCAAAAGATATAGTTTTGAATGATATTTCTTAATTTAGAATCTCTAAAGCTTTATCAAATATTTTCTGTGGATTTATTCTATCTTTTCCAGAGGTATGATGCTTGACAGTTTCCTCACCATCTGGAATTACAGGGAACATTTTAGTATTATAATTTCCGTAAATAATTGGAGTATCAACCATCAAAGTTATCGTTTTAGTCCCCAATGCCGCAGATAAGTGACTAAAACTTGAGTCATTACAAATAGACAGATTGCAGTTTTTTATGATCGGCAAAATTTCTTTAATCGATAAATCATCTAAAGGTAAACATGTGTCTTTAAATTTAGACTGAAGTATTTCATTAAGAATAATTTGCTCATCACTATTTTTACCGGTGGCAAGATAAAACTTACATTTTTTAATTTTTGAAATTTTTTCCATAAAATTAATAAATATTCTTGAGGGTACTCTTTTCGTTGGGCCTGAGCCACCAATTCCTAAGAGTATATTAATTTTATTTCTATCAATGTTAAATTTTTCAACTGATTTTGAAATAGTTTCATCATCAATATGTATTTCAGGATCTTCAATTTCTGTAATATTAAGTTTATCTTTTAAAAATTTTTTTGGCGTATTAATAATGTGCTGGTCAGTTTTACTAAATAATGGATACTGATAAATTTCTGCTATTCCCGATAATTTTGCTATTATATTAAATCTAAGAGAAGAATTAAAAATGAAAATTTTATCAAAATTTTGTTTTTTTAATTCTTTCATTAAATTTAAAGTTCCAAAAAAACCACCATGTTTATTACTTAATTTTTTATCTCTTTCTAAGATAAGAATTTTATTAATATAATTAGTTTGATGTAAGAACTCTGCCGCTTTAGAATTTTCTCTTACAAGGAGACTTACTGGTGAATTGTATTTTTTTGATATTGCCTTAATAAAGGGTAAAAAGATTACTGTATCACCAATACCCATTCTATTTTGGACAGCTAATATTTTCATATTCGATTTATAAACTTTACTAATTTTTATATTTTATATAAATTTTTATTATGACAAAAATAAGTGGGATATATGCAGCTTCGATGTCAGTTCTGAACTCTGATTTGAGCTTAAATATTGAAAAAACCATATCACATGCAGAAAATTTAATTGACCAAGGTTGTCATGGCACTGCAATATTTGGAAGCACTGGCCAAGCACAATTAATTCCTATCGTTGAAAAGATTAAATTACTAAATCATCTTTCAGAAAGTAAATACAAAGAAAAACATTTAATCGGAACAGGATTAAATTCTTTAAATGAAACAATTAATTTAATGAAAATTTCAGTTTCTCTAAACTTCAAAAAATTTTTAATCATGCCACCAGCTTATTATAAATATCAAGACAAGGATGTAATAAACTTTTATACAAAAATCATTGATGCAATACCAGAGTCTAAAATTATACTTTATAATTTTGAAAAATTGTGTGGATATAAATTTAGTATTGAATGTGTGGAAAAATTGGTTCACAAATTTCCTGATCAAATTATAGGTGTAAAGGATAGTTCTTACAATTTATATGAAAATTTAAAGTTGGAAAATTTTTCAGTAATGCCAGGTTCAGAGTCAAAATTAATTAAAGGATTAGAAAATGGTTGTTCAGGTATAATTACTGCAACTTGCAATGCTACATCTCAATTAGCTCGAAAAGTTTACGATGATTTTAAAGAAAAGAAAGATCATTCTCTAAACCAAAAATTAGTTAATGTTAGAAATACTTTTGAAAAATATAATTTAATTTCAGCTCTTCATACTTTGTTTTCAAAAGAGAACAAAATTTATGGAAATTTATTACCACCTTTAAGTCTACTTAGCAAAGTTGATGAGAGAAATCTTTTGCAGAGTTTAAAAGATTTAAATTTTGAAACAAAATCACAATTGGCAGCTTGAGATGTATTTAGCGAGATTTTTTAATAAAGTGTTTAAAAAAGGAGGGTTTATCCTTACCGATGCTGACTCCAAGGATTATATTATTGGTCAGCCAACTGATGATCCTATTAAATTAAAAATTCTAAATAAGAAACTTCATTATAAATTACTATTCCATCCAGATCTTTACTTTGGGGAGGCATATACAAATGGGGATATTGTTATCGAAAATGGATCACTTACAGATTTTTTAGATCTTGCATTGATGAATATTGGAAGAAACGAGTTAAACATTTTTAGTTATCTTTTAAATAAACTAAGGGGGTCTTACAGATATCTTACCAATTTTAACTTTATCAAAAAATCTAAAATGAATGTTTCACATCATTATGATATCAAAGATGATCTCTATGATTTGTTTTTAGATCCTAAAAGACAATATTCATGTGCTTATTTTAAAAATGAAAATGATAGTCTTGAAACTGCACAGAATAATAAGATTCAACATATAATTAAAAAATTAAATATTAAACCTGACCAAAAAGTTTTAGACATAGGATGTGGCTGGGGATCGTTAGCAATTGATATTGCTAAAAATGCTAAGTGTGAAGTTACAGGAATAACCCTATCAGAAAATCAACTAAACTATTGTAATCAAAAAGCAAAAGAAATGAATTTACAGAACCAAGTAAAATTTAAACTGATGGATTATAGAGAGCTGGATGAGAAATTTGATAGAATAGTGAGTGTTGGCATGTTTGAACATGTTGGAAGGAAATTTTATAAAAAGTTTTTTAAACAAATTGAAAAATTGTTGAAAGATGATGGAGTTTCGTTAATTCACACTATTGGGTCTGTTAACCCACCAAGAGATCCTCATCCTTGGATTACAAAATATATTTTTCCTGGTGGTTATACACCAAGCTTAAGTGAAGTAACGAATCCTATTGAAAAAGCTGGCTTAATTGTAACCGACATTGAAGTTTTAAGACTTCACTATGCTCATACTTTAAGACACTGGAAAGAAAACTGTTTAAAAAATAAAGACAAAATAATCCAAATGTTCGATGAAAAATTTTTTAGAATGTGGGAGTTTTATCTCGCTGGTTGTGAAATGGCATTTAAGTGGGGCGATCAAGTTGTTTATCAATTTCAACTCACTAAAAATTATAGATCAACCCCTGTGACTAGAGACTATATTTATCAATAAATTATTGATAGAATCATTTCTTCTCAGAAATGAAAAAAAAACA
>CACKAY010000008.1:0-40808 GCA_902598265.1 uncultured Pelagibacteraceae bacterium
TCTAGAAGAGCCGCCGAATTGATCAAATATGCCTCTAATGCTTTTTTGGCAACAAAGATTACTTTTATAAATGAAATAGCTAATTTATGTGAAAAAACCAACATTAACGTTGAGGATATATCAATAGGTATGGGATTGGATAAAAGAATAGGCAGTCGATTTCTTAGAGCAGGACCTGCTTATGGCGGATCTTGTTTTCCTAAAGATACAAAAGCCATTATTACAACAGCAGATAAATTTAAAACAAATTTATCAGTAATAAAATCAGTAATTAAATCAAATGAAAAAAGATCTAAAATTTTATTAGATAGAATCAATAGAATTCTAAATAGGAAAATTAAAAATAAAATAATTACCTTTTTAGGAGTTACATTTAAACCTAATACTGATGATATGAGAGACTCTTCAAGTTTAAGGATGGTACCCTGGTTATTAAAAAAAGGAGCAATTATAAAATATTTTGATCCAACTGGTTATAAAACTGAATTTAAGAAGTTTAAAAATGTAATTTATAAGACTTCAATAAAAGATGCTGTTCATGGAGCTGATCTTGTTATTATTCATACTGAATGGAATGATTTTAAATCAATTAATTTTAAAAGTTTAGTTAAAGGTAAGAAGTTTATGATTTTTGATATGAGAAATATATATTCTTCATCAAAGATTAAAGACCAAGGGTTAAAATATTTTAGTGTTGGAAAGTAAAAATCTAATTTAACTCAAATATTGCGTCTACCTCAACCGAAACTCCTAATGGTAAACTATTTGTGCTCACAGCAGCTCTAGTATGCATACCGTGGTCTCCAAAAATTGAAGCAATCAAATCAGATGCGCCATTTATTACTTTAGGTTGATCAATAAAGTCATCTGTTGAGTTTACAAATCCTGTTAATTTCACACATGATTTTATTTTTGATAAATCATTGTCGCAGGCTTTTTTAACTTGGGCAATAATACTTAACGCGCATCTCTTAGCAGCATTGTAACCAGCTGTGACATCCAATTCTTTACCAACTTTTCCTTTAATTAATTCACCATTATCATCAATAGAAATTTGTCCTGATATGAATAACATTTTTCCTGTAATTTTTGTTGCAACATAATTACCAACTGGTGCTTTCGCTTCAGGAAGTTTAATATCAAGTTCTCTAATTTTATCTTCAAAATTCATTTTGTTTTTTTTCTTTTTGATTTTTTTGTTTTATCGTATTCTTTTCTTTTCTCAATCAATATTAAAGCTTCTTCCATCGTTAATTCAGTGGGGTCTTTTTCCTCAGGAATAGTTGCATTGAGTGATTTATATTTTATATAAGGCCCATACTGACCCTTCATGACTCTAACAGGTTTTTTATCCTCGGGATGTTCTCCCAAATCTTTTATCATAGAAGAGGACATTCGACCAGGTTTAGCCTCAGCTATTAATGTTATTGCTCTATTTAAACCTATAGAAAATATTTCCTCTACATTTTCTATTCTTGCTGATTTATTTTCACATTTTAAGTAAGGACCAAATCTTCCAACGTTTAATGTAATCTCTTTTTGATTATCTGGATTTATTCCCAAAGATTTAGGTAGCGAACATAAAAATTGAGCTTTTTCCAAATTAATACTCTCTAATTCTAATCCTTTTGGTACTGAAACATTTTTTAAAAGTTCATTTACATCTGACTTTAATTTTTTAGTTTTTTTCTTTTTCTTACTAATTTTTTCAACTTCTATATCAGAAGGGATTTTCTCGTATTGAAGGTAGGGGCCAAATCTACCATTTTTCAAATATATATCATTTCCATTTTCATGTTTTCCTATAAATTTTGGTTCAGCTAATTGTGCTTGAGCAGCAGCTTTTGCTTTAGATAAGGGTCGTGTAAATTTACATTCTGGATAATTTGAACACCCTATAAAAGCGCCACCTCTGAAACTATTCTTTAAACTAAGTATTCCAGAACTACATAATTGACATTTTCTTACTACATTACCCTCATTATCCTTATCAAAAATTAACTCACCTAGACTATCATTGAGTAAATCCAACACCTCTCTAGTTCTTTTTTCTTTCACTTTTGAAACATTATTATTGAAGTCTTTCCAAAAAAGTTCCAAAACTTTAATCCAACTTTCTTTGCCAGTAGTGATCTCATCAAGTTGATCTTCTAATCCTGCTGTAAAGTTGTAATCTACATATTTTGAGAATAATTTTTCTAAAAAGGCTGAAATTAATTTACCTCTATCTGTAGGAAAAAATCTTTTATTCAATATCTCTGCATAACCTCGATTTGCAATGGTAGAAATAATACTTGCATACGTAGAAGGCCTCCCGATACCAAGCTCTTCAAGCTTTTTAACTAAACTAGCTTCAGAATATCTTGGTGGTGGTTGTGTATAATGTTGTTCATCTATTAGCGCCTCAATATTAATAGGTCCTTTAGATACATTAGGTAAAATATTTTCATCATCATCTTTGTTTTGATTATTATAAATCTTTAAGAAACCATCAAATTTTAAAACTGATCCGCTGGCTTTACAAATTGTGTCATTATTATCTGATGTTATGGTGATAGTGTTTCTATCAAATTTAGCTGACTCCATCTGAGAAGATAAAGCTCTACTCCAGATAAGATCATAAAGTTTATTTTGATCTGTACTTAAATATTTTTTAACACTTTGAGGAGTTCTAATAATATCAGTAGGTCTTATTGCTTCGTGAGCTTCTTGTGCATTTTTAGCTTTTTTGCCTGAATAATTCAAAACATCTTTAGGCAAGTATTCATTACCAATCTCTTTTTGGATATAGTTTCTAAAACTTGTTACTGCATCTTTAGATAAATTAGTTCCATCAGTTCTCATATAGGTAATTAAGCCAATTGTTTCACCTTCCACCTCTATACCTTGATAAAGTTTTTGGGCGATTTGCATTGTTCTAGATGCACCAAAACCTAGTCTACTTGATGCAGTTTGTTGAAGAGTTGAAGTTGTAAATGGTCCAGAGGGATTACGATTTACTATTTTGCTAGAAATATCAGTTATACTAAATTTTTTTTTATTGATACTTGATATGGCTTTATTTATCTCTTCTTTATTTCCAAATGAAAATTTTTCAATTTTATTGTTGTCAAGTTGACTAATACTAGCAGTGAAATTTTGATTAGTAGTATCAGCAAATTTAATACTTAAAGTCCAAAATTCCTCAGGTTTAAAAGACTCAATTGCATGCTCCCTCTCCGTAATTAATTTTAAAGCAACAGATTGAACTCTTCCTGCAGATTTTGAACCTGGAAGTTTCGTCCAGAGGATCGGGGATATATTAAAACCAACCAAGTAGTCCAAGGCTCTTCTGGCCATATACGCATCGACTAGTAATGGCTCAATTTGCCTAGGATTTTCAATTCCTTGAATAACAGCTTTTTTGGTTATTTCATTAAATACAACTCGTTCAATTTCTTTATCTTTTAAAAGTTTTTTTTCATTCAAATATTCTTTGACGTGCCAAGCAATGGCCTCACCTTCACGATCAGGGTCAGTTGCTAATATAATTTTAGATGAGTCTTTAGCCGCATCAGTTATTTCTTTTAAATATTTTTTTGAAAAACTATCAACTTCCCATTCCATTTTAAAATCTTGATCTGGATTGACAGAACCATTTTTTGACGGCAAATCTCTTATATGACCATAACTTGCTAAAACTTTATAATTATCACCTAGGTATTTATTAATAGTTTTTGCTTTAGCAGGACTTTCTACAATGACCAAATTCATAAACTACAAACTACCCAAAAGCTTTAGATAGTCAATTTAATAAATTTTTGTCTTAGTTTCTTCTTTATTTATCAATCTTTTAATATTTTCTCTGTGAGTAAAAAAAATCAAGATAAACATGATCGTAAAAAAAATTGCCTGATTAAACTGAATAGAAATTAATAGATAGATGGGTATAGATATTGAAGCCACTAAAGATGATAGAGACGAAAATTTAGAAATAAAAAAAGTTACAAACCAACAAATAGAAAATATAATTCCAAAATATAAATTTATAGCAAATAAAATACCGACATAGGTAGCAACACCTTTACCACCTTTAAACTTGAGCCAAATTGGAAAAACATGACCTAAAAAGGCACATAAAGATGCAATATATAAAAAATCCTGGTAGAAAATTTTTACATAAACAACTGGGATAATTGCTTTTAAAATATCTAATCCTAAAGTGAAATAACCAATAGTCTTGCTACCAGTTCTCAAAGCATTGGTGGCTCCAATATTACCAGATCCGATTTCTCTTATATCTTTTTTTAAAAATATCTTTGTAAGTATATATCCAAAAGGTATCGAGCCCATGAGGTAGGAAATGATACCTATCAAAAAAATATCCATATTAAAGCTTAAATAATTCTTTTCCTTTTACAAATGTATTCGTGACCTTACCTTGGAGTTTTTTGTCTTCAATTGAGGTATTTTTTGATTTTGAAACCAATTTTTCTTTTTTTACAATCCATGGTTTACTTATATCTACAACACAAAAATCTGCATCATTACCTATGGAGAGGTTACCTTTATCTATTTTGAGAATTTTTGCAGGATTTGAAGTAAGCGCTTTAATTAATGTTTCTAATTTTAAAGATCCGTTATGATATAACTCTAAACTAAGAGATAATAGAGTTTCTATACCTGATGCGCCTGTTGCAGCTTGAGAAAATGTTAATCTCTTTGATTCTTCATCTTCAGGTTTATGATCTGAAACAATCACATCTATTAATCCATCCTTTAATCCTTCCACTAGAGCAATTCTATCTTCCTCACGCCTTAAAGGTGGAGATAGTTTTAAAAAAGTTCTAAAATCACCTATATCATTTTCATTTAAAGAGAGATTATTTATCGAAACACCGGATGTGAATTTAACGATTTCTTTCCTATGTTTGATTACTTCAATAGATTTTTGCGATGATAATTGAGAAATATGATATCTACACTTTACTTTTTCAAGTAAAGTAAGATCTCTTTCAATCAAAATTCTTTCTGCGATCTCAGGAATACCTGATAATCCTAATTTAGATGCGATAATGCCTGAATTTATCATCCCATTTTTTGCAAGTTCATAATCTTCTGCATGTTGCATAATTAAACAGCCAATATCTTTTGCAGAATTCATTATCCGAGACATTAATCTGGGATTTTGAATAGTTTTAATGCCATCAGTAAATGCTATTATACCTTTACTTTGGAGAAGACCAAATTCTGTCATATTGTTTCCCTCAATATTTTTTGTGAGTGATGCACACGGAAAAATGTTTATTCGAGATTTATCTCTTCCTCTTCTTTTTAAAAAATCGACTATAGATACGTTGTCTATTATCGGATCAGTATTTGGCATTGTTACCACTGAAGTTACGCCACCAGCTAAAGCAGCATTACTTAAGGTTCTAAAATTTTCTTTATATTCATAGCCTGGTTCACCTACAAATACTCTCATGTCAACTAAACCTGGAAATATATATTTTCCCTTTAAGTCAATTGGTTTTTCTCTTGAAGGAAGATTATTTGTATTCACCTTTTTTCCTACCGCTTCTATCTTTCCCTCTTCCGAGATTATTAGACCACCTGTTTCGTTAATTGAATTGTGTGGGTCAATTATATTAGCGTTTATAAAATACTGTTTTTTCATTTAAGTACAAAAAATCTTTAAACAAGCCATTCTTACCGCAACTCCTAGTTCTACTTGTTCTTTAATTACACTTTTATTGATATCATCAGCCAAATTAGTATCTATCTCAATACCTCTATTCATTGGACCAGGGTGCATGATTAATGCATCAGCTTTTGCATGTTCTAATTTATCTGGTGTAAGGCCATAATATTCATAATACTCTCTGTTAGATGAGAGATAAGAACTTGTCATTCTTTCATTTTGTAATCTTAACATCATTACAATATCACAATCTTTTAATCCTTTTTTCATATCGGTGAATGTATTGACACCAAATTTTTCTATTTCCTTCGGCATCAAATTTGTGGGAGCAATTATATTTACTTCTGCTCCTAACATGTTCAGTAAATAAATATTAGATCTTGCAACTCTTGAATGTAGGATATCTCCACAGATGGCAATTCTTAAACCTTCAATTTTTTTTTTTCGATTTATAATTGTTAGAGCATCCAATAAAGCTTGAGTAGGGTGCTCTCTTCTTCCATCTCCAGCATTTAAAACTGCACAATTAACTTTTTGAGAAAGTAGATTACATGCGCCAGAGTCTTGGTGTCTTATTACAATAATGTCAGGATGCATAGCATTTAGTGTCATTGCTGTATCAATAAGAGTTTCGCCTTTTTTAATTGCTGAATTACTTATATTCATTGACATCACGTCAGCTCCAAGTCTTTTTCCTGCTAATTCAAATGAACTTTGCGTTCTTGTTGAGGGCTCAAAAAATAAATTGATCTGTGTTTTTCCTCTTAGTGCATCAATTTTTTTATTTTTGCTTTGGTTTACTTTTATAAAATCGTGAGCTTCATCAAGTATTAGATTAACATCATTTATAGATAAATCTTGGATACCTAACAGATGTTTTTGGGAAATTTTAATAGCTTTATTTGTTTTAATTGCCATTAAAGCCAACTCTATAGCTATAAAGTTGTATAATAGCAAGTATTAATTGTTCAAAAAATCTATTGCTCCTTGCAATATAAAGGCAGCAGCATTTTCATCAATTTTTTTTTCTCTTTTACTCACATTAACATCTAATTGACTGGAAAGATTAAATGCACCAACAGTTGATAGTCTCTCATCCCATAAACAAATTGGAATATCAATGTTTTTTTCAATATACGTAGAAACATCTTTTACTGATTGAGAAGATTTGCCAGAAGAGCCATCCATATTTAAGGGGTTTCCTATTATGATTCCCTTTATGTTGTTTTCGATGATTATTGATTTAAGTTGATCTATAAGGTTTTGAGAGGATTTTTTTTCTATAGTTTTAAATGGTGTGGCAATTAATTGTTTTTCGTCACAAATTGAAACTCCTATTCGTTTTGAACCAAGGTCTAAGCCTATCAATCTGCACTTATCTAAGTGATTTTTTTTAAATTCCTCTAACGTGATCATATTGTATATTTTTAACTTAAATGATAGTTTGCGTCATACCTAAATAGCATATGAGTATAGATCTTAAAACAATAAAACATATATCTAAATTATCAAGAATTTCTGTTGATGAAAAAAGGGCAGAAAAATTAGCTGATGATTTGAATTCAATTTTTGAATTTATTGAAAAGCTCAATGAATTAAAAACAGATGATGTAAGACCATTAACGTCAATAGCCGAAACAACTTTAAAATTCAGATCTGATGAGATCAAAAGTAAAAATATTAGAGAACAAATAATTAAAAATTCTCCTGAAGATAATGAGGATTATTTTGTTGTACCAAAGGTAATTGAATAATGTCAGACATTACAAAACAATCTTTAACAGAATTAGTAGAGAATATTAAAAATAAGAAACTTTCTTCAACAGATGTGACCAAAGCATTTATTCAAAGGTCTGAAAAGTCTAGTGAGTTAAATGCTTATATCACAGATGATTTTGCACCTGCTTTAGATAAAGCAAAAAAATTTGATCAGGACCCAAATTTAGATTTAAAATTACCTGGTATACCTATGGCAGTTAAGGATTTATTCTGTACAAAAAATGTTAAAACAACTGCTGGTAGTAAAATTTTAAATAATTTTGTACCAACTTATGAGTCTACAGTTACTGAAAATATTTGGAATGAAGGTGCAATACTTCTGGGTAAATTAAATTGTGATGAGTTTGCAATGGGTTCATCTAATGAGACAAGTCATTTTGGAAACGTACAAAATCCTATTGATAAGAATTTAGTCCCCGGTGGTTCATCGGGTGGTTCAGCATCAGCTGTTGCTGGACAATTAACTCCAATCACGATTGGTACTGATACTGGAGGATCAATTAGACAACCAGCTTCATTTACTGGAATTGTAGGTTTAAAACCAACATACGGAAGTTGCTCACGATATGGGATAGTTGCTTTTGCTTCCTCATTAGATCAGGCAGGACCAATGGCCCAAAATGTAAAAGATTGTGCTTTATTGCAAGAAGTAATCAGTACATATGATTCAAAAGATTCTACTTCAATTAATTTTAAAAGAAATCATTATAGCAAGGAACTTACAAAAAATATAAAAGGAAAAAAAATTGGAATTCCAAAAGAATACAGAGTTGATGGTATGCCTAAAGAAATAGAGGACCTTTGGCAAAAAGGTATTCAGTACGTAAAAGATTGTGGTGCTGAAACAATCGACATATCACTTCCACATACAAGTTATGCTTTACCAACGTACTATATTGTTGCTCCAGCAGAGGCATCTTCTAATTTAGCAAGATATGATGGTGTAAAGTATGGATACAGAGCCAAAGGTGAAAATTTAATTGATATGTATGAAAAAACTAGATCTGAAGGCTTTGGTGCAGAAGTTCAAAGAAGAATTATGATTGGAACTTATGTATTATCATCTGGTTATTATGATGCATACTATCTTAAAGCTCAAAAAGTGAGAAAACTAATCAAAAATGATTTTGATGAAGCATATAAGAAAGTTGATGCAATTTTAACTCCATCAACACCTAGCTCAGCTTTTAAAATAGGTGAAAAAACAAATGATCCAGTTTCGATGTATTTAAATGATATATTTACAGTACCAGTTAATTTGGCAGGCCTGCCTGGTATATCAATTCCTGCAGGACACGATACTAAAGGTTATCCTCTGGGTTTACAAATAATCGGTAAAGCTTTTGATGAACAGAATATATTAAACATCGCTTTTGCTATGGAGGAGAAAATAAATTTTAAAAACAAAATTACTGATTGGTGGATTAAGTGAATAAGAAAAACACAGAATATTTGATTAATCGGAAAGATAATCAATATGAAGTTGTAATTGGATTAGAGGTACATGCTCAAGTATTATCTGAGTCAAAACTATTTTCTTCCTCATCAACTAAATTTGGTGCTGAACCAAATACACAAGTAAGTTTAGTTGACGCTGCATTTCCAGGAATGCTACCTGTAATAAATGAATTTTGTATTAAACAAGCTATTAAAACTGGCATTGGTCTTAATGCAAAAATTAATAAACGCTCTGTATTTGATAGAAAAAATTATTTTTATGCTGATTTACCTCAGGGATATCAAATATCACAATTTAAAGATCCAATAGTAGGTGAGGGCAAAGTTATTTTGGATATGCCTAATGGTCAAAAAGAAGTAGGTATAGAAAGATTACATCTAGAACAAGATGCTGGAAAAAGTATTCATGATCTTGACCCACAAAATACTTTTGTAGATTTAAATAGATCAGGGGTAGCTTTAATGGAAATAGTGAGCAAGCCTGATTTAAGATCCCCAGATGAGGTTAATGCTTACATTAAAAAATTACGATCTATAATGAGGTACCTAGGAACTTGTGACGGAAATATGCAAGAAGGCTCTTTAAGAGCGGATGTGAATGTTTCTGTAAGACCTAAAGGGTCAAAAGAATTTGGCACTCGATGTGAAATTAAAAATGTTAATTCAATTAAGTTTATGCAAATGGCAATAGAATATGAGGCTAATCGGCAAGTTGATTTAATAGAAGAGGGTAAAACTATTGATCAAGAAACCAGACTTTTTGATACGAAGAAAAATGAGACAAGATCAATGAGATCAAAAGAAGATGCTCATGATTACAGATATTTTCCTGATCCTGATTTATTACCTTTAGAGGTATCCGAAAAATTTATTGAAGAACTTAAAAATGATATTCCAGAGCTTCCAGATGATAAAAAGAAAAGATTTATTGAAGAGTTTAAATTGTCTCCCTATGAAGCCAATATTTTAGTGTCTGATATTGATACTGCAAAATACTTTGAAGAAGTTGTAACTAAAATGGGCAAGAACAAAGATATTAAGTTAGCAGTCAATTGGATTACAGGAGAACTATTTGCTGTTTTAAATAGCAAAGGTTTAGAAATTTCTCAAAGTCCAGTGAGTGCCAAGAACTTCGCCATATTGATAAATCTAATTAAGAATGGAACTATTTCTGGAAAAATAGCAAAAACTGTTTTTGAATTAATGATTGATGGAAACAAAGATCCACAAAAAATTGTTGAGGAAAAAGGATTAAAGCAACAAAGTGATCCAAAAGCTTTAGAAGCTTTAATTGACAAAATAATTAATGAGAACAGAGAAAAAGCTATTGAATATAAACAAGGTAAAGAAAAATTATTTGGTTTTTTTGTTGGTCAGGCAATGAAAGCATCTGGTGGAAAAGCAAATCCTCAATTGATCAATGAGATCTTGAAGAAAAAATTATAAGGTTATGGGTTCAGACCTTAATATCACAAAACATTTACAAGATTACATACTAAAGAATGGTTTGAAACTACATCCAATTCAAAAAGAAATAATAGACTATAATTTATCACTTGGTGATATTAAAAGAATGCAAATATCTATTTCCCAATGTCAATTTTTACATTTGATTATAAAGATCTCCAAAATTACAAAAGTATTAGAGATAGGAACTTTTACAGGTTTAAGCACGCTGTCTATGGCTTTAGCATTACCAGATGAGGGTAGTATAATTGCTTTAGATAAAAATGAGGAAACAAATAAAATTGCTCAAAATTTTTTTAAAAAAGCTAATCAAAATCACAAAATTAAAACAATAATTAAACCAGCGTTAGAAAGTTTGATGAGTATTAGAAATGAAAAATTTGATTTAGTTTTTATTGATGCTGATAAAATGAATTACCAAAAATATTATGAAATTTCATTAGATCTATTGAATAAAGAGGGTTTGGTTATTATTGATAATGTTTTATGGCATGGAGAAGTTGTTAACAAAGATATTAATGACAAATATACGAAAAATATTAGAGATTTAAATAATTTTATTTCAAAGGACAAAAGAATTGAAAAGGTCATGGTGCCTTTTGGAGATGGAATGACTGTCTGTAGGAAGATTTAATGTTCACTATATTCGGATTTTACAAATTTCAAAAAATAAATAATTTAAAAAAAAATCAAAAAATATTGAATAATCTTTTAGTTAATAAAAACATAAATGGATCAATTATTGTATCAGAAGAGGGTTTAAATGGATCTATATCTGGAAAAAATAAAGACATTAAGGCTACAATTATCAAATTAAAAAAAATTTTTAGTATTAAAGAATTTGATAGTTTTAATAATTCAAAATGTAAATTTAAACCTTTCCACAAATCTAAAGTGAAAATTAAAAAAGAAGTCGTTCCAATGGATCTTAAAGTATCAAATAAAATTAAAAAAAAGAGTACTCATATTGAACCAAAGAAGTGGAATGAATTAATAAAAGATAAGAAAACTTTTTTATTAGATGCAAGAAAACCTTTTGAGCATAAAGTTGGTTCTTTTAAAAAATCGGTAAATCCAAATATAGATAACTTTAGAGATTTCCCAAAATACTTAAAAAAGTTAAAAAAAGATCAACCAATAGCAATGTTTTGCACCGGTGGAATTAGATGTGAAAAAGCCTCTGTATTTTTAGAAAATAAAGGTTTTAAAAATATTTATCAATTAAAGGGTGGAATTTTGAATTACTTAAAAAAAATCAAACAAAAAAACAGTTTGTGGAAAGGTGAGTGTTTTGTATTTGACAATAGAGTAACTCTAAAACATGGATTAGTACAAGGAACCTATTCAATTTGTGGCGGATGTAGACAACCAATTTCAACTAAAGATAAAAAATCTAAAAGATATGAGGAGGGTGTAACTTGTCCCAATTGTATTGATAAACTCTCAAAAAACCAAAAATCTCGTTTTAGAATGAGACAAAGTCAGATATACAAAGCAAAGCAATCTGGAAAAAAATATATTTTTCAAAAAGAATTTAAATAAGGATAATTTTGTCTAAATCAATAAAATTAACAAAAGATCCAATTTGGACACTATTGAGAAGAGTTACGATACCTGCAAGTGTAGGCTCATTGTTTCAAACATTTTATAATTTAGTTGATACTTGGTTTGCAGGTAGAATCTCTGCAGAAGCAATAGGTGCAATTGCGAAATCGTTTCCAATATATTTTACCATTATAGCTGTTGGTGTTGGATTAGGTGCCGCAACTAATGCTTTAATTGGTAATTCAATCGGTGAAAAGAAAATAAGAGTTGCATCATTATATGTGGCTCAGTCTTTAATCTTTGCAGTATTAGTGTCAATAATTGTTACAATATTTGGTTTAAATGCATCAAATTATCTTTTAGGTGTCATGGGCTCTGATGCAGGTGGAATAATTTTAACGAGAGAATATTTAGATATTATTTTCTACGGAACTTTTATTGTATTGATACAGATATCTTTAAATGGAACTTTGAATGCTCAAGGTGATACCAGAAGCTATAGAAATGTATTGATATTTAGTTTTTTCCTTAACATTTTTTTAAATCCTCTTTTTATATGGGGATATGGATTTATCCCAGGATTTGGAATAGCTGGTCTTGCTATTGCTACTGTAATTTCTCAATCAATAGGAACGATCTATTTAGCTTTTAAGGTTAATAATTGTCAAATAAGGAATTACCTTAAACCTCAATGCTTTATTCCAAAATTTGAATATTTAAAATCATTAACAAATCAAGCTGTGCCAGTAATGTTCAGTATGTTGTTTATTGGTGTAGGTATTTTTAACATCTTATATTTCATAGGTAAATTCGGGGATTTAGCAACAGCTGGTTATGGTGCAGCATTAAGAGTAGAGCAAGTTTTTTTATTACCTGTTATTGGTTTAAATACTGCGGTCCTTTCAATCGGAGGACAAAATTTTGGTGCAAAAGCCTATAATAGAATAAGAGAGCTTTATACTAAGGCTTTATTTTTTGGAATATCATTTATGACTGTTGCTGGAGTAATAATTTTTTTTGGGGCTGAATTTTTCGTATCTTTATTTACTGATAATCAAGAAGCAGTTATGAGTGGAGCTATTTATCTTAAGGTTGCAGCTTTAATTGGACCAATTTATCCAGTCTTCTTTATTACTACAGCAGTATTTCAAGCTGTTAAAAAACCTTTGTATAGTCTCTATTTGAGTATTTTAAGATTAACTGCGTTTCCTTTTTTAAGTTTATGGTATGTGATAAATATAAGAGGTGGTGATTACGAAGATATTTTTTATACTATTATGGTGACTAATTGGGCTATGGGAATTGCTGTTTTAATATTTATTGGTTATTTTCTAAATAATGTATTTAAACAAAATAAAGCTATTTTTAGTTATTAGTTTTTTCTTATCTTCTTTTTTCTTAACTCTAAAAGATGTTAAGTCATATGAAATTAAAGTTGTTGATGGTGATACTATACATTTAAATGGAAAAAAAATTAGATTTAGTGGAATTGATACCCCTGAATTAAAACAAACCTGTAGTAAAAATAATCAAATAATTTTTTGTGGGATTGAAGCAAAAAAATTACTAATTAATATAATAGGAAACAAAGAGGTTGAATGTGTTGAAGAGGGCAAGGATCAGTATAAAAGAATTTTAGCTGAATGTTTTGTAAATAATATCAGTTTATCAAGTTATTTAGTAAAAGAGGGCTATGCTTTTGCATATAGAAAATACTCAAAGAAATTCGTCCCTGATGAAAACTATGCAAGATTAAATAATTTAGGAATGTGGTCAATGAAATTTGAATATCCTTGGGATTGGAGAAAAAAAAATTAGTCCTTTTGTAATCTTTTTTCTAATTTTCTAACTAAAAAAGAAACAACCAAAATTAAAATAAGATACTCCAGGATTAAAAATGTATAAATTTCTAGTGGCCGATAAGTTGTCACAACTAATTCGTTTGCTTTTCTTGTTAAATCTCCAATACCAATAATTGACACAAGTGACGACATTTTAAGAACATAAACAAATTGATTACCTATAGCTGGTAAAATATTCTTTATCGCTTGAGGTAAGATAACTAAACGTAATTTTCTAAAAAAACTTAATCCCAAAGAACTTCCCGCTTCCCATTGTGATTTTTTAATTGAATTAATTCCTGCTCTAAATATTTCTGCTTGAAAAGCACTTTCACTAATTGAAAGAGCTATGATACCAGAAACAAAAGGACTAAAACTTATACCTGTCATAATTGGTAAACCATAATAAATCCATAAAATCAAAACGAGTAAAGGAATTGCTCTTACAATCTCTACATATCCAATATTCAGATAGGTTAAAAATTTACTCTTAGCTAGTGATGGAATAGCAACTAAAAGACCTAGGATAATTGAAATAATTATAGAGACTATACTAATATAGATAGTGGTTGTTAAACCACTTAATAAAAACTTTAAGTTAGTTAATCCTTCAATATTGTTTGGAGACAAGATTAACCAATTTAATTCACTTTTACCGCATGAAGTTAATGGGAAAATTAAGAGTAAAAAAAATAAATTTCTCACTCTTCAAGTTATAAAGAATTAAAAACTAATTACTAATTTTTTATAAACTCTTTAAATTATATTTAGCTAATAACTTAGTGAAGAACCCTGAGGATTTTTTATCTTTAATCCATTTATTTACGTAATCGTTCCACTTAGTATCACCTTTTGGCACCATCATCGCTAAAAAAGCCGGATTTTTTCCACCATCTGGAACAATTGCTAATTGAGGATATTTGATAACCAATTTATTTGCTTCTGTTGAACTTGTAATATTACCATCAGCTCTTCCTGCTAATACTTCTTGAAAGTCTCTAGCTGGAGCTTCAATTGAGTTTAATTTTGATTTTGGAAAAAATTCTTTTGCCTTTTCTTCTTGAGAAGTACCAAGAGTAGTTGCTATTGTTACATTCTCATTATTTAGAGAGTCCCAAGTAGGGAATTTTTTTAAGTTCTTTTTAAGGACTAGTGGTACAGTAGCATATTTGTAATAAGTATCAGTAAATCCTGCTACTTCAGCTCGTTTTGGAGTTTTTGTTACACTTGTTGAAATATCATACCTTGCTGATGTTATACCTGAGACAATAGTTTTCCATTCTGCTGGTACAAATTCAATCTTTACACCCATATCTTTTGCAAGTTGATTCATGACATCAATATCAAAACCCTTATATTTATTAGTAGCCGGATCCTTAACTGTCATGGGATCCCAATCTCCAGTAGTGCCAACTTTTAATACACCTGATGATAGTATTTTATCTAAATTTGAGTCTGCATTAAGTGAGAATGGTAAAAAGGTAAATAATATTAATAATAGTAATTTTTTCATAATTTGTAGAATTATATTATTTTTTTTATTATTGAGATCTATAATCTTGACGCACTATCATTCATCCATGAAAATAAATGATCTGAAAAGGATCTTCTCACAAATAAATTTACATCGTTAATGTCCTGATTATGAACAATTATATCAATTTTTGTCAAAATTGTTTGAGTTACAAGGCCTTTTTTGGATTTAAAATCATTAAAATTAAACGGAGATCCAGTTTCAAATAAATCAAAAATTTTATCACCTTTAAGATTTATTAATACAAATTGGTCTGTGACATCAGTTACAGCACCCAAATTTGTTTTACAAATATTTTTATTGAGTAATTTTTCTACATCATAATTATTATGATCTGATTTTAAAATTTCATTTGAAAAAATCATCCATTCATCTGGGCTTAACCAAAGAGCTGTTAATTGATCACTTCTTGAGGAAGTATTTGCTTCATTTGGCAAAAGTAGATTTAATGATTTTCCAACTGCAGATAAAAACTGTCTTTTTTTTCCTCTAATAATAAGTTTCATGACAGGTTTTATTTCTCTCATTTGCAAACCTGGATAAGATTTATCATTTTCAATTACATTTGAATAATTAAGCATTTAATCTTTTGTTCTCCTTGTCTAGGAATACCGGATCTGTAACCGTTACATTGATTTGTTTTTTTTCCATTGGAATTATTAATTTTTGACCCATCATATTTTTTCCACCCTTAACTACTCCAAGAGCAATAGATTTTTTTAAATTTGGACTAAAATAACTAGAGGTAACGTGACCTAACATTTCTATTGGTGTTTTATTCATATCTGCAACAATTTGTGCCCCTTCTTCTAATATTTCTTCTGGATTGTCTGTGATAAGACCTACTAATTGTTTCCTATCTTCCCTAATAGTATCTGATCTATATAAAGATCTTTTACCTATAAAATCAAATTTCTTTTTACTAACTATCCAATCCATTTGTAAATCAATCGGTGTCATAGTTGCATCTGTGTCTTGACCGGCTATGATAAATCCTTTTTCCGCTCTTAATAAATGCATTGTTTCAGTCCCATAGGGAGTAATATTAAACTCCTTTCCTGCCTCCATACAATTTTCCCATACTGATTTAGCGTAATTGGCCTGAATATTGATTTCGTAACTTTGTTCACCAGTAAAACTTATTCTCATAACTCGACATTTCACTTTACCAATTTTTGAATTCTTAAATGACATATGAGGAAAATCTTTATCTGATAAATCGATTTCAGGTATTACTTTTTGAATTATCTTTTTACTATTAGGACCACAAACACTAATAGTTGCGTAATGGTCAGTTACAGATGTCAAATACACATCTAGCTCAGGCCATTCTGTTTGAAGATAATCTTCAAGTTTACCTAAAACTGTAGCAGCACCACCAGTTGTAGTTGTCATAATATAATGATTTTCGTCTAATCTGGTAGTAACACCATCGTCATAGACCATGCCATCTTCGTTCAGCATTAAACCATATCGACATTTTCCAATCTCAAGTTTTGTCCAAGCGTTGGTGTAAACTCTATTTAAAAATTCAGAGGCATCAGTACCTTGAATATCAATTTTACCTAACGTGGATGCATCTAATATGCCTGCACTATCTCTTGCAGCTTTACTCTCTCTTTGAACAGCTTCGTGCATGTTTTCACCATTCTGTGGATAATACCAAGCTCTTTTCCATTGTCCCACATTCTCAAATTCAGCTTTGTTTTCAATATGCCATTCGTGAATTGGTGTTTTTCTTATTATATCAAAATATTTACCAACATTTCTTCCAACGATAGTACCAAATGTAAGAGGAGTGTAGGGTGGTCTAAATGTTGTAGTACCAAGTTCACCCATTTTAGAAGACGCTGTTTCGGAAATTATTCCTAAGGCATGCATATTCCCAAGTTTACCTTGATCTGTACCCATACCTGTTGTTGTATATCTTTTAACATGTTCAATAGACCTGAAACCTTCTCTTAAAGCTAATTTAATATCTTTGGCTGTTGCATCGTTTTGAAAATCTACAAATGATTTAGTTTTCCCTACAATTTTATTCGAAGGCAATAACCAAATATTTCTTTTTGATTTGTTAAATGCTGAATATATTTCAATATTTTCGTATTCGGTTTTTTTGATATTTAAAAATTCTTTGAGTAATTTGGGCGTATTAATTAATATTTCATCTAAAGTAAAATCACCATTACAACTTCCGATACTTATCTGATTTGATGGATAAGTATTTGGAATAAAAACTTGATCATCATCTCTAAATTTAAGTTTTCCACCCGATTGAGTAAATAGATGAACTGCTGGTGTCCAACCTCCTGAAATACCTAAACTATCGCATGAAATATTTTCTTTTGATCCTATAACCTTTTGACCATCTTTAGATAATTTCATTATAGAGACACTATTTATTTTTTTGTATCCAAATGTATCTACAATTGTGTAACCTTTATAAATCTTAATATTGTTTTTTTCAGTTTCTTTAATAAGTTTAGAATCAATTTCTTCTCTATTGTCAATTATCGCTTGTACTTTAATCCCTTTTTGAATTAAACTTATTGCAGTTTCATAAACGCTATCATTATTGGTAAATAAAATATTTTTCTCTCCACATGCTACACCAAATAAATCTGCATATTTTTTTATAGCAGATGAAAGTAATATCCCTGGGCGATCGTTATTGTCAAAAATTAAAGGTCTTTCTATAGACCCTGTGGCTGTAATAACTTTTTTAGCGCGTATTTTAAGTAATCTTTGACGAGTTTTATTTTCTCTTTGTTCAAGTGGCAAGTGATCAGTTAAATTTTCTCTTGCTAATAAAAAATTATAACCATGAAAAGCAGCAACACTTGTTCTGGTTTTAATTTCTAAATTTTCAATTTTTTTTACTTCATTGATTTCCTTTTCTAACCATGAAGCTGAATTTTGATTGTTAATTTTAAAAAATTCTGAGTCTTGATAAATTGTAGAACCACCTAAATATGATTTTTCCTCAACCAATAGTGTTTTAAAACCACTTTTTGCTGCGGTTTTTGCTGCGATAAGTCCTGAAATACCTGCACCAATAACTAATACATCACAATGAATGTATTTGTGTTCATATATGTCAGGGTCTGGAACATCAGGTGATTTTCCTAAACCAGCAGATTTTCTAATAAAATATTCATATTTTTCCCAAAAACTTGCTGGCCACATAAAAGTCTTGTAGTAAAAACCTGCAGGTAATAATGGACTTAAAAAATTGTTTATACCTCCAATATCAAACTTTACACTAGGCCAACAATTTTGACTTGTAGCAACAAGACCCTCATATATTTCTATTTCAGTAGCTCGTACATTTGGTTCTGTTCTTGAAGTTCCATTATGAAGTTGAACAATGGCGTTTGGTTCCTCTGACCCAGCAGTCATAATTCCTCTAGGTCTATGGTATTTAAAACTTCTACCAACTAGGTGGATGTTATTAGCCAATAGGGCAGAAGCAAGTGTATCACCTTTAAATCCATAATAAGTTGTACCATTAAATTTAAATGAAATTCGATATGTTTCATCAACTAATTTACTACTTTTAACTCTTAAATTTTTTGTCATTGATTATTTAACTGGTGGTTTTTCACCCATTTTGTAAACGGCTTTAATTTCATCATTTGATGTATCTCTCACCATGTTAAACCATTTTCTACAACCATGAATGTGGTTCCATCTTTCGAATTGAATACCTTTAATATTTTTTCTCATAAATAAATATTCTGCCCATTGATCGTCACTTAATTCAGTTGGTTGTTTAGGCCTAACAATATGAGCTTCTCCACCAGCTTTAAATTCACTTTGTTCTCGTTCACCACAAAAAGGACAATTAATTAAAAACATTAGTGTGCTACAGCTGCTGCACCATGTTCGTCCACAAGGTCACCACTTACAAATCTATTCAAATTAAATGCAGCATTAAGTTTGTGCGGTTCATCGTTGGCTATTGTATGCGCAAACAAATCTCCAGAGCCAGGTGTAGCTTTAAATCCTCCCGTTCCCCAACCACAATTAAAATATAAACCTTTGATTGATGTTTTACTTATAATTGGGCTTGCATCTGGACAAATATCTACAATCCCACCCCATTGTCTTAACATTCTCATACGACTAAAGATAGGGTATAACTCTAAAATTGCATTTAATGTCCCCTCAACAATATCATGACTTCCTTTTTGTGAGTACGATACGTAATCATCAGTTCCTGCCCCGATTACTAATTCACCTTTATCTGATTGACTAACATATGCATGAACAGCATTTGACATAACAACTGTATCTATGATTGGTTTCACAGGCTCTGAAACTAAAGCTTGGAGCGGTTTACTCTCTAATGGCAACCTTAATCCAGCCATATTAGCTATCACACTAGAGTGACCTGCAGCTACTACACCAATTTTATTTGTTTTAATAAATCCTTTTGTAGTTTCAATACCTTCAACTGCATCGCCATTTCTCTTAATACCTTTAACCTCACAATTCTGAATTATATCCACACCCATTTCATCTGCACCACGTGCATATCCCCATGCAACTGCATCATGTCTTGCGGTTCCAGCTCTTTTTTGTAAAGTTCCACCTAATACAGGGTATCTTATGTCTGGAGATGTATTTATTATTGGACAAAATTTTTTAACTTCTTCAGTATTTAAATATACCGCATCAATACCATTAAGTCTGTTAGCATGGGTTCTTCTTTTTAAATCTCTTACATCTTGAAGATTATGAGCAAGATTCATTACTCCTCTTTGACTAAACATTACATTGTAGTTTAATTCTTGAGAAAGGCCTTCCCATATTTTTAGAGCGTGATCATAAAGACCAGCACTTGCGTCCCATAAATAATTAGATCTTATAATTGTAGTGTTTCTTCCTGTATTTCCACCACCAATCCAACCTTTTTCAACAACAGCAATATTTTTCATATTATGTTTTTTTGCTAGATAGTAGGCTGTTGCTAAACCATGGCCACCACCACCAATAATTACCACATCATATTCTTTTTTTGGCTCAGGGTCTTTCCATGCCTTTTCCCAATTTTCATGATAAGAAAAAGCATTTTTAATAAGCGAAAATATTGAATACTTATTTTTCATAATTAATGAATAATTACTTTATTAATGTTGATTATTCAATACAATCAAAGGCGTCAAATTTCTTGGAAGAGTGGGTGAGAGGCTTAAACCAGTCGTTTGCTAAATGACCGTGCGAGGAAACTTGTACCGAGGGTTCGAATCCCTCCTCTTCCGCCATTATTAAAACAAGGGATTATTCTTAAAAAAATCTTTCATTGCAATTGGCTGTTGTTCAAGCACATATCTATAAACATTGTAGTTTTCTAATACTCTTTGGACATAATTTCTAGTTTCTTTAAATTTAATTAATTCAATCCAGTCGATATAATCAATTTGATTTTTTTGAGGATTTTTGTTTATTTTTTTCCAATATCGAACTCTTTTTGGTCCAGCATTGTAAGCAGCCACTGCAAATGGATAAGCACCGTCATATTCAAGAATTAATCCTGCTATATAATGTGACCCTAGGTTAATATTATATTCTGCATCAGTAGTTAACCTAGATTTTGAATAAGGAAGTTTTGCCTGCTTAGCAACTAGTTTAGCAGTGTAAGGCATTAATTGCATTAAACCTTTTGCACCAGCATGACTATTGGCACTTAAATCAAACTCACTCTCTTGTCTTATGATTGAAAGAATGAAAGCATTATCTGGAATTTTTCTTCCATTAATATATTTGGGTGTGCTTATAATTGGGTAATTATATTTGTTGTGAAATCTTTTTTCATAGGATGCAATTTTAGAAATTTGAATAGCAAAATCAAATCGTTCTATATTTGTTGCAAGTTCAGCTGCTAAAACCTCACTACCACTACCAACATCATCATTTGCCAAATGTCTTAGTATATGCTTAGCATATTTATCTTCATCTAATTCATCAAGTAAATATATCAATTTGACTAAATCTTTTTTAAAAAAATAATCACGATATTCTTTTTTAATAATCATGTCTTTTGAAAGCTCAAATTTTTCATTTGGACTAATTTCCATAAATGCCAATTGACCGTAATAAGTGGTCAAATAATTTGTTGCTTCTTTAAACCATTTATAAGATAGATCTTTATCACCAAGTTTTTTATAAGTTTTACCTAACCAATATGCACCTCTAGCTGTACTAATAGGGTATCCAACATTATTATAAAAATTTTCAAAATGTTCTTTGGCTAATACTGGATCATCTAGAAAACTTAATGCAATCCAACCACTCATCCACTCAGCAGCAGCAAATTCAGGTCCATCATTCATTCCATGGTTACTGGCAATTTTATAAGCTAATTCATATTTTTTTTTATATATTAATGATCTGGAAATTATTTCTCTTTCTATCCACCATTTATCCGGACGAACTAAGTAATCTTTTGTGTTTTTTATCTTTAGAAGAATTTCAACAGAACTATCAACTCTTCCTCTTTTTCTTCTCCATTTTAATCTATCGTAATTTAAACCAGCATCATTTTTAAGATTAGATGGAACTTTAGAAATAGCATTATCGACACCATACGATTTACTCATCAATAGTTGTCTCGCTGTATATAATAGTTCATAATCTTTAGGTAAATATCTTAATAGTCGTTTTAAGTCCCAGTATTTATTATTCCAAGCAAGATATTCTGCTCGTTTAATATAATCGTCTGCATTAAGATATTTCTTAAATTTTTTACGATAAAATCTTAAATCTGTTTTAGACAATTCAGCTGATATCCAGCCTTCTTTAATGAATCTTATTCCTTTTTCCTTATTACCATTAAGAATAAAACTTTCACCCAATATCATTTTACCAAAACCACTTAAAGGTTCCGCAGGACCAAACCATTCTATAATTTTTCGTGGACTAACTTTTTCTGTAGAAAGTTTATGCTCTGCTAAATATTTTATTCTTCCAATTCTAGGATAATCTTCATTTGAATCTATAAATGTTTTATAATCATAATAAGAAGCTTGATTTCCCTTTGTAAGTAAATGCCTCCATTGAATAAAGTCATATATAGATTTATCTTTAGCTCTTTTGGCAGTTTTAATTGCAGCTGTCCAACTAGCTTTTTTCATTTCGGAAATTGCTTTTTTTGCTAATGCAAAATCTTTTTTACGATAATATTTTGATATCTTTATTTCTGTTGTTTTTTTTGTTCTAGCGATTAATGGTTTTTTTTTGGGAAGTATCAGTCCACTTATCTTCTTTTCTGGCTTAGATTCAATTTTTTTTTCTATCTCTTTTGTTACTATTTTTGGTATTGGTTTGGGTAAGGGTTTTAGTACATCTATTAATAATTTTTTTTGTGTTAGCTCATCAGATTGGATAGGTTTTTTTAATGGGATTATGTCAGATTGAGCTATAGTTTGTAGACCGAATAAATTAATCAATACTATCCAAAATAAGATTTTTTTAATCATAATCTTTTACTATATGAATCTACAATGTATGTTATAAGTATTTATGTTTAAAGGATCAAATGTTGCTTTAGTCACCCCGTTTAAAAATGATAAACTTGATGATGAGACATATATTAATTTAATTCATTTTCATATCCAAAATGGGACAAATGGATTAGTTCCAGCAGGAACAACTGGTGAGTCACCAACTTTAAGTCATGATGAACATGAAAGAGTGATTGAGTTATGTGTAAAAGAAAGTAATGGAAAATTACCAGTTTTTGCAGGTACAGGATCGAACTCTACAGAGGAGGCTATTTCACTTACAACTCATGCAGAAAAAATTGGAGCCACAGGCGCTCTTATTGTAACACCTTATTATAACAAGCCAACACAAGAAGGCTTATACCAACATTATAAAGCAATAAATGACAAATGTGGAATACCTATAATAATTTATAATATTCCTGGGAGATCGGTTATTGATATGTCAGTTGATACAATGGCTAGATTATTTGAATTGAAAAATATTATTGGTGTTAAGGATGCAACTGGAGACCTAAATAGGGTTGAACAAACTTTAAAAAAGATGGGAAATGAATTCATTCAATTAACTGGTAATGACGATAATGCTTTAGAATTTAATAAAAGAGGTGGAGTGGGAGCTATAAGTGTTACTGCAAATATTGCTCCAAAACTTTGTTCTGATTTTCAAAAATTTTCAAAATCTGAAAATAACGATGAAATTAAAGAGGCTGAAAAAATTGATAAAATATTACAACCTCTTCATCATGCAATGTTTGTCGAAAGTAATCCAAGTCCAGTAAAATACGCAGCAAAATTATTAAATCTTTGTGATGATAATGTAAGACTACCTCTTGTAAAAGTGACAGCTGAAACTAAGGATATCGTTAAAAAAGCACTTCATTCTGCAAAACTAGTTTAATGAAAAAAAAAACCAATAGTGGTTTAAAAATAATTTGTCTTAATAAAAAAGCAAGTTTCAATTATTTTTTTGAGGATTTGTTTGAAGCAGGTATTGTCTTAAAAGGTTCTGAAATAAAATCAATTCGTAATGGTAAAGTTAACATAGCAGATTCTTACGCAATAGAAAAAAAAGGTGAAATAGTCTTGATAAATTCACATATTGCATCTTATAAGCAAGCTAGTTATTCAAACCATAATCCAACCGATGAAAGAAAATTGTTATTAAATAAGAGAGAAATTAATAAACTAATTGGGAAAATGCAAAGAGACGGGCTTACAATAGTACCTACAAAAATGTATTTTAAAAAAGGAAAAGCAAAATTAGAGTTAGCTGTAGCCAAGGGTAAGAAACAATTTGATAAAAGAGCAGTAAAAAAACAAAGAGACTGGAATCGTGATAGAGCAAGATATATTAGAAAATCAAGTTAATCCTGTCTATTTAGGTATAGGTTCTAATCTTGGAAATAAAATCAATAATATTGAATTAGCTAAATCAAAATTAATTCTTAATGATATTATGATAGTAAAATCATCAAGCTATTATGAGAGTTTGTCTTGGCCTGATAATAACAATCCTAAATTTTACAATGTTGTAGTTAAGGTTCTAACAAAATTATCACCTTTTGAATTAATAAGTGTTTGTAAAACTATTGAAACAAGCCTGGGACGAAAGAAAAGACTTCGAAATGCTCCTAGAGAGTGCGATATTGATATAATTGATTTTAATAGAAGAAAAATGAAAGGTGAATTAAATTTACCTCATTCAAGAATGCATAAAAGAAATTTCGTCCTTTTTCCATTATTTGAGATAGATAAAAATTGGAAACATCCAGTTTCAAAACATTCCATAAAAAAACTATTATTATCATTAAAAAATAGAGACATTAGGTCTATTAAACAAATTTAATTTAGTGATATAGTGTTTGAATGCTTAATTCTGAAGATTTAATAAATAAAGTAAAAATTTATAACAAATTTTTAAACCCTGAAAAACTGAATAAAGCTTATGATTTTGCTGTTAAAGCACATAGTAATCAAAAGAGAGCTTCAGGTGACCCATATTCAGTACATCCAATAGAAGTCGCAAATATCCTAACAGATCTCAAATTAGATAGCGCTACTATTACTACTGGTTTATTACATGATACAATCGAAGATACCTACGCTACTTACGAGACCATTAAAGGAGAATTTGGTGAAGAGGTTGCAGATTTAGTTGATGGTGTTACAAAAATTTCAGTTTTTGAAAACACCGCAACCACAAACTCAAAAGCAGAAAACTTTAGAAAACTTATTTTAGCAACCTCAAAAGATATAAGAGTTTTGTTAGTTAAAATTGCAGATCGTTTACATAATATGAGAACGATAAAAGCTATCACTAAAGAAGATAAAAGAAAAAGAATTGCACAAGAGACAATGGAAATTTATGCACCATTAGCTGATAGAATGGGAATGCATAGAATTCGTGATGAGCTAGAAGATTTATCTTTTGAGGTTTTGAATAATGATGCAAGAACACTAATTCAAAATAGATTAGATGAAATCAAATCTGACAAAAAAGATATTTTCGAATCTCTTTCTATTGAAATCAACACTTTGTTAAATGACAATAATATACAATCTAAAATTTATGGAAGAGGCAAAACACCTTTTTCAATTTGGAGAAAAGTTCAAAAGAAACGAGTTTCTCTTGAGCAAATAACTGATATTATTGGATTTAGAATAATTTTAAAAAATATTGATGATTGTTACAAAACTTTAGGGATAATACATAAAGAATACAATTGTATACCTGGCAAATTTAAAGATTATATCTCTTCACCTAAAATTAATGGTTATAAATCAATTCATACCGCAGTTATTGGATCTAATAAAAAACCCATAGAAATTCAAATTAGAACAACAGAAATGCATGATTTCGCTGAAAGAGGTATTGCTTCACATTGGCAATATAAATCCTCTGAGAAATTTAATTCTTTAACTTGGAAAGAATATGACTGGTTAAAAGATTTAGTGGAAATCATTGAAAAAAATGAAAATCCAGAACATTCGTATGAATATACAAAACTACAAATGTTCCAAGAAAATGTATTTTGTTTTACACCAAAAGGATCGGTTATTAAATTACCAAAAGATGCTACTCCAATTGATTTTGCATATGCCGTACATACTAAAATAGGAGATACCGCAATCGGATGTGAAATTAATGGTAATAAAAGTGAACTCCAAACTATTTTAAGAAATGGAGATCGAGTTAAAATTATTACCTCTAAAAATCATTCACCATCATTGCATTGGATCCCAATAACAAAAACAGGAAAAGCAAGGGCAGCTATAAGACGTTATTGGCATGAAAAGGGAGAAAGAAAAGAGGAAAGAGTAAAAAAGTACAATACTACTTTATGGATATCTTTACCAGATAAACCCGGTCAGCTTGGTAATGTTAGTTCATTAATCGGAGAGCATAAACTGAATATTTCAAACCTTGTGATGGCAGGCAAAAACCCTAACTATATAAATTTTAAATTCCAATTAATCATAAGAGATTTAAAAAATTTCACTAATTTTATTGCAGAGCTAAAACAAAAAGGTATAAAATTTAAGATAATTAGACACGAAGATAAAAGAAATGCTTTCACACAAAAAATCCTTAGATATTTTAAGAAAAACTAATGCATTATTAGAGGGACATTTTGTTTTATCTTCCGGATTACACTCTTCAAAATATATTCAATGCGCAAAACTATTAAGTTTTCCGCATAAGGCAGAGAAAATTTGTAAATCTTTAGCCGGAAAAATTAAGAAAAAATTTAAAAACTTCGACTTAATTTTATCACCAGCAATGGGTGGTATAATAATCGGTTATGAAATTGGTAGACTGCTTAAAAAAGAAACTATTTTCTGTGAAAGAGTAAAAGGGAAATTTCAATTAAGAAGAGGTTTTCAAATTAAAAAAGGATCAAAAGTATTAATTATTGAAGATGTTATAACCACAGGCAAATCAAGCATGGAATGTGTAAAATTGATTAAAAATTCAAAAGCAAAACTAATTGGTTTTGCAACAATTATTGATAGATCATCAAAAAATAATTTAAAGATAAAAAAAAATATAGTTTCACACCTCAAAATTTCTGTTCCAACTTATAAAAAGAACAACATTCCAAATGAGTTGAAATTAATTCCAATTTCAACGCCAGGAAGTAGATACACGAAGTGAGACGTCTTGGAGTAAATATTGATCATATAGCAACCCTGAGAAATGCTAGAGGTGAATTACATCCAGATCCGATATTTGCAGCTAAATTTGTTAAGAAAGCAGGGGCTGACTCAATAACAATTCATCTTCGTGAAGATAGAAGACATATAAAAGATAATGATGCAAAAAAAATTTGTTCTTTAAAAAATATTTTAGTTAATTTGGAAATCTCAACTAACTTAAAAATGATAAGTAAAGCGTTAAAAATAAAACCAAATTATATTTGTTTAGTGCCAGAAAATAGAAAAGAAGTTACCACGGAGGGAGGTTTAAACTTAAATAAAAATAAAAAAAAAATTAAAAATATAATTTTGAAATTTAAAAAGAAAAAAATTAGAACAAGTTTATTCATAAATCCATCACTTTATGATATCAAAACATCATATAAACTAGGATCTGATTGTGTTGAAATTCATACAGGTAGACTTTCTAGATTAGTAAAATTGAAGAAGAATTATTCTAAAGAGCTTAATAGAATAAAAAAATGTTCAATTATTGCAAAGAAAATTGGTTTAGAAGTTCATGCTGGTCATGGACTTGATTATAAAACAACTGAATTATTATCTAGATTTAAAGAAATAGAAGAATTCAATATAGGACATTATTTAATCGGTGAGTCGGTTTTTTTTGGTTTGTCCAAAGTAATAAAAAAATTCAAAAAAATTATTAAATAACAGAAATGAAAATATTAGGAATTGGAGTTGATATAGTAAAAAATAGACGATTTCAGCCTTTAATTAGAAACCAAAAATTTATAAAAAGAATTTTTGGACCAAATGAACTTAAATTTTCTAAAAATAAAGTTAATAGAACAAACTTTTTTGCAAAAAGATTTGCAGCCAAGGAAGCTCTATCAAAATCATTTGGTACTGGAATTAGAGATAATCTAAGTTTCAAAGATATTGAAATTTTAAATGATAAAATGGGTAAACCTTTTTTCTATAAATCAAAAAAAATTGATAGAATTATAAAAAAAAAGTTCAAAATTAAGAAATATGACTTGTTTCTTTCACTATCTGATGAAAAAGATCATTCAATAGCGTTTACAATTTTGGTTAAAAGATAATGTTAGATAAAAATTTCTTTAAAGAAAACATAAAAACTTTATTTTATGCATTAATTATTGCTATTTTTATTAGATCTATATTTCTCCAACCATTTTATATACCATCTTCATCCATGGAGCCTAATCTGTTAGTTGGAGACAGATTATTTGTAACTAAATATTCATATGGTTATAGCAAACATTCATTTCCATTCAGTCCTCCTATTTTTACAGGAAGAGTAATGTTCAGTGAGCCAAAAAGGGGAGATGTTGTAGTATTCAAAACTCCTGCAGATAATAGAACTGACTATATAAAAAGATTAATTGGTTTGCCCGGAGACCAAGTACAATTTATTAATTCAAATTTGTATATAAATAACTCAGAGGTTTTAAAATCCAGAATCTCAGAAAGTGATAAAATATTCTGTGGAAATAGAAACATTGATGTATTTACTTTTGAGGAAATTTTACCTAATGGAAAAAAACATAAAACTGTTTACTTAAAAGATTTTACTTTTAAAAATTCAGATAAATTTATAGTTCCAAAGGATCACTACTTCTATTTAGGAGATAATAGAGATTGTTCTAAGGATAGTAGATATTTATCAAGTGTAGGATATGTACACAAAGATAATCTTGTAGGAAAGGCCCAATTTATTTTCTTCTCATCAGATAGATCTGTTGGAAGTATTTTTTCATTTTGGAAATGGAACAAATCAATCAGATTTGATAGATTCTTCCAAAAGATCAAATAATGAAAATTAATTATCAAACTTTAGAAAAAAAGATTAAGATCAATTTTAAAGACAAAGATTTGTTAGTTAGATCATTAACTCATAAAAGCTATAGCAAAGAAATTAATAACGAAAAATTAGAATTTTTAGGAGATCGTGTCTTAGGATTAGTAATTGCAAAAAAACTTTTGGAAATTTACCCCAATGAAAAAGAAGGTATATTAGATAAAAAGTTTGCATCTTTAGTAAATAAGAAAACTTGTTTACAAATCGCAAAAAAAATTAATCTTGATAAGTATATTTTAACTTTAGATATTAAGAAAAAGAAAAATAAAATAGAGGATAAAGTTGTTTCTGATTGTTGTGAAGCATTAATAGGATCTATCTATCTAGATAAAGGTTTTAATTCTGTAGAAAAATTTATTTTAGAATTATGGTCAGAAAATATAAAAGATAGTGTTATTACTCAAATAGATGCAAAAACAAAATTACAAGAATTCTCTTTAAAAAGATTTAAAAAATTACCTATTTATAAACTTATTTCAAATACTGGACCAAGACATAAACCTCTTTTTAAAGTTGGTGTAAAATTAATTGATACTAAGTTTTTTTTAGCAGAGGGTAGTTCAAAAAAAGATGCTGAACAAAATGCTGCTATTAAATGTTTACAAAATCAGAGTAAATTATGATATGGGACGATATTGGATTTTTATTGAATAAAAATAGATATAATGAAAATTCATTAATATCAGAAATTTATACTAAAAATTTTGGTAAAGTAAGTGGCATTATTTTCGGTGGAACTTCAAAAAAAATTAAGAACTATCTTCAAATAGGAAATAAACTATATGTAAATTATAATTCTAAAAATGAAAATAGCATGGGTTATTTTAAAGTAGAGATTCAAGAAGCTTTATCTCCATTATATTTTGATAATCATCAAAAATTAACTTGTATTTCCTCAGCTATGAATTTGGTTAAATTGCTTACTGCTGAGTCACAAAAAAATACAAAGATATTTTCTTTGTTAGAAGAATTTTATGTTTTATTGAACTCTAAAGACTGGATAAAAAATTATATCTTTTGGGAGTTGGAATTATTTAAATGTCTAGGCTATGACTTAAATTTTGAGAATTTAGTTAATGAAAAAATTATTGGTGATCAAAAACAATATATATCGAAGTCATCAACAGAAAAAAGAATTATACCTAATTTTTTAATAGATAAAAATAACTCAACTGAAGATATGGGATCTTTACTAACAGGTCTTAAATTGTTGGGTGATTATCTTGAAAAGTCAATTTTAAAGCCAAATAACCTAAACCAACCAATCAGCAGATTACAATTTATTAATACTTTAAAATAATTATTTAATAATTTGGTCTAATCTATCAGCGTAATAACTAACAATAGCATTTGCTCCTGCTCTTTTAAAAGATATAAGACTTTCTAAAATAATGTTTCGATCAGTTAAATTATTCTTAATTCCATGTTCTAATAAAGAATATTCACCTGAGACTTGATATGCCATAACTGGAATCTTGAAGTTTTCTTTAACTTTTTTAATAATATCAAGATATGGTAGTCCAGGTTTAACCATAACCATATCAGCTCCTTCTTTAATATCCAAAGCAACCTCTCTTAAAGCTTCATCACTATTTCGATAATCCATTTGATAATTCTTTTTATTTCCTTTTAATAAGTTTTTTGAACCAACTGCATCTCTAAAAGGGCCATAAAAACTTGACGCATATTTAACAGCATAAGAAAGTATTTGTGTCATTTTAAAATTATGTTTATCTAGATACTTTCTAATTTCACCAATTCGACCATCCATCATGTCAGATGGTGCTAAAACATCACAACCCATTTGTGCTTGCAACAAAGATTGATCTAATAAAATTTTTATAGTTTCGTCATTTAACACATATTTGTTTTGTAAAAGTCCATCATGACCATGTGAGGTATATGGATCTAATGCAACATCACACATTATTCCGATCTCATTTTTATATTTATTCTTTATTCTTTGTAGTGCCCTACAAACCAGATTATTTTCGTTAAGAGCCTCGGTACCTAAATCGTTTTTTTTTCTTTTTTCAGTGTATGGAAACAAGGCAATCATAGGTATGCCTTTTTTAATTGCTTTATCTACTATATTATTTAATTTATCGATTGTGTACCTATAAACACCAGGCATTGATTTAATAGATTGTTTTTTATTTTTTCCATCAATTAGAAAAATGGGTAAAATAAAATCATTAGGTGTAAGATTATTTTCCTCAATTAACCTTCTTGACCAATCAGTTTTTCTATTGCGTCTAAGTCTTAATGCTGGGAATTTTCCTGTAATCATGTTTAAATCTATTTAAAATATGCGACAAATGTTATATACAAATATATCCTAAAAGAGATATTAAACAACATCAGGAGACAATATATTAGAGATGAATTTAAATTTTAACGATTTTCAAAAACAAGATATTAAGTTTGATGTAAACAAACTTCAAAATGCTTATAAAGAATTATTAACCATCAAGGGTTTTTCAGGAGTTGATGGTGTTTCAAATTTTGGTGCCATTTCACTAACACAAATACCAGGTGATCCAGACTCTATTAAAGGTAATAAAGCAAGAGGTGTGTTCTGGACTAAACCAGACTCTTCTGGAAAAGAAGCTATGAGAGATGAAATGATTGATGAATCTGCTTATTCTGAATTTATTGAAGATTACAAACATACTTATTTCAAAGAGGTGTTTGATGTCCTTTCATCAAAGTATAAATTAGGACGTGTAAGAATTTTATTAAAGGAGCCAAGATCAACTTTAAGTTGGCACAGAGATCCGGAACCAAGACTACATATTCCAATAATTACTAACCCGGGCTCTATAATGGTTATTGATAATGTTGCAAAACATATGCCTGCAGATGGATCTGTTTGGATTACTAATAATACTAAATATCATAATGCATTCAATGGGGGAGAGGAAAATAGAATCCATTTAGTTGCATGTGTCTTAGATTACAAATTTAACTAATTTGAAAAAAATATTTATTTCTTCAGATCACGCTGGATATAATTTGAAAGAACAAATTAAAAAAAAGTTTCTAAAAAGATACAATTTCCATGATCTTGGGACTGATAATTCAAAGATCTCAGTAAATTACCCAGACTATGCTCATAAATTATGTAAAAAGGTCAGCGTTAACTCAAAAAATATGGGTATTTTAGTTTGCGGTTCAGGTATGGGAATGTCAATGGCTGCAAATAAACACAAAAAAATTAGAGCTGCGATGTGTTATTCAATAAAAAACACAAAATTATCTAGATTGCATAACAACGCGAATATTATAACATTAGGATCTAGATTGACAAAAAAAAATACTGCCTTTAAATGTATTGAAGCTTTCATTAATACTAAATTTGAGGGTGGTAGACATAAAAAAAGAGTAAAAAAAATATAAGGAAAAAATGTCAAGTGAAACAAAATATATAAATTCTTCTTATCAGGATTTTTTTGAAAAAAGTCTTTCAAAATCTGATCCAGATTTATTTAAGGCAATAAATGATGAGTTAATTAGACAACAAAATCACATTGAGTTAATAGCTTCTGAAAATATAGTTTCACAAGCTGTATTAGAAGCTCAAGGATCAGTTCTAACAAATAAATATGCGGAAGGATATCCAGGTAAAAGATATTACAATGGTTGTGAACATGTTGATGTAGCAGAACAACTAGCACTTGAAAGAATAAAAAAACTTTTCAATTGTAAATATGCAAATGTTCAACCTCATTCAGGTGCTCAAGCAAATGGTGCTGTATTTTTGGCTTTGTTAAAACCAAACGACACTTTTATGGGTATGAGCTTAAATTCAGGAGGCCACATAACTCATGGATTGAAAATTTCAATGTCGGGTAAATGGTTTAATGCAATAAGTTATGACGTAGATAAAAAATCTGAATTAATCGATTATGACAATGTTGAAAAACTTGCTCTAGAACATAAACCAAAATTAATTATTGCTGGTGGTAGTGCGTACTCAAGAGTAATTAATTTTAAAAGATTTAGAGAAATTGCTGATAAAGTTGGTGCATATCTTATGGTAGACATGGCTCATTTTTCTGGTTTAGTAGCCGGCAAAGGATATCCAAATCCTTGTGACTATGCACATGTCGTAACATCCACAACCCACAAAGTATTTAGAAGTGCACGTGGCGGAATTATTTTATCGAATGATTTAGATCTAGGAAAAAAATTTGATACAGCTGTTTTTCCTGGTTATCAAGGTGGTCCTTTAATGCATATCATCGCTGCCAAAGCTGCAGGTTTTTTTGAAGCATTAAAACCAGAGTTCCAAACTTACATAAAGAATGTTTTAGCAAACGCTAAAATGTTAGCGGAGACTTTAAAAAATAATGGATTTAAAATTTACTCAGGTGGCACTGACACACATTTAATGTTAGTTGACTTGAGACCTTTTGGTGTAAAAGGAAATATAGCCTCTGAGAGTTTATGTAGAGCAAATATTACTTGTAATAAAAATGGGATTCCTTTTGATACAGAAAAACCAATGATAACTTCAGGTATTAGACTTGGTTCACAAGCTGCTACAACAAGAGGATTTGGCTTAAAAGAATTTGAAAAAGTAGGTGAATTAATAACTAAAGTAATAAAAGGATTATCTGAAAATCCAGAGGATAATAGTAAAGTGGAAAATGAGGTGAGACAAGAAGTTATAAATTTATGTTCTAATTTTCCAATTTATAAAAATTTGAATAAATGATCTGTCCTTGTGAGAAAAAAGGGGAAACTTCTGTAGTTGACTCCAGACCTACAGAAGATGGAACTGCGATTCGTAGAAGAAGACTATGTAGTTGTGGTGCAAGATTTACTACATTTGAGAGAATTCAGCATCGTGAGGTAATGGTTGTAAAAAAAAATGGAAGGAAATCTTCTTTTGATAGAGACAAATTAGCTAAGTCAATTTACATTGCATTAAAAAAGAGACCTTTAGATACGGAAACTGTCGAAAAATTTATCAGTCGAATTACAAGATCTTTAGAAGAACTAGGTCAGAATGAAATTGCAAGTAATACAATCGGAACAATGGTCATGGAAGGTTTAAAGGAACTTGATCCAGTAGCTTATGTTAGATTTGCATCTGTATACAGAAATTTTAGAGAAGAACAAGATTTTGTACAATTTGTGGACAAGCTAGATGTCTACAAAAAAAGATAAATTTTCAACTCAAGATAAAAATTTCATGAAATTAGCTTTGAATTTAGCTAATGCGCGAAGAGGTTTAACGGGAAACAATCCATCGGTTGGATGTGTAATTGTAAAGAATAATAGAATAATATCTATAGGACAAACAGGTTATAATGGCAGACCTCATGCTGAATATAACGCTATTTTAAATTGTTCAGAAAATTTAGAGGACTCAAAAATGTATGTTACTCTAGAGCCATGTAATCATTATGGGAAAACTCCGCCCTGCACCAAAAATATTATAAAGAATAAAATTGGAGAAGTTTATTATTCAATGGATGACATTGATTTAAAAGTAAAGGGCAAGAGTTATTCAATATTAAGAAAAAACAAAATTAAAGTTAAAAAGGGGCTTTTAAGAAAAGATGCAGAAAATTTATACAGATCTTATTCTTTTAATAGAAAAAAGAAACTACCATATGTAATTGGAAAAATTGCAGTATCAAAGAATAAGATTATCTACAGCAAAATATCAAAGAGAATTACTGATAAAACATCTGATAAATTGACTCATTATTTAAGATTAAAAAGTGATGGTATAATGATTTCTAGCAAAACACTAAATATAGATAATCCAAAACTAAATTGTAGGTTGGAGGGTTTTAATCAATTCTCACCAAAAAGGATTATTTTAGACAGAAATTTAGAAATAAATTTGAAAAGTTATATAGCTAAATCGATAAAAAATGAAAATACTATTATTTTCCATAATTCTAACGATAAATCTAAAATAAAACTTTTAAAAAAGAGAGGCACTATTCTATTAAAACAATCTACAGATAAATACAAAAATTTAGATCTAAAAAAAATTCTGAAAGATTTATATAAATTGGAAATAAGAAATCTATTAGTAGAGGGTGGAGATATATTAACAAAAAATTTTCTTCAAAAGAAATTATTTAATGAATTTTATATGTTTAGAAGTTCAAAAAATTTATCTAAAAACAAAAAACATGTCAATTTTACTTCTTTCAACATTTTGAATGACAAATATAATAAACATAATATAAAATCTAAATTAGCTAGCGATGAATTAACTATTTACAAAAATTGAAATGTTTAATGGAATTATTTTTAACAAAGGATTAATAACAAAAATAATTAAAAGACCTAAAGGAATAAATATTTTTGTAAAATCTAATCTCAAATTAGGTTTAAAAGATATAGGTGTTTCTATAGCCTGTGATGGAGTTTGTCTTACTCTTATTTCAATAAAAAAAAGGATTATGGAATTTTATTTATCAAATGAAACTATAAAAAGATCAAAATTTAAATACTTAAAATTAAATGATAGAATTAATCTAGAACTTCCTCTTAAATATGGTCAAAAAATTTCAGGGCATATTTGCCAAGGACATGTTGACACTGTTGGGAAAATATTATCAGTAAAAAATATTGATAAATCTTATCTATTTGATTTTGAAATTAATAAAAAAGAGAGAAAAAATATAATCGAAAAAGCCTCAATTAGTATAAATGGTATATCATTAACAATTTCTAAAGTGACGAAAAAAGGTTTTCAGATCTGGATAATTCCTCATACTTATAAATTAACAAATCTATCATCTCTTCAAAAAGGTAATTTAGTTAACGTAGAAATAGATATTCTTTCAAAATACGTTAGAAACTATTTTTATGAAAAAAAATAATTATTCATCAATAGAAACTATTATAAATGTTGCAAAAAAAGGGGGTATGTACATTTTAGTTGATGATGAAAAAAGAGAAAATGAAGGTGATTTAGTTATGTCAACCTCGGATACAAATGCAAAGAATATTAACTTTATGGCAAAATATGGAAGAGGCCTTATTTGTTTAGCCTTAGATAGTCTTCAAGCTAAAAGATTAAATTTATCTTTAATGTCACCTGTAAATCAGTCAAGAAATCAAACAGCATTTACAATTTCAATAGAGGCTAAGAAAGGTATCACTACTGGAATATCAGCAAAAGATAGAGCAAGAACTATCAAAATAGCGTCTAAGAAAAATGTAAGTAAAAAAGATATAGTATCCCCTGGTCATGTGTTTCCAATCATTGCAAAGGATGGGGGTGTTCTTGTAAGAGCTGGTCATACAGAAGCTTCTGTAGATATTTCAAAGTTAGCTAAAAAGAATAATTCAGCGGTCATTTGTGAAATAATGAATGAAGATGGAACAATGGCTAAGGGTCAAGCACTTTTAAATTTTGCACAAAAACATAAACTTAAAATTGGTAAAATTGAGGATTTAATTTCTTATCGATTAAAAAAAGAAAAATTAGTAAAATTAAAAAAGGCTTCAGATATTAAAGTAAAAAATCAAAAATATAAGATTAAAATATATGAGAATCTTTTAGATGGATCAGAACACTTTGCTCTAATAAAAGGATCTCTTAAAAGATCTATCGTTCCACGTGTTAGAGTTATTTCATCAAATGTAGTTTATAATTATCTTATAAGTCAAAAACTTCCCAATTCTTTTGATAAAACAATAAATTATTTTAAAAAATATAATAATTGTGTACTAATCTTTATTAAAGATACTAACTTAAATTCAGTCACTCAAACGCTAAAAAGTTTTAGAAATAAAAGTTTAAAAAAGAAAGGCAAAGATAATCTTATAAGAAATTATGGTATAGGTGCCCAAATTATTAAAGATTTAAAGATAAAAAAGATGATATTAATTACTAGAACGCCAAAAAAAGTTATTGGATTAGAGGGGTATAACATTAAAATAACTAAACAAGAATTAATTTGATGAAAAAAATTTTAATAGTCACTTCGGATTATTATAAAGAAATTTCTTTGGGTTTATTAAATAGTGCAAAAAAAAATCTCCCAAGAAATTTTAATATAAAGATAATTAAAGTTCCTGGCGTTTTTGAGATACCTGTGACTATCTCAAAACATTTAAAAAAATTTGATGCTGTTATCGCCCTTGGGTGTGTTATTAAAGGTCAAACCCCACACTTTGATTTCATATCGCAATCCTCAACTAATGCTATTATGAATTTAGCTATTAATTCAAAAAAACCTATAGGAAATGGAGTTATAACTTGTTTAAATATGAAGCAAGCAAAGGCCAGAAAAAAAAAGGGTGCTGAGGCAGCAAAAGCTATTGTTTCAGTTTTGTCTCAAAAATGAGACCAAGGTATAGCCCAAAAAATAACCCTAGAGTTATTATCATTCAAAAATTATATGGCGTTTTATTTAATAACGACGACAAAATAGAATTTCCAAAACATAGATTTAAAAAATTTATTAAAGATATTGTTTTAGGTACAATTGAACGAAATGAGATAATAGTTGATGAATTAGAAAAAAATTTAGGTGATAATTTTAATTTGTTTAGATTAGATAAGATATTTCAAGTAATCTTAAAATCTGCAACGTATGAAATTTTATATAAACCTAATGTCTCAATAAAGATAATCATTAAAGAATACCTAGATGCGTCTAATCTTTTTTTAAATGACTCTCAAACAAAATATTTAAATGCATTATTAGATAATGCTGCTAAAAAATTAAGATCGTCAAATGCATGAATTTGATATAATCAAAAAATATTTTTCAAAACTTTCTTTAAATAATAAGAATTCACTTAACTTAAATGATGATGTTTTTTTTGATAGATCAAAAAATTTAGTTATTTCTGTAGATACTTATATTGATAAATCACATTTTTTTGATTTTAAAGATCCTGATTTAGTTATTAAAAAAATTTTAAGATCTTCTATTTCTGATTTAATTTGTAAAGGTGTAAAACCAAAATATTATTTCATTTCAGGCTCTGGAAATGCGAAAACATTTACAAAGTCAAATTTAAAAAAAATTTCTCAATCACTAAAACAAGAACAAAAAAAGTTTAGAATTCAGATTTCAGGTGGAGACACTGTCTTTTCAAATAAATTGAGCTTTACAATAATTTCTGTAGGTTTTTCCTCAAATATAATATTTAGAAATAAAGCAAAAATTAATGATGACATCTATGTAACAGGTAACTTGGGTGATAGTTATATGGGCTTAAGAATATTAAAAAAAAAAGTTTCTTTAAATAAAGATCTCAATAAATATTTTCTTAAGAAATATTACTTTCCAGAATTGCATATAAATCTAACAAAAAAATTATTTAATTTTGCGAATACCTCTATAGATATTTCTGATGGTCTTTTTACTGATTTAGATAAATTAATTAATAAACAAAGATTATCTTATAAAGTTAATTTGTCTAATATTCCACTCTCTAATAATCTAAAAAAAATAGTACTCTCGAAAAAATTAAAGAAGATTAATTTTGTGTCAAAGGGTGATGATTATCAAATATTATTCACTGCATCAAAAAAAAAGTCCAGAATCATTAAAAGAACGTTTAAATCCCTAGGAATTAAAATTTCAAAAATTGGAAATATTTCTTCGGGTTCTCAAAAATCACAAATTATTGATGAAAAAGGGAATAAAATCGCCATTAAAAATAAAGGTCATTTTCACAATTTTTAAAAGTTATTTATTGCCTTTTATAGCTTTTTTTGTATTGTCCGATTTTTAATAACTAACAACCAACAACATAATTAAGGCTTATATGACATCAACCATCGAGACTATTCTTTTATATACAATTGGTGCTGGATTATTATCCATCGTTTATGGATATTTAACCGGAAAAAATATTTTAAATTCAAGTGCTGGAAATTCTAAGATGCAAGACATTGCATCAGCAATACAAATTGGTGCAAAAGCTTATCTAGCTAGGCAGTACAAGACAATTGCTATTGTTGGTGTTGTTGTTTTGGTTATTGTAAGTTTTGCTTTTAGTATGCTTGTTGGTTTGGGCTACCTTATTGGTGCAACTTTATCGGGTATAGCTGGATATGTTGGGATGTTAGTTTCAGTACAAGCAAATGTTAGAACTGCTGAGGCATCTAGAAAAGGTTTAGCTAGTGGTTTATCAGTAGCATTTAAATCTGGAGCTGTAACTGGAATGTTAGTTGCTGGTTTAGCTTTGTTATCAATAGCTGTTTATTATTATTTATTATTAAAATTTAATGTAGATGAAAGAGAAATCGTAAATGCTTTAGTTGCTCTTGGTTTTGGTGCATCATTAATTTCTATTTTTGCTAGACTTGGTGGAGGTATTTTCACAAAGGGTGCTGATGTTGGAGCTGATTTAGTTGGAAAAGTAGAGGCCGGCATACCAGAGGATGATCCAAGAAATCCTGCTGTAATTGCCGATAACGTTGGTGATAATGTGGGTGATTGTGCTGGAATGGCTGCTGATTTATTTGAAACTTATGCAGTAACTATTGTTGCAACAATGGTTTTATCCTCAATATTTTTTCCGGGAGACTTATCAATGATGATTTATCCACTAACAATTGGTGGGGCATGTATTTTAACCTCAATTATTGGAACTTTTTTTGTCAAACTAGGTAGAAGTAAAAATGTCATGGGAGCGTTGTATAAAGGATTTGTTGTATCAGCTTTAACTTCCTTAGTTATTTTATATCCAGTTACAGACTACGTTCTAGGTTTAGAAAATTCTTATGATTTAAATAATAAATCATTTTCCGGAATAAGCTTATATTATTGTGGAGTAATAGGATTAATTATCACAGGATTACTAATCTGGGTAACTGAATATTATACAGGAACTAACTATAGACCTGTAAAAAGTGTTGCAAGTTCTTCCACTACTGGACATGGAACCAATGTAATTCAAGGTTTAGCAATTTCATTAGAAGCTACAGCAATACCAGCTTTAATTATTGTAGCAGGTATTTTACTTACTAACAATATCGCTGGATTATATGGAATAGCAATTGCAGTAACAACTATGTTGGCATTAGCAGGAATGGTTGTAGCACTAGATGCTTATGGACCAGTTACGGATAATGCTGGTGGTATAGCTGAAATGTCAAAATTACCAAATAATGTTAGAAAAACCACTGACGCATTAGATGCTGTAGGAAATACTACAAAAGCAGTAACAAAAGGTTATGCTATTGGATCTGCTGGATTAGGCGCACTAGTTCTTTTCGCAGCCTACACTGAAGATATAAAACATTTTTCAAAAGAGGTTGGGTCAAAATTAGAGGGTATAGTTGTTACTTTTGACTTATCAAATCCTTATGTTGTTGTTGGTTTATTAATAGGTGGAATGTTGCCTTATTTATTTGGATCAATGGGTATGCAGGCAGTGGGTAGAGCAGGGGGTGCAGTTGTTATAGAGGTAAGAAGACAATTTAAAAAATACCCAGGTATAATGAAAAGAAAACAAAAACCTGATTATGCAAAGTTGGTTGATTTACTAACCGTGGCGGCAATAAAAGAAATGATTATCCCCTCATTATTACCAGTCTTATCACCAATCGTTTTATATTTAATAATATTTGCTATTGGAGGACAAGTTGCAGCCTTAGCATCTGTTGGCGCAATGTTATTAGGTGTTATTATAACTGGTCTATTTGTTGCAGTTTCAATGACAGCAGGTGGTGGTGCCTGGGATAATGCCAAAAAATACATTGAAGATGGAAATCATGGAGGAAAAGGATCAGAGGCTCATAAGGCTGCGGTCACAGGAGACACTGTTGGTGATCCATACAAAGATACGGCTGGTCCAGCTGTAAATCCTATGATTAAAATAACTAATATAGTTGCTTTACTTTTATTAGCGGTTATCGCTGGCTAATTTCTTTTCTTTTTTTGGCCCTCACACCGAGAGGGTCATTAACTTTTTGTCTCATACTAGACATGAAATCATAAATAAATGAGTTTCT
>CACKAY010000009.1:0-27530 GCA_902598265.1 uncultured Pelagibacteraceae bacterium
TTTTATCTTTAAATATATTTTTAAAATTGATCCCTTTTTTATTAATTATGTCATTTAAGTTTTTTCCTTCTTCGAATAAGTTTTTTTGGATTTTAGCAAGCTGATTATTTCTTGTTTTAAGTTGATTTACTATGTTCGAAATTTCATTTTTTTTGGATGCGGAATTCTGTTTGTTAATTTGGTGACCTAAAATTAACAAAATAATTAAAAATGCTATTAATAAAATATAAATAAAATTTACTCTAATTTTCATCTAAACTTTCCTACACCTATAATTAAAATTTTACTAAATAATTTTTTCAAATTTTAAGCGACAAAAAATACTTTTAAGGGGCGTTCTGTTGCCAGGTGCCCCGAACCCCGTTTACTCAATTAATAAAAATTAATTAAGCAGCAATTGCGTAACTTTCGTTAGCATTTATAAATTAGTCCTTTACGGAGGAACAATTCCGAACGAAAGAATAGCCTTTAGTCACCCGTCGAATCTAGTTCACCCCCATAAGTTGTAATTGGTGGAGGTGGTGGGTACTGCCCCCACGTCCGCAATGGTTATTACGAAATTCGTTTATCGTCATAGTTGGAAAACCAACTTTATTAATATAAAAGGAATCGCAAGAGATTCAATAACAATCATGAAATTAACCAAAGAACAATCTGCAGAAATTAAGAATCAGCAGTCTCAAAGTAATAAAACAAAAAGGGTTGTAGTATCAGAGTTGGAAAATATTCTTTATGAGGCAATTCCAGCTTTAGATCATGGTTTTGTAAGGGTAGTTGATTATATGGGTGATGATACATCTATTGTTCAAGCTGCAAGAGTTTCTTATGGAAAAGGAACTAAACAGGTATCAACAGATTCTGGGTTGATAAAATATTTGATGCGTCATTGGCACAGCACACCATTTGAAATGTGTGAAATTAAATATCACATCAAGTTACCGATTTTTATAGCACGCCAATGGATAAGACACAGAACTGCAAATGTTAATGAATATTCCGCAAGATATTCTATTTTAGATAAAGAATTTTACTTACCATCCTCTGAAAATTTAGCAGCTCAATCAACAAGCAATAGACAAGGAAGGGGAGATGTCCTTGAAGGAGCCCAAGCAAAAGAGGTTTTAGAGCTTTTAAAAAATGATGCTGAAAGAACATATTCTAATTATGAAACCATGCTAAACGAGAGATACGATGGATCGACTATTGATAGCAATAAAAAAGGTTTAGCCAGAGAACTTGCCAGAATGAATTTAACGTTAAATACTTATACCCAGTGGTATTGGAAAACAGATCTTTTGAATTTAATGAATTTTTTAAGGCTACGAGCAGATCATCATGCTCAATATGAAATTAGAGTTTATGCGGACATAATGCTAGACACATTAAAAAGGTGGGTACCAACAACCTATGAAGCTTTTATGGATTATAGAGTGGGTGGTACAGAAGTTTCTGCTAAAGGAAATGTTGTTATTCAGAAATTAATTAAAGGTGAAGATGTCTCTTTAGAAAGTTCTGGTTTGTCAAAAAGAGAATGGAATGAGTTAATGGAAGCTTTTAATCTCAAAGATAAATTGATTTAATTTTCTTAGCGAAATTCATATAAATTTTTGAAATTTCATTATTTGGATCTTCCTCAACTATTGGTTTTCCATTATCACTTGTCTTTCCTATTTCAGAGTTAATTGGTATTTCTCCCAAAAATTCTTTATTGAATTCTTCTGAGGTTTTGCGAACTCCACCCTCACCGAAAATTTTATATTTTTTATTATCATCTCCAATGAAGTAACTCATATTGTCTACGAGTCCTAAAATTTTTACACCTAGTTTATCAAACATTTTAATTCCTCTTTTCACATCTAACAAAGCAACCTCTTGAGGTGTTGAAACTATGATTGCTCCGTCCATTTTAATTTCTTGTGAGAAAGTTAATTGTGTATCTCCTGTACCAGGAGGCATATCTACAATTATGAAGTCCAAATCTTTCCAATTTACTTTTTGGGTAAAAGTTCTTATTGCACTGGTCACCATTGGACCCCTCCAAATCATTGGAGTTTGTTGATCAGTAAGGAAACCGATAGACATACACTGAATATCATATTTAATAATAGGATCTAGTTTTTGGCCATCACTTTTTGGTTTTTCATTTATACCAAACATTTTTGGAATTGAAGGTCCATAAATATCTGCATCTAACAAACCAACTTTACATCCGATATGTTTTAATGCTATTGCAAGATTAGTTGCAAAAGTTGACTTTCCAACACCTCCTTTCGCACTTGAAATAGCGATAGTGAATTTTGTTCCGATAATTGGATTTTTTGTGTATACCTTTCGTCCTCTATCTTTGCTTGTTGCGGCACTTAGTTCTGGCTTTTTATCTGACATTATTTGATCTTAGCTTGTTTTTGTGAAATTAGACACTATATAGATAGTCTATGTCAGATGATTTTCAACAAAGAGGTGGAAGCCCTTGGGGATCACCCCCAGGTGGAGGTGGAAGTGGCAATGGTTCTGGAAGAGGTCCTAGACCACCTGATGTTGATAAAATTATAAAAGAGTTTCAAGAAAAAATTAAAAAATTTTTACCAGGTGGAAGTTCATCTGGAGGAAAACAAGCTATCTTAGTTTTAATTATTTTAGGATTTGTATGGTTAGCAAGTGGCCTTTATAGAGTTCTACCAGATGAGCAAGGAGTAGTTCTAAGATTTGGTAAATTTGTAAAAACAACTCAACCAGGATTAAATTATCATATCCCTTTTCCAGTAGAGTCTGTTTTAACTCCAAAAGTAACAAAAGTTAACAGGATCGATATTGGTTTTAGGTCAGAGAGAGATAGTGGTTTCTCTTCAGCAGCAGGGGGTGTAGCAGATGTTCCTCAAGAAAGTTTAATGCTTACTGGTGATGAAAATATTGTAAATATAGATTTTTCAGTTTTTTGGGTAATTAAAGATGCTGGTAATTTTTTATTTAAGATTCAAGATCCAGAAGGAACAGTTAAAGCTGCAGCAGAAACAGCAATGAGAGAAGTAATCGCAAGATCTGATATTCAGCCAATTTTGACTGAAGGAAGATCATTAATTGAAACAGACACCCAAGAAATAATTCAAAAGATTTTAGATGAATACACATCAGGAATTCAAATCACACAAGTTCAAACGCAAAAAGCTGATCCACCTGATCAAGTAATTGATGCGTTTCGTGATGTGCAAGCTGCGAGAGCTGACATGGAAAGATCAAAAAATGAGGCTGAGGCATACGCTAATGATGTAATCCCAAGAGCGCGGGGGGAAGCAGCAAAGATTTTACAAGCTGCAGAAGCTTATAAAAAAGAAGTGGTAGCCAAAGCAGAGGGTGAGGCAAGTAGGTTCTTAGCTATTTATAATGAGTATAAAAAAGCAAAATCTGTTACTCAAGAAAGAATGTATTTAGAAACGATGGAAAAAGTATTAGCTGATATAGATAAAGTAATTATTGAGAAAAATGCTGGTTCAGGTGTTGTTCCATATTTACCATTACCAGAATTAAAAAAGAAAGTGACTAATTAAGATGAAAGCAGGAAAAATTATAGCTGGATTAGCTGTTTTTATTGCAGCAACATTATTCTTTTCGATATTTATTGTTAAAGAAGTTAATCAAGCAATTGTACTTCAATTTGGTGATCCAAAAAGAATAATTTTAAAGCCTGGTTTGAACTTTAAATTACCATTTATTCAAAACGTCGTATTTCTTGATAAACGAATTTTAAATTTAGACACACCACCTGAGGAGGTGATTGCATCAGATCAAAAAAGATTAATTGTTGATGCTTTTGCAAGATTTCAAATTGTAGATCCTCTTAAGTTTTATATCTCAGTTGGAAATGAAAGAGTTGCAAGATCTAGATTGGCAACAATTATCAATTCAAGAATAAGGAACGTATTAGGTCAGCAAGAACTACAAACACTTTTATCAGAGGATAGAACAAAACAAATGGCTTTAATTCAAGAAGGTGTAAACAATGAAGCACAAAACTTTGGTATAGAAATTGTAGATGTAAGAATTAAACGTGCTGATCTTCCTCAAGCAAATAGTGATGCGATCTTTAGAAGAATGCAAACAGAGAGGGAAAGAGAAGCAAAAGAGTTTAGAGCAAAAGGTGCTGAAATGGCGGTCACGATAACATCGACTGCTGATAAAGAAGTAACGGTTATTTTAGCAGATGCACAAAAAAAATCTGAGATCATGAAAGGAGAAGGCGATGGAAAAAGAAATAATATTTTCGCCAACGCTTTTGGCCAAGATCCAGAATTCTTTGCTTTTTACAGAGCTATGCAGGCTTACGAAAAAGCTTTAATTGGTGGAGAGACTTCATTAATATTATCTCCTGATAGTGAGTTCTTTAAATTTTTTGGAAATATAAAACCAAATTCACAATAAACTATTCATGAAAGAATTGATCATCGCCTTTGGTCTATTCTTATTTATTGAGGGAATTTTATATGCCATATTTCCATCAAAAATGAAAAGTATGTTAAAAAAATTAGAGCTTATAAAAGATAGTCAACTCAGATCAGGTGGATTAATCTTTGCAGTATTAGGTTTTATAATTATTTATTATATGAAGAACTAAAATGATTAGAATAAATACATTATTTATAGCGATTATTTTGATTATAGGTCCTGAATTAAAATCGTTTGCTCAAAATCATCCTAGTTCTTTTGCTGATTTAGCAAAAAAATTGATGCCATCTGTGGTTAATATCTCAACAACTACAATGGTCAAAACACAAACCAATCCTTTCCCTTTTCAATTTCCTCCAGGTTCACCATTTGAGGATATGTTTAAAGAATTTGGAACACCACAAGAAAGACCATCAGCAGCTTTAGGATCAGGATTTATTATAGATGAAAAAGGGATTGTCGTTACAAACAATCACGTTATTCAAGATGCAGATGATATTATCATAAGAGTAGGTGACAAAGAAATTAAAGCTAAAGTTTTGGGTGCTGACCCATTATCAGATATCGCGGTACTTCAACTAGAAACAAATGAAAAATTCAAACCAGTTAAATTTGGTGACTCTGATAAAGCAAGAATAGGTGACTGGGTAATAGCAATTGGTAATCCCTTTGGACTTGGCGGAACTGTAACATCTGGAATTATTTCTGCAAGAAATAGATCAATAGGTTTATCTAGGTACGAAGATTATATTCAAACTGATGCATCAATCAATCAAGGAAACTCTGGTGGTCCATTATTTGATATGAATGGAGATGTGATTGGAATCAATACTGCTATCCTTGGAAGAAATGGTTCAATTGGAATTGGTTTTTCAATTCCTTCGAATAGTGCAAAGATAGTTATTGATCAATTAATAGAATTTGGAGAAACAAAACGTGGTTGGTTAGGTGTAAGAATTCAAGATGTTACTAAAGAAATTGCTGAAGTTGAAAAATTAGATAAACCTCGTGGGGCATTAGTTGCAAGTGTTGCAGAGAACAGTCCATCTGCTAAAGCAGGTGTAAAAGCTGGCGACATTATTTTAGAATTTAATGGAGAAAAAATAAATCAGATGAAGGAACTTCCTATGATTGTTGCAAGAACTGCAGTTGGGAAAAAAGTAGAAGTAAAAATTTGGAGAGATAAAAAAGAAATTGTTAAAATTGTTACACTTGGAAGATTAGAAACCTCAGAAGATTTCAAAGTTTCAGAAAAAGCAGAGAGTCCGAAAGAAACAGAGATTAAAGATTTAAAAATAACTGTGAGGCAGGTTAATAAAGAAGATATAAAATCAAGAAACTTACCTAATCAAACATCTGGACTAGTTGTTACTAAAATTGCAAATGATAGTCCTTTATTAAGTTCCGTTGAAGTAAATAGTATCATTTTAGAAGCTCAAAAGAAAAAAATAAGAAATATAAATGATTTAAACCAAATAGTGAAACAAGTCTTAAGTAGTAATCAAAAAACTATTTTATTAGTTATCTATAATAGCCAAAATCAAAGACGATATATCGGCGTTAAATTAGATTAATTAATGGATTTGAAATCCAAAATTATTTTAATTTATGGTCCAACCGCATCAGGTAAGTCAAATTTTGCAATTAAACTTGCTAAAAAAATTAAGGGTGAGATCATTAATGCTGATAGTATGCAAGTATATAAAGAATTGAAAATTTTATCTGCGAGACCTCTTCTAAAAGATTACAAGAATATTAAGCATCATTTATATGGATTTCAAAGTGTAAAAAAAAATTTTTCCTCAGGAGATTGGTTAAAATTAGTTAATAAAAAAATTCTTAATATTAAAAAAAAAAATAAGACGCCTATTCTTGTGGGTGGTACAGGTTTATATTTTAAAACAATAATAGAGGGTTTAGTAAATATTCCAAATATTCCAACTAGATTAAGATCAAAAATAAGGTTGTTACATAAAAAAATTGGAGCAAAAAAGTTCTTTTCAGAATTAGTAAAATTAGACCCGATATCGAAAAATTTTATCAAATCCACAGACACTCAAAGAGTAATTCGAGCTTATGAAGTAAAATCATTTACAAAAAGATCAATTTACGATTGGTTTAAAAATACACGATCAGATTATGAAAAGGACGATTTTTTTAAAATTTATATCGATTATCCAAGAACTGAGTTAATCAAGAGAATTGAGGATCGAACAGAATATATGATTAAAAATGGAGCAATTTCAGAGGTAAAAAAATTTATAAAATTAAAGGTTCCAAAAGTTAAAACTGCCTCTAAGGCGATCGGAATTGCAGAAATTAAAGAATATATTAAGAAAAAAATTGAGATATCAGAGGTAATTGAGAAAATATCAATAAAGACTAGGCAATATGCAAAGAGACAATCTACTTGGGGCAGAGGCAATATGATGGATTGGAACAAAATAAAGTCAGAGGATCTAAATAAATTTTTAAAAAAGATTTAGATATCACGTAGTAATTCTTGACCAATTAGCACAACTTCAGCTAGATTGGATGAATGTCTAAATTATATACAGGTGCTGAAATTGTATTCAAATGTCTTGAAGATCAAGAAGTGGATTTTATTTTTGGTTATCCAGGTGGTGCAGTATTACCCATTTATGATGAATTAAAAAACCATAATACCATCAAACATATCTTAGTTAGACATGAACAAGGTGCAGGTCATGCTGCAGAAGGTTATGCAAGATCATCAGGCAAACCTGGTGTTGTACTTGTAACTTCTGGACCTGGCGCAACCAATGTTGTTACCGCATTAACAGATGCTTACATGGACTCAGTTCCACTAGTATGTATATCAGGACAGGTGCCAACACATTTAATTGGAACAGATGCATTTCAAGAATGTGATACAACAGGTATCACAAGACCATGCACAAAACATAATTGGTTAGTCAAAGATATTAAAGATTTATCAAAAACTCTTCATGAGGCTTTTAGAGTTGCAACTACAGGAAGACCTGGACCAGTTTTAGTTGATATACCCAAAGATATCCAGTTTGCTAAAATAGGTTATTCAAAACCTAAAGTTGAAAAAAGACTTAACGGAAAATCATTGAATCATTTTTCGCAAAAGGACATTGATACTTTGATTAGTTTAATGAATAAATCAAAAAAACCTATCATTTATTCTGGCGGCGGAGTTATAAACTCTGGACCAGAGGCGAGCAATGTTCTAAGAGAGCTTGTTGAGCTTACAGGCTTTCCAATCACTTCTACGTTGCAAGGTTTAGGTGCGTATCCAGGAGATGATAATCAATTTTTAGGGATGCTTGGAATGCACGGAACTTATGAAGCCAACAACGCAATGCATGATTGTGATTTATTAATAAACATTGGCGCCAGATTTGATGACAGAATAACAGGTAAAATTGATGAGTTCTCTCCAAAGTCAAAAAAAGTTCACATTGATATTGATCCTTCATCAATAAATAAAATCATTAAAGTTGATTTAGCGTTAGTTGGTGATGTTAAGGAGGTCTTAAAAGGAATTACTAAAACCCTCAAGAAAAAAAATTTAGATTTGAAAAAATCAAATAAGCAACAAATTGCAAAATGGTGGGAACAAATACAAAAATGGCGAACCAAAAATTCTCTTCATTTCAAAAATAGCGATGAGACCATAAAACCTCAACATGCAGTACAAAGATTATACGAACTTACGAAACACAAAGATACTTTCGTTACGACTGAGGTGGGTCAGCATCAAATGTGGGCAGCCCAACATTATAAATTTAATAAACCAAATCGTTGGATGACTTCTGGAGGGCTTGGAACTATGGGGTATGGATTACCTGCTGCAGTTGGCGTTCAAATAGCTCATCCAAAAAAATTAGTAATTGATATTGCAGGTGAAGCTTCAGTTTTAATGACAATGCAAGAGATGTCAACAGCAGTTCAATACAATCTACCTATTAAAATTTTTATTTTGAATAATCAATACATGGGAATGGTAAGGCAATGGCAAGAATTATTACATGAGAAAAATTATTCTGAAAGTTATACAGAGGCTTTGCCTGATTTTATAAAAATGGCCGAGGCCTATGGTTGCAAAGGTATAAAAGCTGAAAAACCAGATGAATTAGATGAAAAAATTAGAGAAATGGTGGAGTTTGATGGTCCTGTTATTTTTGATTGTCGAGTAGATCCGAATGAAAATTGTTTTCCAATGATTCCCTCAGGAAAACCACATAACCAAATGATATTAGGACCAAGTGAAAAAGAGGAAAATAAAATCACTGGCAAAGGTAAAGCTTTAGTTTAAGTATGGCAAATCCAAAATCTGCATATAGTGTTTCTTCGAAAAAAGAAAAATCAGATACACACATCATCGTTGTTTGGGTGGATAATGAAGCTGGTGTTTTAGCAAGGGTTGTGGGTTTGTTTTCTGGTCGAGGTTATAATATCGAGTCACTTGCAGTTGCTGAAGTGGATGCAAAAAAAAGCATATCAAGAATTACAATAGTCACGACTGGGACACCTCAAGTAATAGATCAAATTAAATTGCAATTAAAAAAACTTGTTCCTGTCCATAAAGTTGCAGATTTTAAAAGGAATGATAAAGGCGTAATATTTAAAGAAATGGCTTTATTCAAAGTTGTTGGTAACAATACTAAAATTAAAAAGGCTATTAATGCTTGTAAAAAGTATGATGCTGTAATATTGGATAAAACGAAAAAATCAAATGTTATTCAAATTACTGCATTAAGAAGAGAAATAGATAAGATGGCAAAAAATTTAAGAAAATTTGGGTTAGTAAGTGTCTCTAGAACTGGAGCTGTTGCCATGACAAGGGGTGATAAAGTTTTTAATTAATCATTAAGGAGAAAATTATGAAAATGTTTTATGAAAAAGATACAGATGTAAATTTGATTAAAGATAAAAAAATTGCAATATTTGGCTATGGTAGTCAAGGACATGCTCACGCTTTAAATTTAAAAGATAGTGGTGTTAAAGAAGTTGTAGTTGCATTGAGGGATGGTTCCTCAAGCATACCTAAAGCAGAGTCAAAAGGATTAAAAGTTATGAATTTATCTGATGCTGCTGAGTGGGCAGATGTTGTAATGATTTTAACACCAGATGAATTACAAGCGGAAATTTACAAAAATCATATCGATCAAAGAATTAGACCAGGTACAAGTATTGCATTTGCCCATGGTTTGAATGTTCATTATGACTTGATCAAAGCTAGAAAAGATTTAGACGTATTTATGGTTGCTCCAAAAGGACCAGGTCATTTAGTAAGAAGTGAATATGAAAAAGGTGGAGGAGTACCATGTTTATTTGCAGTGCATCAAAATGGTTCTGGTAAAGCAAGAGACTTAGCTATGTCATATGCCTCAGCAGTTGGCGGTGGTAGATCTGGGATTATTGAAACAACATTTAAAGACGAAGTTGAAACAGATTTATTTGGGGAACAGACTGTTCTTTGCGGTGGTTTAGTTGAACTAATAAAGAATGGCTATGAAACTTTAGTGGAAGCTGGATATGAACCTGAGATGGCATATTTTGAGACTGTTCATGAAGTAAAACTTATTGTTGATCTTATCTATGAAGGTGGAATTGCAAATATGAATTACTCTATTTCAAACACTGCAGAATATGGAGAATATCAATCTGGACCTAGAGTGATTAATAAAGAGGAAACTAAAAAAAGAATGAAAGAGGTTTTGGCTGATATTCAATCTGGTAAATTCACGAAAGAATGGATGAATGAGTGTAAAAGTGGCCAAAAAAACTTTCTTGCCACAAGGGCAAAATTAGCTGAACATCCAGTTGAGAAAGTAGGCGCTAATTTAAGAGCTATGATGCCTTGGATTGGTAAGAAGAAATTAGTAGATAGTGACAAGAAGTAAATTTATTTACAAATTGGGAAAAATTTCGCATTTTATTTTGCAATCTAAACGAGAGGTTGTATATTTCAAAAACAAATATTTTTGATATGGCTGATAAAGATAAAGTATTCATTTTCGATACAACAATGAGAGATGGTGAGCAATCACCTGGAGCTTCTATGAGCGTTGAAGAAAAAATTCAGATCTCAAGAGTTTTTGATGAGATGGGAATCGATATTATAGAAGCAGGTTTTCCGATATCATCTCCTGGTGATTTTGAGGCTGTAAGTGCAATCAGCAAAAGCGTAAAAAATTCCATACCTTGCGGTTTGGCAAGAGCAACTAAAAAAGATATTGATGCTTGTCACGAGTCTTTAAAATTTGCAAAAAGATTTAGAATTCATACTTTTATTTCAACAAGCCCTGTTCATATGAAGCATAAATTAAATATGACTAACGAACAAGTTTTAGGGGCTATTAAAGAGAGTGTTACTTATGCAAAAAAATTCACTGATGATGTTGAATGGTCTTGTGAAGATGGCACAAGAACAGATTTAGATTTTATGTATAAGACAATCGAGCTTGCAATTAAATGTGGTGCTACGACAATAAATATTCCTGATACAGTTGGATATTCAATACCAGAAGAATTTGCAAAAACTATTAAATTAATCAAAAATAACGTTCCAAATATCGATAAAGCAATTATCTCAGCTCATTGTCATAATGATTTAGGTTTAGCAGTTGCAAATGCATTGTCAGGATTATCTGCTGGAGTAAGACAAATTGAATGTACAATAAATGGTATTGGGGAAAGAGCAGGAAATGCAGCCTTAGAGGAAATAGTCATGGCGATTAAAACGCGAGACGATCTATTACCATATGAGACAGGGATAAAAACAGAATTAATTAGCAAAGCTTCAAAAATTGTCTCAAATGCTACAGGATTTCCAGTTCAATTTAATAAGGCAATTGTTGGAAAAAATGCTTTTGCACATGAGTCTGGAATACATCAGGATGGAATGCTTAAAAATAGAGAAACATATGAAATAATGACACCTGAAAGTGTTGGGGTAAAAAAGACATCATTGGTTATGGGAAAACACTCTGGAAGACATGCTTTTAAAGATAAATTAAGCGATTTAGGTTATGCCGATGTAACAGATGATGTTGTTCAAGCTGCATTTGGAAAGTTTAAAATTTTAGCTGATAAAAAAAAGCATATCTATGATGAGGATATAGTTGCTTTAGTTGATGATAGCTTGATTATTGACAATAAGATTAATGCGATAAATTTAAAATCTTTAAAAGTTTTTGCTGGCACGGGTGAGCCACAAAGAGCTGAAATGACGCTAGACGTTTTTGGAGATATAAAACATACTACTCAAACAGGGGATGGTCCTGTTGATGCAATATTTAAATGTATAAAGGAACTTTATCCACACGATGTTAAGTTGTCTTTGTATCAAGTGCATGCAGTTACTGAAGGAACAGATGCACAGGCTACAGTCAGTGTTAAAATTGAGGAGAATGATAGAACCACTGTTGGACAATCAGCTGATACAGATACTCTAGTAGCATCAGCTAATGCTTATCTAAATGCATTAAATAAAATGTTGATTAAAAGAGAAAAGAAATCTCTTTATAAGAATATAGAACCTAAAAAAGTAAAAGGAGTGTTTTAATGGGCTTATTTGATAGAATGAAGAAAATCTGGAGTCAAGATATGGCAATTGACTTAGGAACAGCAAATACTTTAGTAGTTGTTAAGGGACAAGGAGTTGTTTTAAATGAACCTTCTGTTGTTGCAATTGTTGATCAATCAGGAAAAAAACAAGTTTTAGCAGTTGGAGATGAAGCTAAAACGATGCTTGGAAGAACTCCCGGAAATATTCAAGCTATAAGACCCTTGAGAGATGGTGTAATTGCCGATTTTATCGTGACTGAGGAAATGATAAAACACTTCATAAAGAAAGTTCACAAAGGAAGTACTTTCGCTAATCCAAGAATTTTAATTTGTGTTCCAACGGGTTCAACTCCTGTTGAGAGAAAAGCTATTCAAGATAGTGCTTTAGCGGCTGGTGCTAGAAGGGTTCAATTGATTGAGGAACCAATTGCAGCAGCCATTGGTGCTAATCTTCCAATATCCGAAGCAACCGGTTCAATGGTGGTTGATATTGGCGGTGGTACAACTGAAATTGCAGTCATGTCCTTAGGAGGTTTAGTTTATTCTAAATCTCTAAGAGTAGCAGGAGATGCAATGGATGGTGCAATGGTCAACTATATGAGAAAAGAATATAATTTGATGATAGGTGATAGTACGGCAGAAAAAATTAAAAAAGAAATTGGCACTGCTATTCCTACAAATAATAATACTTATGCAGTTAAAGGGCGAGATCTAAGATCTGGAACTCCAAAAGAAGTAAATATTACAGAGGAAGATACAGCAGAAGCTTTAAATGATATTTTAAAAGAGATGGTCAATGGAATTAAGGATGCACTAGAAAGCACTCCTCCTGAATTATCTGCCGACTTAGTTGATATGGGATTAACTTTAACTGGAGGTGGAGCTTTATTAAAAAATATAGACAGAAGGTTTTCTAAGGAAACAGGTTTACCAGTTCACATTGCTGATGATCCGTTATCTTGTGTAGCAGTTGGTACTGGAAAAGCTCTTGATCAAGAACAAACATTCTCGACTATGTTGACTGAATATTAAGAGTAATGGCCTCTAGCAGAGATGATTTTATAATAGCAATTCGTTCTGCTTTTTTAAAAAAAAGCACTCAACAAAAATTTTCTCTACTTACTTTAGTTTTTATTTCCATATTTATTATTCTTTTATCAAGTTTAAACTTTAAAGCAGTAAGATACCTTAAAGCTGGATTAAGTGAGGTGGTTTATCGATCATCATTTATAGTTTCTATACCAGAAAACTTTATTAAAAATTCTGCAATTAATTTTATTGAATACACAACTTTTTTTAATGAATATCAAAAAAACAAAGACGAACTGGACAATCTTAAATCTGATTATGTATCTAACGAAATTATTCAGTATGAAAATCAAGAACTAAAGGTACTAATTGATGATTATATTTCAAGTTCAAATAAAATTTTAGCAAAAATTATTGTTGATCATGAGAGCCCTTTTTTAAAAAGTATTATCATAAATAAGGGTAGTAAAGATGATATTAAAATTGGTACCAATATCTATGATCAATCGTATTTAGTTGGTCGAGTAATTGAGGTGAATTATAAGACATCAAGAGTATTATTGTTGTCAGATTTAAATTCTAACGTGCCAGTAACTATTGCACCACAAAATATTCAAGCAATAGTCACAGGCAGTGGAGACAATTTCGGACAAATTAAATATATTAAAGCGGGTTTATCAGAGGAGTTAGTTGATGAAAGTATAGTTTACACTTCAGGTACCGGTGCAATATTTAAAAGTGGAGTGCCAATAGGCAAATTAAGGTCTGAAAAAAAAGGTTCTTCCAATAGTTACAACGTTGAATTCTATAGTGATTTTACACAATTAAAATATGTTTTTGCAGAAACAATTACTCAAATCGAAATTCCTCAAGTTGAACCAGAGTCAGTTCCAGCTGAAGATAAAAGTGACGAACTTGAAGAGACAAAATTGAAGATTTTAGAGGATGAGCTTAAAATTATTGAGGAGACTAATTCAAAATTTATGGAAGAAAATGAAAACTTAATTAGTGAAATTAATGATTTAAACAATCAAATTTCAGTTTTAAATAATGAAATTTTTTCACAAAAGCAAAAAATTAATCAATTCAATATTGATACTCAAGAATTAGAATTTTTAAAGTTAAACTTAGAACATGGTCATAAATGTAGAAAATCTTTTTTTAATACCAGTGGTTTTAATGTTGGAACTGAAGGGTACAAGAGTTGTGTCTTAAATGGAGGTAGGATAGGTGGCTAATTTAAAAACCAAAGGAACATTTTCTAAATTATATACCTGGTTACCAATAATTTTATTATTTGTTTCAGTACTTAATGAATTTGATTTTAATTATTTAAAACTTGAATATTTTTCTTTTAATTTCCCATTTATTTTGATTTTTTTCTTTACCCTAAAAGATTTTAAGCACTTTGATTATCTTTTTGTATTTTTTGCAGGTTTGCTCAACGACACTGTTATAGGTTTGCCCCTGGGTATTAGCAGCTTGTCTTATACACTAATTTGTATTGCTACAGCCTATATAAGGAACATCACAATTAGACCAAGCCCCATGAAAGATTGGTTTTATTTTTTATTTATAATAAGCTTAATTAACTCTTTAAATTACTCAGTTTTAAGTTTGTTCTTTTCGTACAACTTGGTTTTAACAAGTTATTTAGTTAACACGACTTGTACATTTTTACTTTATATAATTTTTGTATCAATATTTAAATATTACATGAAAGGAATTAATGATTAATTCTTCAAGTGATAATGTAAAGAAACTTAACTCTATTAATAGAAGAATGTTCATTACAGGTTCATTAAAATTTTTTGTAATGATAGGAATAGTCAGTAGATTATTTTTTTTACAAGTTAAAGAAAATAAAAAGTATTTAACTCTTTCCGACAAAAATAGAATTAGAGAATGGAAATTAGCCCCTGTGAGAGGAGAATTTCATGATTACTTTGGTAATGTTATTGCAGGAAATTTTGAAGCTTATCAACTCCACGTGATACCAGAACAAGTTGAAGATTTTAGGTATGTTATATATCGATTAAAAGACTTACTAGATTTATCAGATAACGAATTTAAAAAAGTATTAAAAAAGAAAAATGAAATAAAGCCTTGGGAAACTTTAATTGTTTCTGATAATTTGAGTTGGCAAAAGTTTTCAAAGATCAATAATCATTTATATGATCTAAATGGTGTAAAGCCTGTTATCTCAATTTCAAGAAACTATCCTTTTAAAGAAAATTTTACACACTTGATAGGTTATGTAAGTCAAGCAAATAAGGAGGATATTGAGACTTCTCAAGCTATAAAGAAAAATTTTGTTCCAGGGTTAAAAGTTGGAAAAGTAGGTTTAGAAAAAACATTTGAGGAAAAATTAATAGGCACAAATGATATTGAGAGATATGAGGTAAATGCTTATGGTAGACGAATTAGTCAATTAGAATTTCAAAAAGGTGAAAAAGGTAAAACTTTAAGACTAACAATTGATACAGAAGTTCAGAAGTTAGCCAATGAATTACTTAAGGATAAAGCTGGCTCTATTTGTGTAATGGATATTTATACAGGTGCAGTGATTGCAATGCATTCTTCACCATCATTCGATCCCAACTTATTTGTGTTTGGTATTAGTCAGGATGATTGGCAATTAATTCGTAATGATCCAATGAAACCATTAGTTAATAAAACTTTACAAGGGAATTACTCACCAGGTTCTACGATTAAACCGATTGTTGCTTTATCTGCACTTGAGAATGGAATAGTTAACACAAGTTTTACAGTTAGATGCACTGGTAAAACAGAAATGTATGGCCAAACTTATCATTGCTGGAAGAAAAAAGGCCATGGTTATGTAAGTTTAAGAAATGCAATGAAGCAATCTTGTGACACTTATTTTTATGAAGTTGCTCGTAAACTTGGGGTTGATAAATTGAGCGAAACTGCAAAAAAATTTGGTCTCGGAGAAAAAGTTTTTGGTGATTTATTTGATATTGAAAAAAAGGGATTAATTCCAAATACTCAATGGAAAAAAAATGCTCTTGGGAAAGGCTGGTTGTTAGGTGAAACAATCATTACAGGAATAGGACAAGGTTATATTCAAACCACACCAATTCAATTGTGTTTAATGACTGCTCAAATTGCAAACGGTGGTTATAAAATTTATCCACATCTCGTTGTAGATGACAAAGTCAAAGATCAACCTATAGATAAATTTACACCGCTTTATAAAAATTCAAAAAATATTAAAATTGTTCAAGATGCTATTTTTGGCTCAACTAATGAAGTAATGGGTACATCTTATCGCTCAAGAATTGATAATCCAAAATATCAGTTTGCGGGTAAAACCGGTACAGCGCAGGTTAAAAAAATTACTGAGGAAGAAAGAGAACTAGATCTTAAAACATTCCAGATTCCATACGAGCAAAGAGATCATGCTTTATATGTAGCCTTTGGTCCATATAAAAATCCTAGATACGCATTAAGTGTCATTGTAGAACACGGAGGAAACGGAAGTACAACTGCCGCTCCAATGGCAACTAAATTATTTAAATTGATTATTGACCGACACAAGATCAGGGAGTCATTGAGAAATAAAAAGTATTTGGAGATATAGATGTATCAACATACAAGATTAACAACAAATAGACTTGGTTTTTTTCAAAAATTTAGAAACTTTGATTATATACTTCTAGTTTGTATATTGTTACTTGGCTTTATTAGTTTAGCAACAATGTATTCTACTGATGGTGGTGAGATTAAATTTCATACCAAAAGCCATTTTACAAAATTAGCAGTATTTACTTTAATGATGCTGGTAATGTCATTTATCAATATCAAGTATTGGTTCTCAATAGGCTACTTAGCTTATGTAGCGGTAGTAGGTTTGTTAGTTGGGACCTATTTATTCGGAATTACCTCATCTGGCTCTCAAAGATGGATAAATCTATATTTTATAAATTTACAGCCCTCAGAACTAATGAAAATATTTATCATTGTTTGTTTGGCTAAATTTTTTCATCGAATGAAGTTAGAAAATGTCAATTCAATTTATACAATTTTAACTTCTTTAATAATAATACTTTTACCAATGGGGTTAGTCATTGTACAACCAGACCTTGGAACTGCAGTTCTTATTGCTATAAGTGGAATAGCAGTATTATGGTTTGCAGGTATTAATTATAAATATTTTATTTATACTATTCTTGGATTTATAATCTCTTTACCTTTTGTAATAGCTTTCTTGAAGCCCTATCAGAAATTGAGAGTGTTGACATTTCTAAATCCTGACAAGGATCCTCTGGGTGCTGGTTATCAAATTATTCAATCAAAAATAGCTGTCGGATCTGGAGGTATATTTGGTAAAGGTTTTTTAAAAGGCACTCAAAGCTATCTTGAGTTTCTACCAGAAAAACATACTGATTTTATTTTCACTCTTTTCTCAGAGGAATTCGGTTTTGTGGGTTCAGCAATACTTTTAGTAATTTATGCGATTATTATTTATAGAATTGTAGCAATTGGAGCTAGTTCCAGAAGTTATTTCGCAAAGATTTTTTGTTATAGTTTTGGTGCAGCTATTTTTGTATTCATCACTATAAATATGAGTATGGTTTTAGGTTTACTACCTATAGTAGGTTCCCCTTTACCAATTATGTCTTATGGTGGTTCTTCTATGCTAGCAACCATGATTGGTTTTGGAATAGTCATGAGTGCCAGAGTTCACAATCAACAATTGATTGCCTAAGTATAATTTGTCGCTTAACTTTTTGGACAGATAGATTGTATATTTTTTTATGAGTAAAAATTTACATGTGGGGATTGTTGGCTCAGGAATTCAAGGAGTTTCAAACGCTTTATTTCTTCAAAAAAAAGGTTTTAAGGTAACCATATTTGATAGAGATAATCCTGGTAGTCCTGCAGCTTCATATGGGAATGCTGGCCACTTTTCTCCTTATGCTTCACTATCATTAAATAGAACTGATGTTCTTGCTGACGTGCCAGCGATGTTATTAAGTTCAACAGGCCCGCTAGCTCTTAAATGGAATTATGTGCCAAAAATGTTGCCTTGGTTTTTTAAATTCATTTTAAATACCAGTAAAAATAAGATGATGCATACTGCAAGAAATATGCATCAAATTTTAGACTTAGCATTACCAGCATATGATGAACTTTTTGATGAAATAAATTTAGATGGTCTCGTCGAAAACAAAGGCATTCTATATATTTGGAATGATAAAGACTTAAAGAGTAGAGAGTTAGAAATTAAAGTCAGAGAAGAACTTGGTGTAAAACAACAACTTGTTACTAAGTCAGAAATTCATGATTTAGAACCTAATATAAAACCTTTTTATCATGCAGGAGTTTATTATCCATACGCAAGGCATGCTCGAAACCCAAAAAAAATCTTACTTAAATTATTTGATTTATTTTTAAAAAAAGGTGGAAAGTTTGAAAAGAAAAATATTAATGATATTCAGTTTGATACAGAAAAACCTGTTTTTATTTCTGATGGTGAAAGACATACTTTTGATAAAATTATAATTGCTTGTGGAGCTTTCTCAAAAAAATTAACAGATAATTTAGGTGAGAGAATTCCACTTGATACTGAAAGAGGTTATCATGTTCATTTCAAAGATTGTGATCATCTTTTAAGTAGACCAGTAATTTTTTCTAATAGAGGATTTGGTATCACCCCTATGGAACAAGGATTAAGAGTGGTTGGTACAGTTGAATTTGGTGGATTAGATAATCCACTCTCTAAATCAAGAATTAAAAATTTAATTAGTAATGCTAAGTATATGTTAGGAGATCTTCCAGAACATGAGGATGAATGGTTAGGTTTTAGACCCACACTGCCAGATTTTTTACCTGTAATGGGGCCCTCAAAAAATTATAAAAATGTATTTTATTGTTTTGGTCATCATCATTTAGGATGGACATTAGGTCCAATTTCTGGAAAGATTGTATCTGGAATGATAGCTAAAGAAAACACAAATCTAAATTTAGACCCTTATAGCTCAGTAAGATTTAGTTAATCAAATGCAAAATACTAAGGCATACATCATGCTAGTATGTGCAACATTATTTTGGGCAGGAAACTTTACATTAGCAAAGCTTGCTTATTTAGAAAATATACCTCCCAACTCACTCGCATTTTTAAGGTGGTGCCTAGTATGGATAATATTACTTCCCTTCACCTATAAAGAGATATTAAAATTAAAAAATCAAATTAAAGGAAATTTATCATTATTTCTTATTTTAGGTTCTACTAGTGTATGTATATTTACTTCTTTTACTTATAACGCTTTAAATTACACTCAAGTAATTAATGCATCACTTTTTAATACCGCAATACCTGTAACAATAATTTTAGTTTGTTTTTTATTAAAAATTGAAAAAACAAATATTTTTCAAATATCTGGATTAGTCATTTCAGTTTTAGGAATTTTAGCTATTATTACTAAACTTGATCTAAATATTTTACTTACCTTAAATTTTAATAAAGGCGATTTATTTATGGTCGGAGCAATTATTGCTTGGGGAATATATTCTGCATATTTGAGAAAAAGAACTTTTGAAGTATCTTTACTTGCTCTTGTCCATATAATTTGCACATTTGGTTTAATTTTTCTTTTGCCTCTATTTATTTTAGATATGGCACAAGGCAAAATTATTGAGATGAGTAGTAATTTTTTTTATATTTTAGCTTATGTTGCAATATTTCCAAGTATTGGCTCTTACTATTGTTGGGCTGGAGCTGTTTCAATCATTGGGGCAAATCGAGCTGGAATATTTTTATCTTTAATTCCATTATTTAGCACTTTGATGGCGATATTCTTTTATAATGAGCAGTTTCAATTTTTTCACTTGATTGGGGCAATTTTAATTATATTAGGTTTATTTTTATCAAATAAAGAAATTAAAAATGCTTAAAGTTGCAATATTAGACGACTATCAAAATGTTTCTCAACAATTTGTTGATCTTGAAAAACTTGCAGGAAAATATGAAATCAAAATTTTTAGTGAGCCATTTGAGGATGAGGCTGATGTCATAGATAAATTGACTGATTTTGAGGCATTATTAGTCATGAGAGAAAGAACACCAATTACAAAAAATATTATAGAAAATTTGTCTAAGCTAAAATTTATAATCACCAGTGGGTTGAGAAATAAATCAATTGACTTGGATGCTGCCAAGAAAAGGAAGATTATAGTTAGTGGAACAGAAAGTAATCTAAACCCAACTCCGGAATTAACTTGGACTTTAATTCTTGGGTTAGCCAGAAATATTAAAGAGGAAATAGATAATATGTATCAGGGTTATTGGCAAACTACAGTTGGTGTTGAACTCAAAGGGAAAATCCTAGGATTAATTGGGCTTGGTAAAGTAGGCTCTCAAGTTGCAAAGATAGGTAAAGCTTTCGGTATGGAAGTAATGGCTTGGAGTGAAAATCTTAATCTTGATAAATGTAAAGAGCTTGATGTTTTACCTTGTTCCAAAGATGATTTGATTAAGAATTCTGATTTCTTGTCAATTCATGTTCAAGGCGGTGAAAGATACAAAGACTGTATTACTTTGAAAGAACTAGATAAAATGAAAAAAACTTCTTTTTTAATCAATACCTCAAGGGGTCCAATCGTTAATGAAGACGACTTGATCATTGCCTTATCTACAAATGTGATTGCAGGTGCTGGATTGGATGTTTATGAAAAAGAACCTTTACCAGAAAATAACAAACTAAGATTTTTACCCAATGCTTTGTTAACCCCTCATTTAGGATATGTGACTGCAGAAAATTATAATATTTATTATAGTCAAATGATCGAGTCACTCGAAGCTTGTGCATCGGGCAAGCCAATCCGCGTAATCGAATAGTTATGGATTTATCAGTTGTTAATCATGAAGATTATTTTGCAAAAATTGGTGATGATCATAAGTTTCCAATTAATAAATTTGGAGAACTTGCAAAATATTTAATTGATAAAAAGATAGTTAAAAAATTTCATCAACCATATGCATGCTCTGATGAAACTTTAAAGAGAGCACATTCAGAAAAATATATCAAGGATGTTAAAAACAAAACCCTAGATCAAAATACTATTAAGAAAATTGGTTTTCCATTAGTGGATAGTGTTATTCAAAGATCATTAGTTGCAACTGGTGGAACTGTGCTTGCCACAAAGCTTGCAATTAAAAATGGTGTTGCTTGTAATACCGCTGGTGGCAGTCACCACGCTAATTATGATGGGGGTGCAGGTTATTGTGTGTTCAATGACGTAGCAGTTGCCGCTCAATACTTATTAGATCGTGGATTAGCTGGTAGAATTTTAATTGTTGATTTAGATGTTCACCAAGGCAATGGTAATGCAGATATTTTTGCAAATAACAAAAATGTATTTACTTTTAGTATGCACTCTAAGTCAAACTACCCTGCAAAAAAATCAATCAGCGACCTAGATGTTGAACTTGATGATAATATGGAGGATGCTCAATATGTAAAGATTCTTGATTTCTATTTAAATCAATTAAAAGAAGAAAATTTTGATTTTGTCTTTTATATTGCGGGCGTAGATATTCACTATAACGATCGTTTAGGAAAACTTAAAATTTCCGATGAGGGAATTAGGAAAAGAGATGAAATGGTAACAAAAAATTTCTTTTCGCAAGGAGTGCCTTTGTGTGGTGTTCTTGGCGGAGGTTACAATAAAGATTTTAACAAATTAGTTGAATTACATTCTTTTTTACATCAATCCTGTGCTAAATTACTTAAATGACTAAAAAGAATCCCAATTTAACTGCCGAACAAAAATTAGTAATGTTTGAAGATGGCACTGAGCGTGCAGGTAGCAGTGAACTCAATAATGAAAAACGAGAAGGCAGCTATCATTGTGCTAATTGTGGGATAAAATTATTCGACTCTGATGCAAAATATGAAAGTGGATCGGGGTGGCCATCATTTTATAAATCTTTACCTAATGTCTTTGAGACCAAAACCGATCATCTGATTGGTTATGCTCGAACAGAATATCATTGTAAAAATTGTAATGCCCATCATGGACACATTTTTGATGATGGTCCTCAACCGACAGGTAAAAGATATTGTAACAATGGTGTTTGTTTAGTATTTCATGAAAAAAATAAAAAATGATTTTAAAGTATTTTAGTTTTTTAATTGGCCTTACTTGGTCTTATTCTTTAATAAAGACACAATCTATTTTTAGTAAAAAAGCAGGTCTGATATTTAAGATTTTTATTTCCAAAGTTTCTTGGTTAACTTTTTTAGCCGCAATTTATTTCGGTTATAAGAATTTCACAATTGAGTATATTTTAATTGGGATTGTAATTTCAGTTGTTTTAGTTCACGTGGGATTTCTAATTTTAGGCAAATTTTTAAAGACAAAATTTAACGAAAAACAATTGCTTCTAGCAAAAAACTTTTTCGAATATTCGCTGATTGTGTGGGTCCTATATTATTTCTTTTACTAAATAATTACCTATTTTGGTCGCTCTTAGATAACTAAATATTGTTTTTTTAATAAATTATATATAAAATTTAGTATGTTTGAAAAACTAGAAGAATTAGCAAAAAACAATAAAAAAATTTCTGACTTCCATATAAGAACTGGCTGGCCACTAGCCTATAGGCAAACGGGTGAAATTCATAAAATACCTGATGTGTTGGTAAAAGCGCAAGATTTACAAGATTTACTGTCTACCAATTGTAATGAAATCGAAATGAAAAGATTTCAGGACACCCATGAGCTAGACTCGTCAGTGACATTAAGTGGACTAAGATTTAGAGCAAACTTTTATAAAACAATTCAAGGTCCAGCTGCAGTGTTAAGAAGAGTAGAAAGTGTTATCCCAACAATGGATCAATTTGATCTGCCTCCAGTGCTTTATGATATTATAGATATGCACAAAGGACTTGTATTAGTAACGGGTCCTACAGGATCTGGTAAGTCAACCACACTTGCTGCAATTGTAAATGAAATTAATAAGACAAGAACTTCAAACATTATAACTGTAGAGGATCCTGTTGAGTTTATTCATAAAGACCTAAAGAGTATTGTTTCTCATAGAGAAGTAGGTAAACAAACACAAACGTTTGCAACAGCTTTAAAAGCAGCTCTTCGAGAAGATCCAGATGTAATTTTGGTTGGAGAGATGAGGGATTTAGAGACAGTTTCTCTTGCACTCACTGCCGCTGAAACTGGACACCTAGTTTTCGGTACACTACACACTAGTGGTGCACCAAGTACGATTAACAGAATTATTGATGTATTCCCACCAGAGCAACAAGCACAAATTCGAGCACAAATTTCTACATCTTTAAAAATGGTGGTTACTCAAAGACTTCTTAAAACTAAAGATGGTCAAGGCCGTTGCGGAGCTTTTGAAGTGATGAAGTGTACACCTCCCATTCAAAACTTAATAAGAGAGTCAAAAATTCATCAGATCCCAAGCATCATGCAAACTGCTGTTAAAGATGGTATGATTACAATGACTAAATCTTTAGAAGATTTAGTAAAAGCAGGAAAGATAGATGCGAACGCAGGACGAGAAAATTAAAGGTTTTAACCTTCTTGAATTAATTGTTGTTGTTGTAATCATAGGAGTGATATCAGCAGTTGGTTATCCAAACTTTAGTAAGTGGCGAAAAGATAGAGAAGCACGAGACGCAGTAATAAAAATTAAAACTTTAATACAAGGGATATATTCACAAACCCAAAGAGGGCAATACGCTTTTGTTCAGGTTCATATATCAGAAGAAGCTGATGGCGAAGATCGAAACTTAATTGTTACATCTAAAGGAATGAAACCACAAACACTAGCAAACTTATTAAACGATGAAGATAGTGACTGGTGGATAGCTAGAGATGATCCAGAAACGGATACGACTTTTATAGAGCCTGATTATGCAAATATATGTCAAATAGAGGATGATCCATCCCTCCTTCGTTGGGATGATGACCCAGATCAAGGTTCTGACAATATTGAAGTACGACAAATAATTTTTAAAAATGTAACCACAAATTGGACAGATACCACTGGGGCAATTTGTTTTGGTAAAAATGACCGATGGTTCAGTGGCAATGGTCAACTTGCTTCTCAGAATAACAATGATGTAGTTGTTGATAATTATTTATTTATTTGTGATAGATCTAATAAGTATAACACAAGCATAAGCTGTAATGTGGATGGAGCGGGCAATCCAGATACAGAGCACGGTTATTTATATGCTATTGAATGGTCAAGATTTGGTAATATCACATATGAAAAATTTAAAAACACCTATCAAATTAATCAGAATGGCGAAAAAGAATGGACCGGTGGGAATTGGGTCGCTCAATAAATATGAAGAAAAAAAGATCTAATAATTCTGGTTTGTCAATTTTAGAGGCTTTAGTATCTACTGCTATTGTTGGAATTGGTTTCATAGCCATATTGCAAATGACAAACTTTTCAGCTCAATCAATTACGAACTCAGGTGAACGAACTAAAGCGAATTATTTAACTGGGATGATTGCTGAAGATGTTATAGGTAGTAAAAATACCTTATTTGGTATTAATTCAGATAGTGAGGATATTCAATATGGTCAAGATGGCTCTGTATCATTATCTAGTGGAGCTGACGCAAGTGATGTTGTAAAATTTTCAGAGCACTTAAATACTAATGGTTGGAACGCACAATTAAATTGTGGAGGCAGCACAAATACGTCAAATACTGCTGACGCAGCTAATAATACAGGTCAAGAAAATATTTATGATACCCAAAATATTGATGCCCCTAGGAATAAAAAACAAAAATGGGATTTGATATTTAATGAAAATAGATTTTTAAAATGTAGATCTAACAATGAGACAAAAAAAGTAGAAGTTTTCTCAGTATGTAGATGGCCTGGCTGCACAAATCAATCAGATCTTGTATTTGATGAACCAATTTTTATTGGTAGGGTAGAAATGAAACTCAACGATGGGAAAAAACGAAAATTTTTATACTTTCAGTCAGATTACAAAATAAAAACAGATAACGGACGAGCACCTGGAGGACAAGATGGAGGCGGCGGCATGATAGGACAACCATCAGGTTAAATGAAAAAAAAATATCTAAAACATATATCTGGCTTAACTTTAATCGAAATTATGATTGGTATTGTTGTTTCATCCTTAATGATGGCAGCAATGTATACAACTTATTCAATTGTTAATACTACTTATAGTCAAGTGACCAATAAAGCTCAGATCAGTAGATCATCAAGAGATTTAATAGAACTACTTATTCGAGATGTCAGGATGTCAGGATTTAAATATTATCTTGGTCAAAATACAAGGGGATACCCCGAACAAAGTTATTTACAATTTAAGGGTGGCGCAACAACAATTCAAGATAGTCATGATCCTATTGTAATTATTCCTAACTCATTAGGTCATAGTATTGGTGATACAGATCCAACTCCTACACCTAAACATGATGTTACAGATTTATGTTGTGATAAAATACACGTTGTTTTTGATGACTTTGACCATGTTGATGGACTCCAGCCTTACAAGAGATATAAAGTAACTTATTACGCAAAGCCAGTTGGTGTAGTTGGGGAGGATCCTAGATATGCAATCTATAAATCAAAGATTAGCTGGCAGCAAAAACGAGAAAGAGTCACAGATGATTTTCCACCTACTGGAGATTGGGTTACAGATTGTTCTGAGTGTTATCATGATCAACTAGTAAGAGATTATGTTGAAGATATGGAATTTATTGCCCTTGATAGAGAGGGGAGAAGACTTACACCATCTCCAAGCCCCACGAGTCCTGAAGGTAGAAACAATTTATACAAGATAAGATCTGTTGATATAAAAATAGCTTTTAGATCTGAGAATGAATTTTATAGATTTGATGCAAGACCAGGCAAGGAGAGACCATTAAGTGGATTTGCAAGAACGATTAAAAGTTATTCTGACAGATATTTAAGAGACACTGTTGTTATCTCAGTCTATACAAGAAATATATTAGATGATGGACTTTTTTAATGAATAAAAAAAATCAAAAAGGTTTTACTTTAATTTTATCACTTGTACTTTTGTTAGTGATGTCATTGATGGGTGGTAGTTTAATAGTTATTTCTTCTGGAGATCATCAAAGTAATAATACGAGTGACGAATACCAACAAACTTTCTATGTTGCCGAGCATGCTTTGGTTGAGGCTGAGAAGTATGTTATTAATGAAATGATTGGCCCATGGGTCGATCCACAATCAACAATTAGAGTAGTACCACCAGGTGCTGGCGCTTCGACTGAAGAATTAGAAGCACATGCTAATTATCTAAATTCACTACAACAACAAGCAACTTTAAATGGTGGATTTGCAAGACACACTGATGCCAGCGTTCCTTGGCCCCTCGGAAGGGGTACACCAGTAAATATAAACACTGGGGCTGAAACACCTTGTTTAAATAGTTTCAGAAATCTTGATCGAAATGATGACGGTGATGTAACGCTTGCATTTCATAGTTGGGCTCAAAATTGGAATTTTGGTGAATTGATACGGCCTATCTTAGAGTCTGAAAATGCAAGTGATACAGAGATAGAACATATGCAAAGATATAGATGGGAATTTTTTGTAATTAATTCTGGCAGTTCAAATTTTAAAGGAGCTGGGACCAGTTTAAAAAAAACCTCAACAAATGTTCAAAGACAGGGTACAGTTTTTAAAATATATGGTTGTGGATATTTTATGCCAAGAGGAACTGATTTGGATGATATTGATGACCCTGAAATATTAATACCTTTAGAGTCAGTAATAATTTTATCTAGCTGAGCCCAAAATGGTTATATTTGACAAAATTTACCATTTATTATTTTTATTGAATCAATAATATTAGAGAATGAAAATTTTTTCTAAGATAAAATTATTCATGCTTATTTTTTTTAGCTTAAATATTAATGCTTATGCTTGTGATTTTATCAAAGTTCCAATGGGTACATTAATTTCTGCAATTGAAGATCAATATGATGATCTACCTGATACTAGTAGTGATGAGTGGGGTAGTGAAACTTTAAAATATAATTATGATACTTCCAACTTCTGTGATGATGAGTTATTGAAAAATTCATATATGAATATTTTTGTTAAAGAAAAAAAATTAATTGGCATTGAAATTGAAGGAATTGATGTAGATAAAAATATCAATCAATTATTAAAATTTTCTGAAATCAATTTTGGTTTAAAGGATGAGCAAGCAAAAAAAGAAAATTGGGTAGGGGTTGTTGATTTAAGCACAGGTGGGAAATCTATCTTATATGGTAAAGTCATGGGATTGGATGGAATATACGAAAGTATAGAAATTACGACACCTGCTTACGGAGATTTTTTAATTATGGGTGATGTTGTGGAGATGAACCAATGATCAAAACTATTAAAACTTTTTTAATTTTATTTGTTTTTTTTAGTTTTAATCAAGTAGGTTTTTCTAAACCATTGCCACCAGGATCTGGATCAGGGGATGT
>CACKAY010000010.1:0-26411 GCA_902598265.1 uncultured Pelagibacteraceae bacterium
ATTTCTAATAGATTAAGAAGTTCAAAAATTTTCGTATCTTTTTATATTAATAATGTAAGATTGATTGATAATTTTTGAAATTCTATAAAAAATAAGCCCCAACACCTAAAAAAGAAACAAAACCAATTACATCAGTTATTGTTGTTACGAAAACACTAGAGGCAATTGCTGGATCAATTTTCATTTTTTTTAAAGTGACTGGAACAAGTATTCCAAATAAACCTGCCACTACCATTGTCAAAATCATTGAGATCGATATTATTAATGACAATTGATAATCTTGAAACCAGACTTGAACGATAAAAGAACTTATCACAGCAAAAATTATTCCATTTAGAATACCAATATTAAATTCCTTAATAATGTTTTGATTAAAATTATTTTTTGTTAAATCGTTTGTTGCTAAAGTTCTAACAGTGACTGCTAAAGTTTGCATACCTGCATTACCACCCATCGATGCTACTATTGGCATTAAAAATGCCAAGACAACCATTTGTTCAATTGTTGCACCAAACAAACTAATACAATAAGTAGCCAGAAATGCTGTAAATAAGTTTAAAAGTAACCAGTTAAATCGTCTTTTAGTTTTTGTGATAACACCATCTGTAATTTCTTCATCTCCAACACCAGCTAATCGTAAAGCGTCTTCCTCAGCCTCCTCTTTTAAAACTGTCAATACATCATCGGAAGTTATCATTCCTACAAGTTTATTATTTTTATCTACAACACAAGCTGAGTTTAAACCATAATTTTCAAATGAGTTACCAACTTCTTCTCTATCCATATCCACTGGAACTAAAAAAATTGAGTCGTCCATAATTGAAGACATTTTTGTTTCTCTAGGTGTTCTTAATACTTTTGAAGATGGTACTGCACCAATAGGTTTAAAATTTTCATCAACAATATAAATTTCTAAAAATTCTTCTGGTAAGTCTTTATTCTCTCTTAAATAATCAATAGTTTGTCCTACCGACCAATTACTTGGAATTGCAGTAAACTCTCTTTGCATTATCCTAGCAGCACTATCCTCTGGATAACTAAGACCTTCTAATAAAGCAAATCGATCTTTTGGGGGTAATAAACTTAATATTGAATTTTTATCTTTTTCATCAACGTTTTCTAAAATGGCTATGGCGTCATCAGACTCTAAATTTTTTAATATTCTAACAATTGCATCTGACGAAAGATATTTAATTATTTCTGATTGAACAGACTCATTTAATTCAACAAATACCTCTGGATTAATCTTAAAATTATTTAATTTTATTAAACTTTCTCTGTCATCTTGACTTAAATGCTCAATAATATCAGCAGCATCAGCAGGATGCATTTCCTCAAAAGATCTGGTTATAAAGGATGCATCATTTGAGGTGATTTTATCTGTTACAACTTTTATGTATTCCTTATTAAATTCAAAATTGACTTTTTTATCTTTAATTTTTTTTATTAAAGTCATAAATACACCTATTATTTAGACGGATCTTTTAATACAAAATAAAAAGAATACAATTTTTAAATGACTATAGAAATTAAAAAGTCCCAAAATCCAGTAAAATATGAAGATGCGATATCATTTATGGAAGATCGACTTAAAGATATCGATCTAAAAAAAGTAGATGATTTGATTTGGGTTTTAGAACATGATCATATCTATACATCGGGAACAAGCTATAATGAAAATGAGATAATAGATAAATCTATAAATATTATTAAAACAAATAGAGGTGGTAAAATAACTTATCATGGACCAGGACAACTCATTTGTTATTTTGTAATTGATTTAAAAAAAGGTAAAAAAGATATTAGAAAATTCATATCAGTAATTGAAAAATCAATTATTGAAACCCTGAAACTCTATGACATTGAAACATTTGCTGATAAAGAAAATATTGGTATTTGGTACAATGATAATTCAACTATAAAAAAAGTTGCTGCAATAGGAGTTAGAGTAAGTAAATGGATAGCCTATCATGGTTTTTCTATCAATATTAATAACGATTTAAAAAAATATGATGCGATTATTCCTTGTGGGATAAAAGATAAAGGTATCACTAATCTCGAACAAATTAAAAATCAAAATTATGATGAATTAAAAAATAAGTTAATAGAAATATTTAAAACTAATTTGAAAAATTTAATCTTTTAGTCCTCAACAACTTATTGAAATAATCTGGTAATAATGCTTTGTAAGTATATTTTTTTTCATTAATCATAAATCTTATTTGATAGGAATGAAGCATTAAATCTTTATTTATACCTTTGGAAGAAATAGATGAATTATATTTTTTATCACCAAAAATTGAATGTCCAATGTTAAATAATTGTTTTCGTAATTGATGTTTTCTTCCTGTGATCGGTTTCATCTCTACTAAACTAGCATTGGTATTTTTATCAATTACTTTAAAAATCGTTTTAGCTTTTTCTATAATCTTTTTTCCATTATCGTACCTTATCAAATTATCATTCCATTCACCTGAGTCTTTTTCAATTTCTCCATTACATATTGCCAAATAAGTTTTGTGCACTTTTCTTAATCTAAATAGAGAGGTCAATAGCTGAGCTGTTTGTCTATTTTTTGCAATAATAAAAACACCTGAGGTATCTTTGTCTAATCTATGAACAGAGAATGGTTTTGTTCCTTGAAATATTTCACTTTTTGCAAATATATCTACTAAATTTTTTTTTGACTTTGTTCCACCTTGAACCGATATTCCTGCACTTTTATTTAAAACTATAAAATCCTCATTGTTATCTATGATCAGATCTTCGTTAGATTTTATCACCTCAATGGATGGATTGAATTGTTTTTTTTCGTGTTTTATTTTTTCTTGAAAATCAAAATTGAAGAGTTCTATTTTGTCGTTTGTTTTAATCTTAAAAGAGCTTTTTATTTTTTTTTTGTTTATTTTAATTTTTCCTAACCTTAAACTCTTTTCAATAAGACTTTGCGGTACTTTTCCTAATTTATTTCTTAACCATCTATCAACACGCATGTTATTACACGTTGACTCAACGATAAAACTTCTAATCATGAATATTTAAGGTTTTATTTATGCTGTGGCAGCTTTCTTATCTTCTTTTTTTTCAACTTCTTTTGCTGGATCTTTCTTTTTTTTATCAACTTTTTTGGCTTGAATATCTCTATCAACAAATTCAATTATAGCCATAGGCGCATTATCTCCATATCTAAAACCTGCTTTAATAATTCTTGTATAACCACCAGCTCTTTTTTCGTATCTTTTAGATAAAGTTTTTTTAACTTTATTGGCTGACTTAATATCCTGCAATTGAGAAATTAAAATTTTAGTATTATGCAAACTATCTTTTTTACCTAATGTGATAATTTTATCAGCCTGTGGCTTTAAGAATTTTGCTTTTGGTAAAGTTGTTTTAATTTGCTCGTACTTAATTAACGAATTAAGCATATTTTTAAGCAGAGCTTTTCGGTGTTCAGAAGTTCTGTTTAACTTCTTATTTGCCATTCCATGTCTCATTAGATGCTTTCCTCTAATTTTTTAGACATTTCTGCGATATTATCTGGTGGCCAATTTGGAATTTCCATACCTAAATAAAGAGACATACCAGTTAAAACCTCTTTAATTTCATTTAATGATTTTCTTCCAAAATTTGGTGTTCTTAACATCTCACCCTCAGATTTCTGAACTAAATCACCAATATAAATTATATTATCATTTTTAAGACAATTCATTGATCTAACAGATAATTCAAGCTCATCTACTTTTCTCAATAAATTTTTATTAAATTCAGGCTCTGTTGAAACTTCCTTAACTGGAGCTTCTACAGGTTCATCAAAATTAATAAACATTTTTAATTGATCTTGAAAAATTCTTGCAGAGTAAGCAACTGCATCTTCAGCAGATATTGATCCGTTTGTTTCAACTTCCATCGTTAATTTATCATAATCTAAAGCCTTACCTTCTCTTGCAGTACTTACTGAATAGGAAACTTTTTTAACAGGACTATATAATGAGTCTATTGCAATTAAACCTAAAGGTGGTTCCTCTGGTTTATTTAAATCGGCTGGAACATAACCTTTTCCAGTATTCACGTTCATTTCCATGTGGAAGTGAGTATTTTCATCCAAATTACAAATAACTAAGTCAGGATTCAAAATTTCAACATCAGGAACTGATGCAATGTCAGATGCTTTTATTTCACCAGGTCCTTTGGCATCTAATACAAGTTTTTTTGTTCCCTCGGCAGCACATTTTAATGCCAGAGATTTAACATTTAATACAATATCAGTAACATCTTCTCTAACACCTTTAATAGATGTAAATTCATGAAGTACACCATCTATTTGAATTGACGTTACTGCTGCTCCTCTGATTGAAGATAATAAAATTCTTCTAAGTGAATTACCAAGTGTTAAACCATAACCTTTTTCTAATGGCTCAGCGATAATTGTAGCGTGAGTTAAATCATCACTTATTTTAACGTCAAGTTTCGCAGGTTTTATTAACGATTTCCAATTTTTTACATTAACATTTTCTACATCCATTAAACTCTCCTTTTTTTTGGTGGCCTAGTTCCATTATGGGGCATCGGTGTTGTATCTTTAATTGATAAAATTCTAAATCCTCTCGCTTGTAACGCTCGTAATGCTGTTTCTCTGCCCGAACCAGGACCCTTAACTTCCACAGATAAAGTTTTCATCCCAAATTCTAAGGCTTTAGATGCTGCTGCATCTGCAGCAATTTGTGCAGCATATGGAGTTGATTTTCTAGAACCCTTAAAACCTTTTTGCCCAGCTGATGCCCAAGAAATTACATTTCCATTAGTGTCAGCAATTGAAATAATTGTATTATTAAAGGTTGATTGAACATATGCAATTCCATTTAAGATATTTTTTTTAGTTTTCTTTTTTTTTGAATAAGAACTTTTAATAGTTTTTTTGGGTGACTTTTCTTGACTCAGTTCTTTGTTATCTTTTTTTTCTGATTTTGCCATGGTTATTTTTTAAGTGGTGTTAATTTTTTTCCAGCTATCGCAATAGCTTTACCTTTTCTGGTTCTAGCATTACATCTTGTTCTTTGACCTCTTACAGGTAATTTCTTTCTATGTCTCGAACCTCTATAGCAAGCTAAATCAATTAATCTTTTTATGCTCAGTGAATAATCTCTTCTTAGATCGCCTTCAACTTTAAAATTTTGATCAATGTATTCTCTTATTTTCAAAATTTCATCATCAGTAAGTTGGTTCACTCTTTTTTCTTTAGGAATTGCTAATGATGTGCATATTTGTTTTGAAAATTTATCACCAATACCATAAATATAAGTTAGCCCTACTTGAACTAATTTATTTTGTGGGATATTTATTCCTGCAATACGAGCCATAAATTTTGAGATAAATTTAGCCTTTTATATAAGAAGTTCTTTTAAAGTCAACGTCTTAAACATTAAGAAAAGCATCTATTTTAGCGGTTATTTGCTCGATTTTAAGCGCACCATCTATCTCATAAAAGTTTGAATTTTTTGAATAGAAATCTAAAACAGGGCGTGTCATATCCATATAGGTATCATATCTTTTTAAAATAATATTTGCGTCATCATCAGATCTTTTTTCTAAAGTCTTTCTTTTTTCAACTCGTTTAATTATCACTTCTTTTTGAACATTAAGAAAAAAAATATAATCAATCTTTTGATTTGAACTTTTTAAAATATTTTCTAAATTTTTGGCTTGTTCTAATGATCTAGGATATCCATCAAAAATAAGTTTGTTTTTAAATTTTTCATCAAAAATAACTTTTTTAATTAATTCATTTACAATTTCATCACTTACAAATTTACCATCATTCATGTCATTAATTATTTTTTTTCCTATTTCAGAATTCTTCTTGATTTCATCTCTTAACATATCGCCTGTTGAAACTTGAAAACCATTTATCTTTTTAACTAAATATTTTGCTTGTGTTCCTTTTCCAGCACCAGGAGGTCCAAATAGGATTATATTCACGAATTATCTTCCGAATTTTGTTTTTTTAATCAATTGTTCGTATTGGGAACTCATTAATCTTGTTTGTATTTGCGTAACAGTATCAATTGCAACAACAACTACAATTAAAATTGATGTGCCTCCCAGATAGAAAGGAATTGGATAATTAGCAATTAAAAACTCTGGCATTAAACAAACTAAGGTTAAATATAAAGCTCCAATTGTTGTTAACTTTGTTAATATATTATCAATATAAATTGCTGTGCTCTCTCCAGGCCTAATCCCGGGTACAAAACCTCCATATTTTCTCAAATTGTCAGCTGTTTCCGTTGGATTAAAAGTTATTGAGGTGTAAAAAAAAGTAAAAAATATTATTCCTGATGCATATAATAACATATACAAAGGTTGACCTTGAGTAAAATATGAACTTATATTTAAAAAAGTTTCATTGTCAGAAAAATTAAAATTTGAAAAAGTTACTGGTAGTAATAATAATGCCGAAGCAAAGATTGCAGGAATTACTCCAGCTTGATTAATCTTAAGTGGCAAATGAGATGATTCTCCTCCATACATTTTATTACCAACTTGTCTTTTAGGGTAATTTATTAGTATTTTTCTTAAAGCTCTTTCCATAAAAACAATAAATAAAATTGTTAAGATTAACAAAACAAATAAAGCTAAGATCATTAATGTAGAGACTGCTCCTGTTCTACCAAGTTCAAAAGTGGTGACTAGAGCTCTTGGAATTTCTGCAACAATACCAGCAAAAATAATAAGAGATATACCATTACCAATTCCTCTTTGGGTAATCTGTTCTCCTAACCACATTAAAAAAATAGTCCCAGAGACAATTGTGGTGACAGTTGAGATCTTAAAAAAAACACCAGGATTAATTACTAACCCGGCTGAGGACTCTAGACCTACTGCTAATCCATAACCTTGAACTGTTGCAAGTAAAACAGTTCCATAACGAGTTATCTGAGTAATTTTTGCTCTACCAGTTTCTCCTTGTGATTTTAAATTTTTGAAATAATCAGAAACACCTGTTAATAGTTGGACAATAATTGATGAGGAAATATATGGCATGATTCCTAATGCAAAAATAGCCATTCTACTCACTGCACCACCAGCAAAAACATTAAACATTCCTAATAAACCCTTTTGATTTCCTTCCATCATTATTTTGAGTTGTTCAGGGTCTATCCCAGGTAAAGGGACAAAAGTACCAAATCTATAGACCACTAAAATAGCAAGGGTAAATATTATTCTATTTCTTAAATCAGTATTTGATGATGATGCGCTCATTAAATTAAACTATTTTTTTAATTGTATTGAACCACCAATTTTCTCAAGTTTTTCAACAGCAGACTTTGATGCAAGATCTGCTTCAATATTAATTTTATCTTTAATGGCTCCGGAACCTAAAATTTTTAATTTAATTGAATTTTGATCTATTAATTTTAGTTTTTTGAGTAAATTTGAATTCAGCGTATCTGTAGTTTTAATATTTTTTTTATCAATATAAGATTGGATTTTATCTAGGTTTAATATAGCAATTGTTTTTTTATTAATAGGGTTGAATCCTCTTTTTGGAAGTCTTCTGTATAGTGGCATTTGTCCACCCTCAAAACTTTTAATCGCTACACCAGATCTGGATTTTTGACCTTTTACACCTCTTCCAGATGTTTTGCCTTTTCCAGAACCGATACCTCTGCCAACTCTAAGTTTACTTTTATTAATCTTATTTCTATTATTTAATTTAATCATTATCCTCTTTTTTCTATTATCTCAGAAATTTTTTTATTTCTTATTGAAGATATTTGTTTTGGCGAATTTTGTTTCAATAGTGCTTTCATTGTAGCTCTAATCACATTGTGGGCATTTGATGTACCCATTGATTTTGCAACAATATCTTTTACTCCTAAAACCTCACAAACAGCTCGAACAGGGCCTCCAGCTATAATTCCTGTTCCTTTAGAGGCTGCTCTTAATACAATTCTGCCTGATCCATCTTTAGCTTTTACATCATGATGAATCGTTCTTCCTTCTCGAAGAGGTATATGAATAAGTTTTCTTCGTGCCATTTCATTTGCTTTTTTTATAGCATCCGGCACTTGTTTTGCTTTAGCGTGAGCTATTCCAATTTTACCGGACTGGTTTCCAACAACAACTAGTGCTGAAAAACCAAATCTACGTCCACCTTTTACTACTTTTGTTATACGATTAATGTGAACTAATTTTTCTAAAATATCGTCAGTTTTTTTATCTTTATTATTATCCATATTAAAATTCCATTCCATTTTTACGTAAAGTTTCAGCAAAAACCTTCACTCTTCCGTGATATTTATAAATACCTCTATCAAAATAAATCTTGGTAATTTTTTTCTCTTGTGCTTTTTTTGCTAACTTTTCAGCTACAATCTTAGATAATTCAGTTTTATTTACCTTTTGACCAGACTTAATATCTTTTTCAATTGATGATGCTGATAATAAAGTAACATTTTTCATATCATCAATTATTTGTGCCGAAATATTCTTTGATGATCTAGAAATACTTAGTCTATATCTGTCATTTGAAGCAACATTTTTAACCTTATTACTAACTCTAAACCTTTTTCTTTTACTAGTATCTAATTTCATTACTTCTTCTTTCCTTCTTTTTTCAAAATATGTTGACCCTTTTCTCTCACACCTTTACCTTTATATGGTTCAATTTTTCTAAGAGTTTTTAGTTTTGATGCAATTGCACCTACTTGTTGTTTATCAGCACCACTTATTTTTAAAGTTGTTTGCTTTTCAACATTGATTTTTATCCCTTCTGGAATGTCGAAATTGATATCATGGCTATAACCTAATTGTAGATTTAATTGATTACCTTTTAAAGCAGCTCGATATCCAACACCTACTAATTCTAGTATCTTCTCATATCCAGTGCTTGAACCAATAACTGCATTATTAATTAAACTTCTATTCATTCCCCATAATCGCTTGGTTTCTTGATCGATTTTTTTTGGTTTGATTGATATTTCTTTTCCATCTTTTATATCAAGATTAAAAACTTCTAAGTCAATATTAATTGATTTTTTTCCCGAAGGACCCTCTATGTTCAGGATATTACCAGCCAAAGCAACTTTGACTTTTTCAGGGATTGAAATATTAATTTTACCAATTTTAGACATTAAAACACCTTACAAATTATTTCTCCACCCACTCTTTGCTTTCTCGCATCAATATCGGTCATGACACCTTTGGGGGTTGATACAATTGCTATACCTAAACCATTATTTATTTTGGGTAAACTTTCTGCACTAGAAAATATTCTTCTCCCTGGTTTTGAAACTCTTTCAAAAGTACTTATAACTGGATTTCCTGAATGATATTTAAGCTCTAAAGATAATAAAGATTTATTATTTTCTTTATTCACTTTGAAGTCTTTTATAAATCCTTCATTCTTTAAGATATCAGCAATCTTAGTTTTAAAATTTGAAGAAGGTAATTCAACTTTCTTATGGCTTCTATCTTGAGCATTTTTTATTCTTGCTATCATATCTCCAATTGGATCACTTAAACTCATATTTTCCTTTCTACCAACTTGATTTAACTAAACCTGGTATCTTTCCTTGCAGACCTAATTGTCTTAATGCAATTCTAGATATTTTCAATTTTCTATAAACTCCGTGAGGTCTTCCGGTAATCTGACATCTATTCATCACTCTTACTTTCGCAGAGTTTCTAGGTAATTTTGATAATCTTTGTTGTGCTTTAAATCTTTCCTCTAAAGGGAGTTTTTTATTCATAACAATCTTTTTTAATTTTTGCCTTTTTTTAAATAGCCTGTCCGATAATTTTATTCGTTTATTGTTCTTATTTATTGAGCTTAATTTAGCCATTTTAGTTATCTCCTTTTTTAATAAATGGAAAATTTAACTTTTCTAAAAGAGCAAAACTATGCTCTTTACTTTTAGCTGATATTACAATCACAATATCAATACCACGAACCTTATCAGCACGATCAAAACTTACCTCAGGAAATATGATATGTTCTTTAACACCAAATGTGTAATTTCCAAATTTATCAAAACCATTTGCAGACAGACCTCTAAAATCTTTAATTCTTGGTAAAGCTATATTCACAAGTCTATCTAAAAATTCATACATTTTGTCTTTTCTAAGTGTTACCTTTAGACCAGCATTTGACCCTTTTCTTGTTTTAAAATTCGCAACTGATTTTTTAAATTTGGTAATCACAGGTTTTTGACCTGTTATTTTTGCTAAATCCTCCTCGCAAGACTTTAATATTTTTGAGTCATTTCCATCTAAACCTAAGCCCATATTTAAAACAATTTTTTCAATTTTTGGACCCATGTACAAATTTTTAAAACCAAATTGAGATTTTAATGCAGGTTGTATTTCTTTATAATAAAGTTCTTTCAATCTCGGAGTCATTATTTTTTAGCCTCAGTTTTTTTTGTTTTTGTTTTTTCGTCAATTAGTTTTAAATTTGATAAATGAATAAAACTTTCCTTTGAAAAAATTCCACCTTTTTTCTCCTTAGTTGTTTTTACGTGTCTCTTTACCATGTTAATATCTTTTACTTTTGCTCTGTTATTTGGTCTATCAATTTCAATTACTTCACCTTCTTTTTTTTTATCTCTGCCTGATAAAACTCGAACTTTTAAACCTTTTTTGATCATTACAAAACCTCTGGGGCTAATGAGATTATTTTCATTTGCCCTTTATTCCTTAATTCTCTAGTTACTGGACCAAAAATTCTAGTTCCAACTGGTTCACCTTTATCATCAACCAAAACAGCAGCGTTATTATCAAATTTTACTTTTGATCCGTCATCTCTATGAATTCCTTTTTTTACTCTTACCACCACAGCCTTATGAACTGATCCTTTTTTTACTTTTCCCTTAGGAATTGCCTCTTTTACAGCAATCACTATCGTGTCACCTATGCTTGCATATCTTCTTTTCGATCCACCTAACACTTTAATACATTCAATTTTCTTTGCCCCGGTGTTATCGGCTACATTTAATTCTGTTTGGACCTGTATCATTATTTTGTGTTCTCCATTACTTGAAATTTCTTGTTTTTTGAGAAAGGTTTGCTCTCAATTATTGATACTTTGTCACCTGTTTTAAATTTGTTATTTTCATCATGGGCATTGTATTTTTTTCTCACTTTTATTACTTTTTTTAATAATGGATGAGAATATTTTCGTTCAACTAAAACAGTTATAGTTTTGTTAGGTTTATCACTTACAACCACACCTGTTAATATTTTCTTAGGCATTTAATTTTCCTTTTAATATTGTTTTTAATCTAGCAATTGTTTTTTTTGTTTCACTAATTTTTGCTGGATTCGTAATCTGTGAATTCATCTTTTGAAATCTAAAATTGAATAAATCTTTTTTAAATTTATCGATGTTTTTTATAATTTGATCTTTTGATAGTTTTTTAATTTCTTGTTTTTTCATATTAGGCGAATCTCTTTATGGTTTTTGTTTTAATTGGCAATTTTGCAGATGCTTTATATAACGCTTCTTTAGCTATCTGTTCTGAAACACCATCTACTTCAAATAAAATTCTTCCTGGTTTTACACGACATGCATAGAATTCTGGAGAACCTTTTCCTTTACCCATACGTACTTCAATGGGTTTTTTAGAAACTGGAATATTTGGAAAAATTCTTGTCCAAACTCTTCCTTGTCTTTTCATGTGTCTTGTTAGAGCAACTCTAGCAGCCTCTATCTGTTTACCAGTGACCCTATCAGGAGATAGTGCTTTTAAGGCGTATGCACCATAATTAATAAAATTTGCTCTTGAAGCAGTTCCATGAATTCTACCTTTATGAGCTTTTCTCCACTTTGTTCTAACTGGCTGTAACATTTATTGTTTTCCCTCTTTAGCTGATGCTTTATTTGTTTCTTGACTAAATTCTTTAGCAAAAACTTCCCCTTTATAAATCCAAACTTTTATTCCAATTATTCCATAAGTAGTAAGTGCTTCAGCCTCGGCATAATCAATATCTGCTCTTAATGTGTGCGATGGAATGCTGCCATCTCTTAACCATTCAGTTCTAGCAATCTCATTTCCACCCAATCTTCCGCTCACTGAAACTTTAATTCCTTTAGCACCTAATCTTAAACAAGACTGCATTGCTCTTTTCATTGCTCTTCTATAAGAAATTCTTTTAACTAATTGTTGAGCAATATTTTCAGCAACTAGATAAGCGTTTGTTTCAGGTTTTTTAACTTCTTTAATATTTAAAGTAACCTCATTAGAAGTAAATTTGGATAAATTATTTTTTATCTTATCAATATCACTACCTTTTTTTCCAATAACAAAACCTGGTCTTGAAGTGTAAATTGTAACATAACATTTGTTTGCTGTTCTTTCTATCATCACTTTTGAAACTCCAGAATTAATTACATTTTTTTTGATATATTCTCTTATTTTAAAATCTTCTATGAGATAATTTCCAAAATCTTTCTTTTTGGCGTACCAAACAGAGTCCCAACCCCTGTTAACACCTAATCTAAAACCTACCGGATTAACTTTTTGTCCCATGACTCTCCATTTTTTTTGCCTCTGATAAAATAATTGTAACACTTGAATAAGGTTTTAAAATTGGTGCAGCTCTTCCTTTTGCTCTTGGTCTAAACCTCTTCATAGTAATTTTCTTTCCACAATAAGCTTCTTTAACTACAAGTTTATCAATATCATACTGAAAATTATTTTCTGCGTTTGCAACTGCAGATGAAATAGTCTTTCTGATATCACGAGTAATTCTTTTTTCTGAAAACTGAAGATCCCTGATAGCTAACTCTACTTTCTTGCCAACTATACCTTTTAAAATAGGATTAAGTTTTCTGACACTTGATCTAATATTATTATTAATAGATTTCACTATTTTTTCTTTTTTTTTCACTAATTTCTTTTTTTTACTCATAATTATTTCTTAGCCTCTGCCTCAGCAGGTTTTGCTTTTTTATCTGCAGGTGTATGACCAAAAAAAGTTCTTGTTGGTGCAAATTCACCTAACTTATGACCAACCATATCTTCAGATATGGTAATGGGTATAAATTTTTTTCCGTTATAAATCAAAAAACTTACTCCAACAAAATCTGGAATTATTGTTGATTTTCTTGACCAAGTCTTGATAGGAATTTTTTTTGGATCAGTCTTATATTTATCAACTTTTTTGATTAAACTTTCCTCAACAAAAGGTCCTTTCCACACTGCTCTAGCCATTATTTTGTATCCTTCCTTTTGTTTCTTCTCTTAACAATGTATTTATCAGTTCTCTTATTGTCTCTTGTTTTCAATCCTTTTGCTGATTGTCCTTTAGGAGAAACTGGATGTCTTCCACCTGCTGATTTACCTTCTCCACCACCATGTGGGTGATCTACTGGATTTTTAACAACACCTCTAGTGTGAGGTCTTCTTCCTAACCATCTTGATCGTCCTGCTTTACCAATTTTGATATTTTTTTGATCAGGGTTACTTAATACGCCAATTGTTGCCAATGATCTTGAATCGATTTTTCTAACTTCACCTGATGCTAATTTAATCAAACTATAATTCCCATCTAATCCACTAATCGTAACAGAAGTTCCAGCAGATCTAGCAATTTTACCTCCACCACCTGGTTGTATTTCGACATTGTGAATATCTATACCAACTGGGATGTCCTGTAACGGCATGCAATTTCCAACTTTTATTTCTTTTTTTGATCCATTTTCAACTTTATCACCTACTTTTATTTTTTGTGGTGCAAGATAATATGCATGTGAATTATCATCAAATTTTACTAACATAATGTAACAAGATCTGTTTGGATCATATTCAATTCTTTCTACTATCGCTGGCATATCAAATTTTTTTCTATAGAAATCGACATGTCGATACATCTTTTTATGTCCACCAGCTCTATTGATAGATGTAATATGACCATTGTTGTTTCTTCCCTTCATTGCATTCTTTGGTGAAACTAAAGATTTAAACGGTTTACCTTTCCAAAGACCAGTTCTATCAACAAGAATTGTTCCTCTAGTAGATTTTGTATATGGTTTAAATGTTTTTAGTGCCATTTTAAATTCCAGTTGTTAAATCAATACTTTGACCTTTTTTAAGTGTTATAATTGCTTTTTTAAAACCAGAGACTTTAACTTTTCTTCCTCTGGTTAATTTAGTTCTATTTTGTTTATTTATAATATTTACCTTTGTAACATTTACTTTGAAAATTTTTTCGATGTTGTTTTTTATATTTTTCTTATTTGCTTTTGATGGCACTTTAAAAACAATTTTATTTTGTTCTGATAAATTTGTTGATTTTTCAGTCACTAACGGTGATAAAATTTTGTCGTATAAATGTATCTTATCCATCTTAAGCATACCTCTTTTCTAATTCTTTTACAGATGTTTCGGTAAATACAACTTTTTCAAACTTGACTATATCAAATGCACTAAAATGATTTATGTCTGTTACTTTAATATTTGGAATATTTCTAATTGATTTTTCAACATTATCTTTTGAGGTTTTATCTAGGATTATTATTGAATTTGATATTTGAAATTTCTTTAAAATTAAGTTCATCTCTTTAGTTTTTTTTATCTTAGAACTAAAATCGCTAAAAATAAGAAGGTTGTTATTCTTTATCTTATCACTGATTAAAGATGCTATACTTTGTTTTTTTTCACTCTTATTCAATTTTCTTTTTTTATATGACAGCTCTCCTTTAGGACCATGAGCTATACCGCCACCAACAAAGATTGGGGCTTTTCTACTTGCGTGTCTAGCATTACCTGTTCCTTTTTGTGCATAAATTTTTGATGTTGGACCTGAGACTTCGTTTTGCTGCTTAGTTTTTGCATGCCTACCTTTATAGTTAGCATTAGTCTTATATAAAACTGTATTCACTAATTTCTTATTTATCTTGGCCGAAAAAATCTTATCTAAGACTTCAATAGAACTTTTTTTACCATCTAAATTAATTTTATCGACTTTCATTATTTTTTCTTTTTCTCCGGTGTTTTCTTAGCTAATTCAGCAGCCTTATGTTTTTCACTGATAGTCATTTTTTTTATATTTTTAACTGAACCTTTTACTAGAATTTCAGAGTTTTTTGCTCCTGGGATAGAACCTTTTAAATATAGAAGCTCATTTTCTAGATCCGTTTTGATAATTTCAATATTTTGCATAGTTCTTAATTTATCTCCCATATGTCCAGCCATTTTTTTTCCCTTAAATACTTTACCAGGATCTTGTCTTTGACCCGTTGAACCATGTGATCTATGTGAAATTGAAACACCATGTGTAGCTCTCAAACCACCAAAATTGTGTCTTTTCATAGCTCCTGCAAAACCTTTTCCAATCGTTTTTGATCTAGTATCTACAAATTTAACATCTTTAAAAATCTCCAATCCAAATTCATTTCCTTCTTTGTAGTTTTCGATGTTTTGAACTCTATATTCTTTAAGTTTTCTTTTGGCTTCAGTATTTCTTTTTGAAAAATAACCTTTCATAGCCTTTGTTAGTTTTGAGTTTTTGATTTTTCCGTATCCAAGTTGAACTGCAGTGTAACCTCTTTTTTCTTTATCTATTACTTGGATAACTCTAGCTTTTTCCATCTTCAATACAGTAACGGGAACCAACTGACCAGATTTATAAAATTCTCTAGTCATTCCAATTTTTTTTCCTAATAAAGCAATCTCGCTCATAATTATATCTTAATCTCCACATCGACTCCTGATGCTAAATCTAACTTCATTAAAGCCTCGACAGTCTGTGGTGTTGGCTCGATTATATCAATTAATCTTTTATGGGTTCGTGACTCAAATTGTTCTCTACTTTTTTTATCTATGTGAGGAGATCTTAAAACTGTATATCTTTCAATTTTAGTTGGTAATGGAATCGGACCTTTTATTGTAGCTCCAGTTCTTTTGACAGTATTAACAATCTCTTCAGTTGAAGCATCTAAAATCTTATTGTCGTAAGCTCTAAGTTTAATTCTAATATTCTGTTTTTCCATTTTAGCCTGCTATCTTTTTTGTTACTTCGTCTTGAACATTTTGTGGCACTTTTGCGTAGTGATCAAAAAACATTGAATATTGTGCTCGCCCTTGTGACATTGATCTTAAACTATTAATGTATCCAAACATATTTGCTAAAGGCACCATTGCGGTTATTACAGTTGCATTGCCTCTTTGTTCTTGAGTGTTTATTTGTCCTCTTCGACTATTTAAGTCTCCAATAACATCGCCCATATAGTCTTCAGGCGTTACTACTTCAACTCTCATGACTGGCTCTAATAATTTTAAACCACCTTTTGTACAAGCATCTTTAAAACATGCTCTACTTGCTAGCTCAAAAGCTAATACACTAGAGTCAACATCGTGATGTAAACCATCTAAAATTGTAACTTTATAATCAATCATTGGAAATCCTGCTAAAATTCCACCATCTGATACTGTTTCGATACCTTTTTCCACACCTGGAATGAATTCTTTTGGAATAGCTCCACCTTTAATTTTACTTTCAACAGCTCTCCCTTTACCAGGTTCTTGCGGTTCTACTAATAATTTGACTTTTGCGAATTGTCCTGCGCCACCACTTTGTTTTTTATGTGTGTATTCTACTTCTGATGAGTTTTCTATTGTTTCTCTGTATGCTACTTGTGGAGCTCCAACATTTGCTTCAACTTTAAATTCTCTTTTCATTCTATCAACAATGATGTCTAAGTGTAATTCACCCATTCCTTTAATAATTGTTTGTCCAGACTCTTCATCAGACGAAACTCTAAATGAGGGATCTTCTTTAGCTAATCTACCCAAAGCTTCTCCCATTTTTTCTTGGTCTGCTTTTGTTTTTGGTTCAACTGCAATTTCAATTACTGGGTCAGGAAATTCCATAGGTTCAAGAAGGACTGGATTATCTTTATTACATAACGTGTGACCAGTGATTGTATTTTTCAAACCAGCTAATGATACAATATCACCTGCATTAGCTTCTTTAATGTCCTCTCGAGAGTTAGCATGCATTAATAACATTCTACCAACTCTTTCTTCTTTTTCTTTTGAAGAATTGTATACAGCCGTTCCTGTTTTTATTGTACCTGAATAAACTCTAATAAATGTTAATGATCCAACAAATGGATCATTTGCCACTTTAAATGCTAACGCAGAAAATGGTGCACTATCATCAAATTTCATTTCAATTTCATCCTCTGATCCTAATTTAGTTCCTTTAATTGAACCAATATCAATAGGGCTTGGAAGATAGTTAATAACCGCATCAAGTAGTGGCTGAACGCCCTTATTTTTAAAAGCTGAACCAGTTAATACAGGAACAAAATCAAAGTTTAATGTTCCTTTTCTGATACATTTAATTAAATCCTCCTCTTTTATTTCCTCACCATTTAGATAAGACTCCATCAGTTTTTCGTCTTGCTCAACGGCCATTTCGACTAATTCTGTTCGATATTTTTGAGAGATTTCTTTAAGATCTTCTGGAATTTCTTTATATTCCCATTCAGCACCTAGAGCCTCATTTTTCCAAACTTGTGCTTTCATTTTAACAAGGTCAACAACACCAGTTAGAGAGGCTTCAATACCGATTGGTACTTGTATTACCAATGGTTTTGCTCCCAATCTGTCTTTAATCATATCTACACACCTAAAAAAGTCTGCACCAGTTCTATCTAACTTATTTACAAAACAAATTCTTGGTACTTTATATTTGTCAGCTTGACGCCTTACTGTTTCTGATTGAGGTTCTACACCTGCTACACCATCAAACACTGCAACCGCACCATCAAGTACTTTAAGTGATCTCTCAACTTCAATAGTAAAATCTACGTGACCTGGTGTATCGATAATATTAATTCTATGATCTTGCCAAAAACATGTTGTTGCTGCTGATGTAATTGTAATGCCTCTTTCTTGTTCTTGTTCCATCCAATCCATAGTAGCTGCACCATCGTGAACTTCACCAATCTTATGACTTTTCCCTGTGTAATATAAAATTCTTTCAGTTGTAGTTGTTTTACCAGCATCTATGTGGGCCATGATCCCAATGTTTCTATATTTGTCTAATGTATGAGTTCTAGCCATAATATTTTACCACCTAAAATGTGCAAAAGCCTTATTAGACTCTGCCATTTTATGCACATCCTCTTTTTTCTTTACTGCAGCACCTTTTTTTTCATACGCATCATAAAGTTCATTAAAAATTTTATCAGACATATGTTTATCTTTTCTTTTTCTTGCTGAATCTATAAGCCATCTGATAGCTAAAGCTTGTGCTCTTTTACTTTTAACTTCAACTGGAACTTGATAGGTAGCTCCACCCACTCTTCGTGATCTTACTTCTACAGTGGGTTTAATATTATTAATTGCTTCATTAAAAATATTGATAGGCTCATCTTTTGATTTTGTCTTTATCTTTTCGATTGCATCGTAAACTATTTTAGTAGCTACTCCTCTTTTACCATCGTACATAATATTATTAATTAATTTTGGAATAATTGTGGAATTAAATTTTGGATCAGGAACAATATTTTTTTTAGGTTGTGTTTTTTTTCTAGACATGTCTATTTACCTTTTTTTGTTCCATACAAAGATCTTCTTTTCTTTCTATTTGCCACTCCTTGAGTGTCTAAGTTACCTCTTAAAATGTGATAACGTACACCTGGTAAATCTTTTACCCTACCACCTCTAATTAATACGACAGAGTGCTCTTGAAGATTATGACCCTCTCCAGGTATATAAGCAGTTACTTCAAAACCATTTGATAATCTTACTCTAGCAACTTTTCTTAAAGCTGAATTAGGTTTTTTTGGAGTTGTCGTATAAACTTTTACACAAACACCTCGTTTGAGTGGCTGTTTTTGTAATGCTGGGACTTTGTTCCTAGCAATTGGTTTAGTTCTTTTTTTTCTTAACAACTGGTTAATAGTTGGCATATATGTAAATTTTATATTTGTTTATTTTTGAATGAAATAACTGACAGGTTATTTGTGGCAGCGTTTAGTGTCTAAAGTTAACACTACATTCCAACCAAAAAATATCGCCAAAATACTTATTAATTTAATTTTGTCAAACTAAAACTAATTAGCAAACGGGTTATTTTTATTGATTTACAGGGGTTTCTGGCTGTTCAATCTGTTCCTGCTCAGAAAGAAATTTATTGTCATCCTCTAGAGCTTTTTTGTTCCATTTATTTTTAATATTACCAGTTCCAGCAGGCACTAATCGTCCAACTATTACATTCTCTTTTAAACCATTGAGTGGATCAACTTTACCTTTGATAGCAGCATCTGTAAGAACTCTTGTAGTTTCCTGGAATGATGCAGCGGAAATGAAAGACTCAGTCTGCAGAGAAGCTTTGGTAATTCCCATTAAAACTCTTTCTCCAGTTGCTGGTTTTTTACCATCAGATTTTAATTTTTCATTAACATTATCAAATTTAATTCTATCAATGATTTCACCAGGTAAATAAGAAGAATCACCAGTAGTTTTTACCTCAACTTTTTTCAACATTTGTCTTAAAATAGTTTCTATGTGTTTATCGTTAATAATTACACCCTGTAATCTATAAACCTCTTGAACCTGATTAACAAAATACTCAGTTAGATCTTTTATGCCCATAATTCTAAGAATATCGTGTGGTAATGGCTGTCCATCTAATAAATATTCTCCTTTTTTAATTTTTTCACCCTGATTAAAATTAATATGTTTTCCTTTGGGTATTAAATAATTAGATGGTTCTGATCCATCTTCAGGTACAATTGATATTCTTTGTTTTCCTCTAACTTCTTTTCCAAATATAACTTGTCCATCATTTTCAGCAATGATTGCACTATCTTTAGCTTTTCTAGCTTCAAACAATTCAGCAACTCTTGGAAGACCTCCAGTGATATCTTTAGTTTTAGTAGTTTCTTTAGGTAATCTAGCAATCACATCACCAGCAGAAACTTTTTGACCATCTTTAACTGATAAAATTGAATCAGGAACTAAATAATATCTTGCTTCATTATCATCCGCCTTTTTAATTACGTTTCCTTTTTCATCTCTTAAAGTAATTCTTGGTTTTAAATCTGTACTTTTTGATTGAGAACGCCAATCAACTACTGATTTTGAAGAAATACCTGTCGCATCATCTGTAGTCTCTTGAATAGATACACCATCAATTAAATCAACATAGCTTGCAATACCACTTTTTTCAGCAATCACTGGGGTAGTATAAGGATCCCATTCACAAATTTTTGTATTAGCTTTAACTTTGTCATCATTTTTAAAAAATAATTTCGAACCATAGGCTACTTTATAAACTGCAATTTGAACTCCATTATCGTCCTCAATAGATAATTGTGTATTTCTACCCATGACAATTAAGTTCTTTTTAGAGTCCTCTAAAATATTTGAATTAATAATCTTTAAAGTTCCCTCATTTTTAGTTACTATTTGTGAGTCTTGTTTCACTGAAGCAGTACCACCTACGTGGAAAGTTCTCATTGTTAATTGCGTCCCTGGTTCTCCAATCGATTGTGCAGAAATCATTCCAATAGCTTCACCAACATGTACCATTTGACCTCTTGATAAGTCTCGTCCGTAACAAGTTGCACAAACACCTTCTTTGGAACTACACGTCATAACTGAAAAAACTTTCAATGATTTTATTCCAGCAGAATCAATTTTATCACAACCAAATTCGTCTATCATTGATGATTTTTTGATTATTACTTCGCCAGTTATAGGGTGCTTTACATCAGTTGCAACAACTCTACCTAATGCTCTTTCAGATAAACTCACAACAACATTACCACCTTCTAATATTTCTGATAATTCAATAAAACCAGGATTATCACAATTTTTTTTTGTAATTGTTAAATCTTGAGCAACATCACAAAGTCTTCTAGTTAAATAACCCGAACTTGCAGTTTTAAGTGCTGTATCAGCTAGACCTTTTCTAGCACCATGTGTAGAGTTAAAATATTCTAATGCAGTTAAACCTTCTTTAAAATTCGAGGTTATTGGACTTTCAATGATTTCACCTGATGGTTTTGCAATAAGTCCTCTCATTCCAGCTAATTGTTTCATTTGTGCTGCAGATCCTCTTGCTCCACTATCTGCCATCATAAATACTGAATTTATTTTCAATCCCTCTGAGGTTTTCTCTGTTGCAGAAATTCCTTTCATCATCTCACCAGCAACTTTATCAGTACATTTTGACCAAGCATCAACGACTTTATTATATTTTTCACCTCTAGTGATTAAACCTTCTGCATATTGTGTTTCATAATCGGCAATTAGTTTTTTTGTGTCATCGATTAATTGAGTTTTATTTTCGGGGATAACTAAATCATCTTTACCAAAGGAAATCCCAGCTTTAAATGCATGTTTAAAGCCTAGATCTTTTAATTTATCACAGAAAATGACTGTTGTTTTTTGACCACAAAATCTAAAGACAATATCAATAATTTCTGAAACTGTTTTCTTTGGTAAGATTCTATCTATTAAAGAAAACTTAATATTATTATTTTTTGGTAATAAGTTAGCTAGGAGAAATCTTCCTGCAGTAGAAGTGTACTTCTCAAATTTTTGATTACCTTTTTCATCAATTGTTTCAAATCTAGAAATAATCGTACTATGGACTTTTATTTGACCAGAAGAAAGTGCAAATTCAATTTGATCCGCATTTAAAAAATATCCAGCTGGCTTATCAGTAACTGGTTCTTGAGATAAATAATAAATTCCTAAAATCATATCCTGACTTGGGACAATTATTGGTTTTCCGTTAGATGGAGAAAGAATATTGTTAGTTGATAGCATTAATATTCTGGCCTCAAGTTGTGCCTCCAAACTTAAAGGAACGTGAACAGCCATTTGATCACCATCAAAATCTGCATTAAACGCAGCACATGTTAAAGGGTGTAATTCAATCGCATCTCCCTCAATTAATTTTGGTTCAAAAGCTTGGACTCCTAACCTATGAAGTGTTGGAGCTCTATTTAGTAAAACTGGATGTTCTCTAACAATTAATTCAAGTGCATCCCAGACAGCGTTAGATTCTTTCTCAACTAATTTTTTTGCTTGTTTAATTGTTGAAGCTAAACCTAGTTTATTGAGTCTTGCGTATAAAAATGGTTTAAATAACTCTAAAGCCATTTTTTTTGGCAATCCACATTCGTGTAATTTTAGGTCTGGACCTACTACGATGACTGAACGACCAGAGTAATCAACTCTTTTACCAAGAAGATTTTGTCTAAATCTTCCTTGTTTTCCTTTTAACATCTCAGCTAAAGATTTTAATGGTCTTTTACCTGTTCCAGTAATTACCCTACCTCTTCTGCCGTTATCAAAAAGTGCATCAACAGATTCTTGTAACATTCTTTTTTCATTTCTGATGATAATATCTGGTGCCTTAAGATCCATTAGTCTCTTTAAACGATTATTTCTATTAATAACCCTTCTATAAAGATCATTTAGATCTGATGTTGCAAATCTTCCACCATCTAAAGGAACCAGTGGTCTTAATTCTGGTGGAATAACTGGAACAACAGTCATGATCATCCACTCAGGTTTTTGACCAGTTTCAATAAAAGACTCAATTAATTTTAATCTCTTAATAGCTCTTTCTTCATTAACTTTTGATTTCGTCTCTTTAATATAATCAACAAGATTTTTTCTCTCTAAATCTAAATCAAGATTTTTAAGCATTTCCAGAACTGCTTCAGCTCCAATTCCAGCCGTAAAAGCCTCCTCTCCATATTCATCTTGATATTTTGCTAGTTCTTCTTCATTTAAAAGCTGATTTTTTTGCAGACCTGTTAAACCTGGCTCAATGACAATAAAATTTTCAAAATACAAAACCCTTTCGACTTCTTTGAGCTTCATATCAACAGCAAGTGCTATTCTACTTGGTAGTGATTTTAGAAACCATATATGTGCAACAGGTGTTGCTAAATTAATATGACCCATTCGTTCTCTTCGAACATTTGATTTTGTTACCTCAACACCACATTTTTCACAGATGATACCTCTAAATTTCATTCTTTTATATTTTCCACACAAACACTCGTAATCTTTAATTGGACCAAATATTCTTGCACAGAAAAGGCCATCTTTCTCAGGTCTAAAAGTTCTATAATTGATAGTTTCTGGTTTTTTAATTTCACCATAGGTCCAAGATTTTATTTTTTCTGGGCTAGCTAATGAGATCTTGATACTATTAAAATTTTGAGCTTCAGATATTTCTGAATTTTTAAATAAATCTGCTAGTTCTTTTTTCATAATTAATTTAATTCCACATTTAATGCCAAAGATTTAATTTCTTTAACAAGTACGTTAAATGATTCTGGTATTCCGGACTCAAAGTTTTCTTCACCCTTAACAATGGTCTCATAAACTTTTACTCTTCCAGCAACATCATCAGATTTTACAGTAAGTATTTCTTGAAGCGTATATGATGCACCATATGCCTCAAGTGCCCATACCTCCATTTCACCAAACCTTTGTCCACCTAATTGAGCTTTTCCACCTAATGGTTGTTGAGTCACCAAACTATAAGGACCTGTAGATCTTGCGTGAATTTTATCCTCAACCAAATGATGAAGTTTAAGCATGTAAATTATTCCAACAGTTACAGGTCTATCAAACTTTTCACCTGTTCTTCCATCCCATAAGTAAGTTTGTCCAGATTTAGGAAGATTTGCTAATTCTAACATTTCTGTTACATTTTTTTCTTTAGCCCCATCAAAAACTGGTGTGGATATAGCTATACCATTTTGTAAATTTTCACATAAATCCTTAAATTCTGTTTTACTTAATTTATCAACTTTTTGATCAAATATTTCCTCACCATAAACAGATTTTAAAAAACTCTCGATTTTTTCATTTCTCTCAATTTTTTTGTTATTTTCATTAACTAGATTTTTAATTTGTTCTCCAAATTCTTTACAAGCCCATCCCAAATGAGTTTCAAGAATTTGCCCCACATTCATACGACTCGGAACACCTAAAGGATTTAAAACTATATCTACTGGTCGCCCATCTTCTCTATAAGGCATGTCTTCAACTGGTACAATTTTACTGACGACACCTTTATTACCATGTCTACCTGACATCTTATCACCTGGTCTTAACCTTCTTTTAATTGCAACAAAAACTTTTACCATTTTCATTACACTAGGCAATAAATCATCACCACTTCTTATTTTTAAAACTTTATCTTCAAATCTTTCAGTAATATCTTGTTTTGCATTATTATACTGATCTTTTAATTGTAATAATGCATTTTCATTTTTTGGATTTGAAATAGCTAATTTAAATAAATCATTAATAGATATCTTATTAATTGTTTCAAAATCCAATTTAGACCCTGCCTCAACATCTTTTATCTTTTTAGAAAGGGTCTCTCCTGACAAAATTTGTGCAGCTCTTTGTTTGATACTTCTCTCTAAAATTTCCTCCTCAACAATTTTGTCTTGTTGAACTTGATCAATTTCAGCTCTTTCAATTGTGATAGATCTTTCATCTTTTTCTATTCCATGTCTATTAAACACTCTTACATCAACTATGGTACCACTGCTTCCTCTAGACATCCTTAAGGATGTATCCGTTACATCAATTGCTTTCTCTCCAAAAATTGATCTCAATAACTTTTCCTCAGGACCAGATGCTGAATCTCCTTTAGGAGTTACTTTTCCTACTAATATATCACCCGCGTTTACTTCTGCGCCAATGTATACTATTCCTGATTCATCTAAATTTTTTAAAGCTTCTTCATTTACATTGGGTATATCTCTTGTAATTTCTTCTTCACCAAGTTTTGTATCTCTTGCCATAATCTCATACTCAACAATATGTACTGAAGTAAATACATCATCAGTTACACATCTTTCTGAAATTAAAATAGAGTCCTCAAAATTGTATCCTTGCCAAGGCATAAATGCTACAGTAACATTTTTTCCTAGAGCTAACTCACCTAATTTTGTAGAAGGACCATCAGCAATGATATCACCAGTTTTTACCTTATCCCCCACTCTAACTAAAGGTCTTTGATTTATACACGTGTTTTGGTTAGATCTTTTAAATTTTTGTAAATTGTAAATATCAACACCAGATTTTGAGAAATCAGTTTCCTCTGTAACTTTAATTACAATTCTTTTACCATCAATTTTATCTACCACGCCGTCTCTTTTAGCAACAATTGTAACTCCCGAATCTAGTGCAACATCACTTTCTATTCCAGTACCAACCAAAGGTGCCTCAGGTTTTAGTAACGGAACTGCTTGTCTCATCATGTTAGAACCCATTAATGCTCTGTTCGCATCATCATTCTCTAGGAAAGGTATCAATGAAGCTGCCACCGAAACCAATTGTTTAGGTGATACGTCAATATAATCTATAGTTTCAGGTTTCGCTAAAAGAAAGTTTAAGTTTTGTCTACAAGAAACTAATTCCTCCACTATTTTACCATTTTTATCAATTTTAGTATTTGCTTGAGCTATGGTAAATTTTGTTTCCTCCATTGCTGATAAATATTCTACTTTATCTTGAACAACACCTTCTTTTACTCTCTTGTAAGGACTTTCAATAAAACCATATTTATTAATTTTTGCATAAGTAGATAAACTATTGATCAAACCAATATTTGGACCCTCTGGGGTCTCAATAGGACAGATTCTTCCATAATGAGTTGGATGCACGTCTCTAACCTCAAATCCAGCCCTCTCCCTTGTTAGTCCACCGGGGCCTAAAGCTGAAACCCTTCTTTTATGAGTAATTTCTGAAAGAGGGTTTGTTTGATCCATAAATTGAGAAAGTTGAGAACTTGCAAAAAAATCTTTTAGTGAAATTGTGAGTGGTTTTGCATTTATCAAATCTTGTGGCATTGCTGACTCGATATCTAAGGTGGTCATTTTTTCTTTAATAGCTCTTTCCATTCTATAAACACCAATACGAGCTTGATTTTCAACTAATTCACCTACAGATCTAACTCTTCTATTTCCAAGATGGTCAATGTCATCAACATCATCTTTACCATCCCTTAAGTCCAACATTTTACGAATTATTGCTAAAATATCATCATTTCTTAATATTGTAATTTTATCTGAGCATTCTAAATCTAATCTAGAATTCATTTTAACTCTTCCTACGTCAGACAAGTCATATCGGTCTGAACTAAAGAATAAATTATTGAAAATTTGAGTTGCTATTTCAATTGTTGGAGGCTCACCAGGTCTTAACATTTTATAAATTTCAGTAATTGCCTCATCTTTAGTATTATTTTTGTCATTTAGGATTGTAGTGAGTAAATAAGGACCTTTGTTTATAGAATTTGTTACAGAAATATCTAGACTTGTAATATTTGCATCTAAAATTTGTTGAATGATTGTATCATTTAACTCAGTACCAATTTTTAATAATCCATCCTCTTGATCATTT
>CACKAY010000011.1:0-26315 GCA_902598265.1 uncultured Pelagibacteraceae bacterium
ATAAACATAAAAAAAATAAATAATTATATGTATATTTTGGGTGATATTGGAAATTCAGATACAAAGATATTTTTAGTCAACAAAAAAGATAGAATTTTAAAAAGAACAAGTTTAATTTCAAAAAATATCAATAATAAAAATTTGGACAAAAAAATTAAATTTTTGATTAAAGATATTAAAAAAGTAGAGAAAATCCTTTTTTGTAGTGTTGTACCAAAATCTTTTAATTTGATTAAAAAATATTTTCATAAAAAAACTAAAATTAGATGTTATGAAATTAAAAATCTTAATTTGAGTTCATTAATTAAAATCAAAGTTAATTATAAACAGGCTGGTTCAGATCGTTTAGCTAATGCAATTAGTCTGCAAAATGGTAAAGATAATTTTATAATTTTAGATTTTGGCACTGCCACCACATTTGATGTAATTGAAAAAAAATATTATAGAGGTGGCATAATAGCCCCTGGAGTTAAAATATCGCTTGATACTTTATCTGACAAAGCCTCATTGATACCCCAAATAGATTTAAAGAAGATAAGAAATATAGTTGGCAACAATACAATTTCGGCAGTCCGTTCAGGTTTTTTTTGGGGCTATATAGGACTAATTGACAATATTATTAATTTGATTAAGAAAGAAACTAGAAAATCTTTCAAACTTGTAATTACTGGTGGTTACTCTGATTTGTTTAGAAAATCTTTAAAGACTCGTGTAATACAAAATAAAGATATCACAATTAAAGGATTAATTAAAATTGCTAAGTTAATTAAATAAATGAAAAAAGAATTATTATTTTGTCCACTAGGAGGTTCAGGTGAAATTGGAATGAACATGAATCTTTTTGGCTATGGTGAGCCTGGAAATCATAAATGGATAATGGTAGATATTGGAGTAACTTTTGCTGATGATACAATACCAGGCATTGATCTTATATATCCAGATCCTGGATTTATTGTTGAAAGAAAAGATAATTTATTAGGAATAATATTAACACACGCACATGAAGATCATATTGGAGCAATTGCGCACTTATGGCCAAAATTAAAATGTAAAATTTTCGCAACTCCGTTTACCGCTGTATTAATTAAGGAAAAATTTAAAGAAAAACACATCGATATAACAAAAGATTTACAAATAGTAGAATTAAATGGAAATGTGCTATTGGAAGATTTTGAAATCGAGTACATTACTTTAACCCATTCTATTTTAGAACCTAATGGATTAAGAATTAAAACTCCCGCAGGTGTGGTTTTACATACTGGTGACTGGAAAGTTGACCCAAATCCTCTAATAGGTGACGAAATAAATGCAAAAAGATTAAAAGAAATAGGTGATGAAGGTGTATTAGCAATGATTTGTGACTCTACAAATGTTTTTAGTGCTGGCAGATCAGGCTCAGAGTTAGATGTAAGAAAAAATTTATTAAATATAATGGGTCGATTAAAAAAAAGAATTATTGTGACGTCTTTTGCTTCAAACGTTGCTAGAATGGAGACAGCCTTTTATTGTGCTGAACAAACAGGAAGACAAATTTCACTAGTTGGAAGATCTATGCATAGAATTTATAAGGCAGCAAGACAATGTGGATATTTACAAAATACCATCGATCCAATTGATCCAAGAGAAGCTAAAAATTTTGCTAGAGAAAAAATAGTTTATTTGTGCACAGGAAGCCAAGGTGAACCAATGGGTGCAATGATGAGGATATCAAATTACACACATCCTGATGTTTTTATTGAAAAAGGTGATGCAGTAATCTTCTCATCAAAGATAATTCCAGGAAATGAGAAAAAACTCTATAAATTACACAATCAGTTAGTCAAAGATGGAATTGAGGTTATCTCAGAAGAAACAGAATTTATACACGTCTCTGGACATCCAAATCGTGAGGATCTTAAAGATATGTATCAATGGGTTAAACCAAAATGTGTAATCCCTGTTCATGGAGAGCACAGACACATGATAGAACACATAAATTTTGCTAAAGAAATGCAAGTCCCTCATCCAGTTCAAGTTGAAAATGGTGATATAGTCAAGCTATACCCTGGTGAGGCACCAGAGGTATATGATAAAGCACCTAGCGGAAGATTGTATTTAGATGGAAATGTGAGTGTAGAAGAGGACTCTCAATCAATTAAAGATAGAAAAAATTTAAGTAGCAATGGATATTTGGAAGTCACTATATTAATAACACCTAAAGGAAATATCCATAATAACCCTGTTACAACATTTAGAGGTTTACCCATTTATGAAAAAGATGAATTTCTCTATGGGTTAGAGGACGAAATTGAAAAAACAACAAGATCCTTTAAACTTGGGAGCAAACAGCAAGAAAGTAATTTAATAGATGCTCTTAAAATTGCTTGCAGAAAATTTACAAAAGAAAAAACAGGAAAAAGACCATATACTAATATTAATTTAGTAAGGATTTAATGAGTCCAACTGGCTTAGCTATAATCTACATTATTATCTGGTGGATTGTTTTTTTTGCAATTTTACCAATAGATGTTGAAAGGAAAAAAATAGTTAAAGTAGATGGTGAAGATCCGGGTTCACCAGAAAATCCTAAAATGTTAAAAAAATTCCTTTATTGTACTGGAATAACAACAATTATATTCACAGCCATTTATTTATTAATGAAATTTGAATATTTAAATTTAAGAAATATAATCATTTAACATGCATATTTCTAAATCTTTTATTCCTATTTTAAAAAATAACCCCTCAGAAGCAAAAATAAAGTCTCACCAGCTTATGTTGAGAGTTGGAATGATAAAACAATCTTCAGCAGGCATATACTCTTGGTTGCCCCTTGGTTTTAAAGTAATGAAAAAAATTGAAAGAATTGTCAGAGAAGAGCAAAACAAAATAGGTGCACAAGAAATACTAATGCCCACAATACAATCCAGCGAGATTTGGAAAGAGAGTGGACGTTATGAGGATTATGGTGAGGAAATGTTACGAATTAAAGATCGTCAAGATCGAGAAATGCTTTACGGACCAACAAACGAGGAATTAGTAACTGATATTTTTAGATCTTCCCTAAAATCATATAAATCATTACCTCAACTTCTTTATCATATTCAATGGAAATTTAGAGATGAAATCAGACCAAGATTTGGAATTATGCGATGTCGGGAATTCTACATGAAGGATGCATATTCTTTTGATGTTACAGATGAAGATGCATTATTTTCTTATAATAAATTTTTCTTATCTTATTTAAAAACTTTTAAAAGATTAGATCTTACAGCAATTCCAATGGCAGCCGATACAGGACCAATTGGTGGAAATCTTTCTCATGAATTTATTATCCTAGCAGAAACTGGAGAGAGTAAAATTTATGCAGATAAAAGAATATTTGACTTGAATTTTGAAGGAACAAAACTTGATGTTAAATCCCTACTTGAATTGAGAGATCAATATGAAAAATTTTACTCAGTTACTGATGATAAATTTAAAGAGGATGAGTTTAATGAAAAAGTTTCAGAGAAAAATAGATTGAAAACGAAAGGTATAGAGGTTGGTCATATTTTTTATTTTGGAGACAAATATTCCAAACCAATGGAAGCAGCAGTCGATTTACCTGGGGGTAAAAAAGACTATGTAAAAATGGGTTCTTATGGAATAGGAGTTTCAAGATTAGTAGGAGCAATTATAGAAGCAAAATATGATGAAAAAAATGAAATCATGAAATGGCCAATTTCTGTTGCACCATATGATATTGCAATAATTCCTATGATTAATAAAAATGATACGTCTGCACTCGATAAAGCAAACAAAATAAATCTTGAGTTAAATCAAAATAATATCGATGCTATTATTGATGATACTGATGAGAACTTATCCTCAAAAATAAAAAAAATGAATTTAATTGGAGCTCCATATCAAATAATCATTGGAAAACAAACTGAAGGTGATTTATTTGAATTTAAAGAAATAAATAAAGAAACTCAAAAAATTAATTTAAAAGAAATTATTAAGATTATTAATAAACAAAAAGCTCACAATTGATTTCAACTTTAGAAAAAGAAATTACATTTAGATTTTTAAAAGCTAGAAAAAAAGATGGCTTTTTAAATGTTATATCTATCTTTTCATTTATTGGAATAAGCCTAGGTGTTGCAGTCCTAATTATTGTGATGTCAGTAATGAATGGATTTAGATCTGAATTAATAAATAAGATAGTTGGTTTTAATGCTCATATAACTGTTGATACTTATGAAAATCAAATTCAAATTGATAAAGTAAAGAATACTAATCTCAATCTTATCGCGAGTGAAATGATATTAAGTAACTCAGGAGAAGCAATAATTATTAAAAAAGATACCTCTAAAGGTATTGTTTTGAGAGGTTATTCAAGAAAAGATTTTCCTAAACTTAAGATAATAAAAGATAAAACATTTGTAGGGAATAAAAGCAATTTAACAGGTAACTATATTTCTTTAGGGAAAGAGTTAAGTTTCACATTGAATCTTAAGCTTGGTGATGATGTATCAATAATGTCATCATCAGGTGTAGATACAATTATTGGCAGTATTCCAAAGAAAAAATCTTTTACTATTGTTTCATTGTTTGAAAGTGGCTTAGCAGATTTCGATAATAATGTAGCATTTATCAATATTGATACTTTAGATGAATTTATGAATCTTTCAAAAAAAGACAGAAAGTTAGAAGTTTATTTAAAGGATCCACAAAATATTGAAAATCAAAAAGAGATTGTTCAAAAAATATTCCCTAATGATTTTGTGTATAGTTGGGCTGATACTAACAGTTCTTTATTCTCAGCTTTAAAAGTAGAACGAAATGTGATGTTTATTATATTATCTCTCATAATTATTGTTGCTGCTTTTAATATTATTTCAGGCTTGACGATATTGGTAAAAAATAAAACTAGAGATATTGCTATTTTAAAATCTATTGGTGTATTAAATAAATCTATTATAAAGATATTTTTTTTAGTTGGGGTAATAATAGGTACATCTGCTACATTGTTTGGAATAATATTAGGGGTTACATTTTCTATGTATGTAGAAAATGTTAGAAAATTTCTTAGTGATGTTTTTAATATAAGTTTATTTCCTGAAGAAATATATTTTTTAAGTACAATGCCGTCTGAAATAAACCCGTCTTCTATTTTTATTATTTCATCGTGTTCAATTTTTATAACAATAATTGTATCCATATTTCCAGCTATGAGGGCGGCTAAACTAGATCCAATAAAAGCATTAAAATATGAGTGATTTAATTCAGCTATCAAAAATTAATAAAAGCTTTTTAAGTTTGAAAAGGATAAATGTTTTAAAAAAAATTTCATATAAATTTAAGTCTGGAAAAATTTATTCTCTAATGGGACCATCAGGCTCAGGTAAATCAACTTTATTAAATTTATTGTCCTTAATAGATCGACCTAGTTCAGGATCTATAATTATTGATAATAAAAAGATTGATCCAAACAATTCTCAAAAAAATGATCTATTAAGAGCTAATAAAATCGGGATAATCTATCAACAAGATAATCTTCTGTCTGATTTTACAGCAATAGAAAACTTAACCTTAGCTAGTTTAGCAAACGGTAAAAATAAAGAGGACGCTTCAAATTTATCAAAAACAATGCTCAAAAAAGTTGGTCTAACAAAAAGATTGAATCACTACCCCTCACAATTATCTGGGGGTGAAAAACAAAGGGTATCGATTGCAAGAGCTTTGATAAACAATCCACAAATTATTCTCGCAGATGAGCCAACTGGAAGTTTAGATATTGAAACTGCAAAAGGAATTTTTGAGCTTTTAAAAAAACAGATAAAGCCTGATAGAATAATAATATTTGCAACTCATAATAGATTTTTTGCTAATAAGTCGGATTGCTTATTGGAAATAGTTGATGGTAATATAAAAACTATTAATGGCTGAGTCTCAAATTCAAAACTTTAATCATTTAAAAATACACTCTCAATTTTCAATATGTGAAGGAGCAATAAAAATTGATGACTTAAAAGAAATTTCTAAAGAAAAAAAAATTAGATCTCTAGCTTTGTGTGATACATCGAATTTATGTGGTGCCCTAGAATTTGCCGAAAAAATATCTAAAGTTGGAACCCAACCAATTATTGGTACTCAGATCAATTTTAAATTAGATGATACTATTGGTTTATTGCCATTATTCGCATTGAATGAAATTGGATATAAAAGAATAATTGAATTATCTTCATTATCATATCTTAATAACGATGGAACCTTGGATCCGCATTTAAATTTTGAGGAATTGTTAAAGAATAATGAGGGGGTTGCCATTTTTTCAGGAACAATAAATGGGTTAGTCGGTCAATTATTCAATAAAGGAAAATTTTTAGAAATTGAAAAATTATACTCTAAACTCAAACAAAAATATGGTGATAAATTTTATATAGAAATTCAACGTCATGGAGATCAAAATGAAATTTCATTTGAAAAGTTTAATCTATCGCAGTCATTAAATTTAGAAATATCAATAATAGCCACTAATGAAGTTTTTTACTCAAACAAAGATATGTATGAGGCCCATGATGCATTAATTTGTATTAAAAATAAAACTTACGTAAATGAGAAAAATAGGATTAAATACTCAAATCAACACTATCTAAAAGATAATTCTGAGATGTCAGAATTATTTTCTGATTTACCTGAAGCGTTAGAAAATAATTATAATTTCCCGTATCGTTGTAACTTTCGACCACATTTTTCAAAACCCATATTACCTGACATTAGTTCAGATAAAGGTGGAAATGCCGATGAGATATTAAAAAGAAATTCTTTAGATGGATTAAAAGAAAAATTTAAAAATATTTTTAATATAAAGGGTGAGGATCTTTCAAAAAATGAAAAATTTTTACTTTACAAAGATAGATTAGATCATGAACTAAATATTATTATACAAATGAAATATTCCAGTTATTTCTTGATTGTTTCTGATTATATCATATGGGCAAAAAAAAATGATATACCAGTAGGTCCCGGAAGGGGATCTGGTGCGGGTTCTTTAGTAGCATGGTGTCTTTTAATTACAGATGTTGATCCAATAAAATTTAATCTTATTTTTGAAAGATTTTTAAATCCCGATCGTATTTCAATGCCAGATTTTGATATAGATTTTTGTGAGGAGAAAAGAGACCTAGTTTTTGAATATTTGACTGAAAAGTATAAGGATAGTGTTGCTCATATAATTACTTTTGGAAAATTAAAAGCCAGAATGGTTATTAGAGATGTTGGAAGAGTATTAGGGTTATCCTATGGTTTTGTTGATAGTATATCCAAAATGATCCCTTTTGATCCATCAAGACCTCAAAACTTAACGGAATGTATTGCAGGAGAACCAAGACTTCAAAAATTAATTAAAGATGATCCAAGAGTTAAAAAACTTACAGAACTCTCTTTAAAACTAGAGGGATTGAATAGAAATGTTGCAACTCATGCGGCAGGTGTTGTAATAGCTGATAGAAAATTACAGGAAGTTGTTCCTTTATATAAAGATGCATCAACAGATCTATTACTTCCCTCAACTCAATTCGATATGTATTCAGCTGAGGATGCTGGGTTAATTAAATTTGATTTTTTAGGATTAAAAACATTAACAGTAATTAATAACACTCAAAAATTAATAAAAAAAAAAGAAAAAAATTTTAATATCGAGGATATTAATTACGAAGATAAAAAAGTTTTTGAAATGTTATCTTCAGGTAATACAGTTGGCTTATTTCAAATTGAAAGTTCTGGAATGAGAGAAGCGTTAACTCAAATGAAGCCAAATCATATTGAGGATATTATTGCATTAGTTGCTTTATATAGACCGGGTCCTATGAGCAATATACCAACTTATAATGATTGTAAGCATGGCAAACAAGAGCCAGATTATTTACACCCTTTATTAGAAGATATTTTAAAACCAACCTATGGGGTAATTATATATCAAGAACAAGTAATGCAAATTGCACAGAAATTATCAGGTTTTACTGCTGGTCAAGCAGATATTTTAAGAAGAGCGATGGGAAAGAAAAAAAGATCTGAGCTTGAAAAACAAAAACAAAATTTTATTGCAGGGGCTGTCAAAAATGGAATTAGTAAAGAGGTGGCAGCTGGAATTTTTTTGAAAATAGAGCCATTTGCGGAATATGGTTTCAATAAAAGTCATGCTGCTGCATATGCAATTATATCTTATCAAACAGCATATTTGAAAACTTATTATCCAAAAGAATTTATTGCTGCCTCAATGACTATGGATATATCTAATCAAAATAAACTCAGTGAATTTTATGAAGAGCTTAAAAGATTGAATATTGAAATTATTAGACCTGATATAAATCAATGTTTCGCAGATTTTAGAGCCGAAAATGGGAAATTTTATTATGCTTTAGGTGGTATTAAAGCTGTGGGGTATGAAGCTGTCTCTAATATAGTTCAAGAAAGAATAAGTAATGGACCATTTAAATCAATTAAAGATTTTTTAAATCGTGTAAATCCAAAAGATATTAACAAATTGCAACTAGAGGGACTTGTAAAAGCAGGGGCTTTTGATAATTTAAATATCAATAGACAATCTCTATTTAATTCTATTCCCAACTTTATTACAAAATCCAAAAACATTTTTGAAAATAAATCTGCCAATCAAATAGATCTATTTGGTGAAAATGCTAATGAAGAAGATGAGATAACTACTAATATCGATGACTGGAAGTTCGAAGAAAGATTGTCCAAAGAGTTTGAAGCAGTAGGCTTTTTTATTTCAGATCATCCATTAAACCAGTTTAAAGATGTTTTTGATGATTATAATATTTATGACTATCAAAAATTTAATAGCCAAGATGATCTAAAGGAGTCAAATGTAGCTGCAACATTACTTAAAATACAAGAGAGAAAAACTGCAAAAGGCAACCCTTATGCAGTTTTAAAGCTCACTGATTTGTCTAGCGTTTTTGAGTTGTTTGTTTTTTCAGATATATTGGAATTAAATCGAGAAATTTTAAAAGAAGGAAATTCTTTTATTTTGACTTTATTTAAATCTTTATCGGATACAGAAAATAGATTTAAAAGATTAAATGTTCAAAAAATTGTGTCTTTAAAGGATTTATTAGACAGACCAATTCAAGAGGTAACATTTAATTTAAAATCCACAAAAGAACTTGATGAGATATCAAAATATTTGCCTAAACAAGGAAACACATTGATAAAGATTAATATTAGTGACAATAAAAATGATTTAAAGTTTCACTTAAAAAACAAGAGAAATATTGATAGAAAAACAATAAATATTTTAAGAAATAAGGAAATTTCAGCAATAATTGGATAATTAAGACTTGTCTAATTCAAAATTTCTTTGTAAATAATCTTCAATTTTTAAATTAACACGCACACAGTTTGTTGGTTTTAAACCTCCGGTCCTTAATTGGAAATAACTGTGGTGGCTTAACCGGGAAAAAATATGAAGATACCAAACGTTACTATTCAACAATTATTAGAGGCAGGAGTTCATCTTGGTCACAAAACTTTAAGATGGAATCCGAAAATGAAGAAATATATATTTGGGAAAAGAGATAGTATTCACATTATTGACCTTACCCAAACTTTAGAATTAACTAAAATTGCCTTAGAAAAAGTTTACGATACAATTTCAAATAATGGAAAAATCTTGTTTGTGTCAACTAAAAAACAAGCTTCTGAAGCAATTGCAGAAGTAGCGAAAGAAACAGACCAATATTTCGTAAATTATAGATGGTTAGGTGGGATGCTAACAAATTGGGGTACCATTTCAAATTCTATTAAAAAACTAAAAAAATTAGAGACAGATTTAGTTGCTGAGAATAGAGGATTTACAAAAAAAGAGCTTTTAAAAATGAGTGTAAAAAAAGATAAATTGCAAAGATCACTTGGAGGAATTGCTGAGATGAAAAAAGTTCCTGATTTAGTATTTATTATAGATACAAATTACGAGTCACTTGCAATTCAAGAGTCAGTAAAATTAGGAATTCCAATAATTGCAATATTAGATAGCAACTCAAATCCTGATGGAATTGATTTTCCAATACCCGGCAATGATGACGCTAGAAGATCAATAGATTTATATTGTAATCTTATTAAAGAAACAATCATAGGCGCTAAAAAAGCTGCACCAGCAATTGAAACAAAAAAAGATACTGAAAATAAAGAAAAAGTTGAAAAATCTAAAACAGTTGCTGAAACAGATCGAGAAAAACTAGAAAAAAAATTCTCTAAAAATAAGCCTGAAAAACTAAATTAAATGAGCGATATAGATAAAGTAAAAAAACTTAGAGAGGCAACAGGCGCAGGATTTAAAGATTGTAATTTAGCAATTAAAGAATCTGGTGGTGATTTAGATAAAGCTGTTGAAATTCTAAGAGTAAAAGGAATTTCAAAAGCTTCTAAAAAAATGTCAAGAGATGCAAAAGAGGGAGTTGTTGCGGTTAGTGGAGATCAAAATAAGACATCAATTATTGAAGTAAATTGTGAAACAGATTTTGTTGCAAAAAATGATGATTTTATAAATTTTGTTAAAGAATTAAGTGAACTAAACAATCAAAATAACTCAGATGTTGAAAAATTAAAAAAATCTAAAATGAGAAATGATATTACTGTTGAGGAAAATTTAGTTGCTTTAATTGCTAAGATTGGAGAAAAAATTACAATTGGTAAAACAAAAACAATTTCAAATTCTTCTTCAATAAATTATCAATATTTACATACTGTAGTGAAAGATAATTTAGCTAAATTAGCTGTGATTGTTTCATTAGAAACTAAAGATAATTCTGATACTGTAAAAACATTTGGTAAACAGTTATCAATGCACATAGCAGCATCAAACCCTTTAGCATTAGAATCTAAATTAATTGATAAAGCCATCATAGACAAAGAACAGGAATTAGTTACTGAAGAACTTAAAAATTCAGGAAAACCAGAAGAGATTGCGAAAAAAATTAGTTTAGGTAAGATGAATAAATTTAAAGAAGAAAATGCTCTTTTAACACAAGCTTGGGTTATGGAACCAAAGAAAAAAGTTCAAGATGTTTTAAAAGAACTTGCTATTAATGATTTAAAGATCAAGGAGTTTAGCAGAATTAAAATAGGGGAATAAATGTTTGATGAAAAATCACATAACCTCAAAATGGATAAATCTATCGAAGCTTTTACTAAAGAATTATCATCACTAAGAACTGGTCGAGCAAATGCAGCAATGTTAGATATTGTAAGAGTAGATGTTTATGGTCAACAAATGCCAATTAATCAAATTGGTAGTATAACAACACCGGAACCGAGAATGATAAATGTTCAAGTTTGGGATCAAAACAATGTTCCTTTAGTTGATGCAGCTATAAAAAAATCTGAATTAGGACTAAATCCACAAATTGATGGTCAATTGATTCGATTGCCAGTGCCTGAACTTAATGAGGAGAGAAGAAACGAGTTAAAAAAATTGATTAAATCAATTGGAGAAAAGTGCAAAGTATCAATTAGAAATATACGTAGAGATGCAAATGATGAATTAAAAAAACTTTTAAAATCAAAAGAGATTGGTGAAGATGAGGAAAAAACTTTTGAAAAAAATGTTCAAAATATTACTGACAAACATATAAAAATAGTTGATGAAAAAGTTTCTGCTAAAGAAAAAGAAATAATGACGATATGAACCCTTTAAAACATGTGGCCATTATCATGGATGGTAATGGAAGATGGGGTCTTAAATACAAAAATTCTCGTAAAGCTGGCCATAAAGCTGGTTTAAATACTGTTGAAAAGATAATTAAAGAAACAATAAAAAACAAGATAGGCTATTTAACTTTATTTGCATTTTCTACCGAAAATTGGAAAAGACCAAAAAAAGAAATAAACTATTTGTTTAATCTATTAGAAAATTTTTTATCTAATAGAATTTCAGATTTGCATAAACAAAATATTAAACTTAAAATTTTAGGATCAAAAAAATTTTCACCTAAATTAAATAAACTTTTGATTAATTCTGAGAAAAAAACATCAAAAAACACAAAACTACAAATTAACTTAGCTTTAAATTATGGGTCCAAATCAGAATTAATTGATGCTTTTAAAAAGATTAGGAAAAGTAAAAGTATTATTAATGAAAAAAATTTAAGTAAAAATCTTCAAACTAAAAATATACCTGATCCAGACATTCTAATTAGAACAGGTAATACAAAAAGATTGAGCAATTTTTTATTATGGCAGTTGGCTTATTCAGAAATATTTTTTGAGAAAAAGTTATGGCCTGCTTTCAATGAAAATGACTATAATAAAATAATTAAAGATTACAAAAATATAAAAAGAAATTTTGGAAAAATATGATTAATAAAGAATTACAAAAAAGGATTTTAAGTTCATTAATCTTAATTCCATTATCATTTTTTTTCATAATTCAAGGACATATACTTTTCATATTTTTTTTAAGTATTGTTTTTTTAGTTTCAAGTTATGAGTGGATTTTAATGAGCAAAAAAAGTCTCTTGTTAAAATTTTTGGGAATAATTTTTTTATTCTTTTCATTTTATACGGCATTCTATTTTAGAGAAAATGAAAATTATAAAGATTTTTTATTCATTATAACAATCTGTATTTTTACTGACATTGGCGGTTATTCATTTGGAAAAATGTTTAAAGGACCTAAATTAACCAAGATTAGTCCAAAAAAAACATATGCAGGAGTCTTTGGTAGTTTTCTTTTGCCTTTAATAGTGGGTTTAGTCGTTCACGAGTATGAATATACTTATCAAATTTCTGATAAAGGATTATATTTTTTAATAATAATTTTATTTATCTCTTTTATAAGTCAAATAGGAGATTTGATAATTTCTTATTTCAAAAGAAATGCAAAACTAAAAGATACAGGAAAAATTTTACCAGGTCATGGAGGTTTACTCGATAGAATTGACGGTATAATTTTTGTGTTTCCATTTTGTTATCTGATTACAATTTTATGAAAAAAAAAATTGCTATTCTCGGTTCTACAGGCTCGATTGGGAAAACTTTAATTAATATAATCAAACAAGATATTAAAAATTTTGAAGTAGTTTTATTATCTGCTCATGAAAATTATAGAGAACTATTCAAGCAAGCTAAATTTTTTAAAGTTAAAAATTTAATTATCACAAATAAGAAAAGCTATAATAAATTAAAAAAAAATAAATTTTCTAAAAACATAAATATTTATAATGATTTTAATAATTTTAAAAAAATTTTTAAAAATAAGATTGATTACACAATGAGTTCTATTTCAGGGATACAAGGGCTTAAACCTACAATTGAAATCATCAAATATACAAAAAAAATAGCAATTGCTAATAAAGAGGCAATTATATGCGGATGGGATTTAATTGAAAAAAAGTTAGATAAACATAAAACTGATTTTATACCTGTGGACTCAGAACATTTTTCAATTTGGTATGCATTACAGGGTATTGAAAAAAATCTTATAGAAAAAATATATTTAACGGCATCTGGTGGACCATTTCTAGAGAAGCCTTTAAAAAAATTAAAAAAGGTTAATATTAAGCAAGTTACAAATCATCCTAATTGGAAAATGGGAAAAAAGATATCAACGGACTCTGCAACTATGATTAATAAAGTTTTTGAAGTTATAGAGGCAAAGAAAATATTTAAAATTTCATATGACAAATTAGAGATTATAATTCATCCAAAATCATATGTTCATGCCATAATTAAATTTAAAAATGGTTTGACTAAAATTATTGTCCACGACACTAATATGAGAATTCCGATTTTAAATTCTTTATATTCGCCAAAAAAAATCATTAATTCCAAAAAATTAGATTTTAAAACTCTTAATGATTTAGATTTTAGAGATGTAAATCCAAAAAAATTTCCATTAATCAAAGTCCTTAAAATGTTACCTAATAATACATCTTTATTTGAAACTATTTTGGTATCTATTAATGATAAATTTGTAGAACTATTTTTAAGGAACGAGATAAAATTTACTGATATTTCTCAAAAAATGAATAAAATGCTAAATCTATATAGCTTTAAAAAATATAAAAAAATTAAACCAAAAAATATTGATGAAATTATTGAAATGAATACAAAAATAAAAAATAATATTGGATACTTATTAAAAAAATAAAAATGTTTAAATTATTTTATAAAATAAATTTATTTTTTTTTATCTTTTTATTTTTATTAATCGCTGGATCTAAAGCGGAAATAATCAAAAAAATAGATGTAAGTGGAAACCAACGTATTTCGATAGAAACTATAAAGATGTTTTCAGGAGTATCTGTAAATGATAATGTTTCAGAGAAAGATTTAAATGAAATTCTCAAAAAGCTGTATAATACAAATTTTTTTGATTTAGTATCAGTCAAAATTGATAACAAAAAACTTTTTATAAAAGTCAAAGAAAATCCAATTATACAAAATATAAATTTTGAAGGTATTAAATCATCTACAATATTAGAAGAATTAAAAAAAAATATTTCTTTAAAATCTAGATCATCTTTCAATAATATCTTATTAGAAAAAGATAAAAAAAAAATTAAACTTTTTTTAAATGAAACAGGTTATTATTTTTCTAAAATAGATATATCTATCGAAGAACTAGAAGATAACAAAATCAACCTTACTTACAATATATCCCTTGGTGAAAAAGCAAAAATTCGTAAAATTTCTTTCATCGGTGACAAAATTTTTAAAGATAAAAAATTAAAAGGTGTAATTTTAAGTGAAGAATATAAACCATGGAAATTTTTATCTGGTAAAAAATATTTAAATGAGTCAATGATAAAATATGACGAAAGATTACTTAAAAATTATTATTTAAATAAAGGGTATTATAATGTTGTCATTAATTCATCATTTGCAAAAATGACTGATAATCAGTCTTTTGAATTAATTTTCAATATAGACGCAAATTCAAAATTATTTTTTGGTAATCTTCAAATTGATCTACCTAATGATTTCTCTAAATCAAATTATGAGGAAGTTGAAAAATTTTTTAAAAAATTAGAGAATGAACCATATTCTATTAATCGAATCGAAGATATAGTTGAAAAAATTGAAAGAATAACAATTAATGAACAGTATGAATCTATTAAAGCTAATGTAAATGAAAAAATAGTTTCCAATAAAATAAATATAAATTTCAAAATTGAAGAAACAGAAAAATTTTTTGTTGAAAGAGTAAATATCCTTGGAAACAATATTACGTTGGAATCAGTTATTAGAAATCAAATTGAGATAGATGAGGGAGACCCCTTTAATCAAATATTATATGCGAAATCTTTAAATAATATTAAAGCTCTAAATTATTTTGAGAGTGTTAATGGTGAAATTTTAGACGGAAAAGAATTTAACACTAAAATAATAAATATAAATATAACTGAAAAAGCTACAGGTGAAATTTTTGCGGGTGTCGGGACAGGTACAGATGGTTCTAATTTTTCTTTCGGAATAAAAGAAAATAATTATTTGGGCAGAGGTGTAAAAGTTGATACTAATTTGAATGTTTCTGACGAAAGAATTAAGGGAAAATTCATCGTCTCTAACCCAAATTATAAAAATTCAGATAAAAATCTTGATTTAGCAATTGAAGCTACCTCTATTGATAGAGTGGCAACATCTGGTTATAAATCCAATGTTACTGGTTTTACAATTGGTACAGAATTTGAGTATTTAGATGATTTAAGATTTGGACTTTCAACTAAAAATAATTTTGAAAAAATTTCTGTGGATGCAAGTGGATCTGCTAAACAAAAAAAACAAGATGGAAATTACTTTGATAGCTTTATTGGATTAGATTTTATTTACGATAAAAGAAATCAAAGATATCAAACATCTAGTGGTTTTTTGAGTAATTATAGCGTGAATTTACCGATTTTAAGTGATACTAACACATTAACAAATATATATAATTACAAAATCTTTAAGGAGTTATATGAAAATAATATTTCTACTTTCTCACTTTCATTTAAAGGAGCGAGCTCACTTAGTGGAGATGATATAAAACTCTCTGAAAGATTGTATATTCCTGGAAGAAAATTAAGAGGTTTTGAGTCCGGTAAAATTGGACCAAAAGATGGAAGTGATTACATCGGAGGAAATTATGTATCGGTTATAAATGCAACGACAACTATTCCAAAGATTTTAGAAAATGTTCAAAATGTTGATATGGTTCTATTTGCGGATGCAGCAAATATTTGGGGAGTTGACTATAATAGTTCATTGGATAATGATGGTATCAGAAGTTCTGTAGGATTGGGATTAGACTGGTTAACACCAGTCGGACCTTTAACTTTTTCATTAGCAACTCCAATTACAAAAGAACCAACTGATATTGAGGAAACATTTCGATTTAATATAGGTACTAGTTTTTAATGATTCTGATAAAAAAATTTTTCACTATTTTGATAGTGCTGTTTACTTTTATTTCTAATTCCAATAGTCAGGATCTAATTGTTTATTTAGATTTAGATAATGTCGTCAGCAACTCAAAAGCTGGAAAATTGATTTTAGAAAAGTTGGATAAATCAAAAAAATCTGCACTATTAAAATTTGAAAAAAAAGAGAAAGAATTAAAAAAAATTGAGGAAGAAATTAAGAAACAAAAAAATATTATTTCTGAAGATGAGTTAAAAAAAAGATTAGTTGTTTTTAGAAAAGAGGTTTCAAATTTTCGTCAAGAAAGACAAAAAGTTATAAATGATTTTAATAATAAAAAAAAAGGTGAATTTGAAGAGTTTTTTAAAAAAATTACACCAATTATCGAAACCTATGTGAACGAAAAAAAAATTGATATAGTCCTTGATAAAAAGAATATTTTTGTAGGGAGTAAGAAAAAAAATATTACCCAAGAAATAATTAAGATAATTGATAATAAAATAAAATGAGTACATCTTTAAATAAAAAACAGATTACTGAATTATTACCGCATCGAGAACCAATGTTATTAATCGATGAACTTCATGAGATTAAAAAATTATCCTCAGCAACAGCAATAGTAAATGTTAAGAAAAATAGTTTTTTTGTTGATGGCCATTTCCCCGGACAACCAGTAATGCCAGGGGTTTTAATTGTAGAGTCTTTTGGTCAAGCAGCTGCTGCTTTAACTGCGCATGGTTTGGATAAGTCTACATATGAAAATAAGTTAGTATTTTTAATGGGAGTAGAAAAAGCAAGATTTAGAAATCCAGTAATACCTGATTGTAAATTAATATTAAAGATAGAAGCAATTAGATCTCATGGACGTGTCTGGAAATATAAAGGCGATGCATTTGTAGATGATAAAAAAATGGCAGATGCAATATGGTCAGCTACTATTGTTGATAAGAAATAATTAGCAATAAATATTGATAACACAATAAATTATGCTTTGGTAAAAGCAGCTATGCCCAATCCTTTTTTTATTAATAATGGACCTTTTAATATTTCAGAAATTTTGAAAATTTTAAAAATCAATCTTAAAATTGTGGAAAACCAAATAGTAAAGGATATAAAAGATTTATTCAGTGCTGAAAGAGATTGTATTACTTTTTTTCACTCAAAAAAATATAATGAAATAGCAAAGAAAACTAAAGCTTCTTATTGTATTACAACCCAATCTTTAAAAGATCATCTTCCAAATAATTGTACTGCTCTTGTTGTTGATAACGTATTAATTTCAACTTCACTGGTAACCCAAAAGTTTTATCCAAATTCAACTGATGATGAATATGATAATTCAGTAATTAATATAAATGATATCAATTTCAAAGATAAAGTGATTGCAGGAAAGAATGTATTAATAGGAGAAAATGTAAAAATTGGAAAAAATTGTTTAATTGGACATAATACGATTATTGAACGTAATGTTCAAATTGGTGATAATTGTAAAATTGGATCAAACACAATTTTAAGAAATTCTATAATAAAAGATAATGTAAGTATTTTAGATAATTGTGTAATTGGAAAAAAAGGATTTGGTTTTTTTCCATCACAGAGTAAAAATTTGAGGTATCCTCATATAGGTATCGTTATAATTAACGAAAATTCTGAAATTGGATGTGGAGCAACAATTGATCGGGGGTCTCTATCTAATACAGAAATTGGAAAGAATACCTATTTGGATAATCAAATCCATATCGCTCATAATGTTAAAATTGGTGAAAATACAATTATAGCTGGACAAGTTGGAATTGCAGGAAGTTCTATTATTGGTAACAATGTCAAAATTGGTGGTCAAGCAGGAATATCCGGACATCTCAGAGTAGGAAATAATGTTGAAATCGGTGGTGGCAGTGGTGTTATAAAAGATGTACCTGATAATGCAAAAGTTATGGGTTATCCAGCAAAAAGTATTAGAGAATTTTTGAAAGATAAGAGATGATACATAAAACTGCTATTGTTGATCCAAAATCTAGAATATCATCTAATGTAGAGGTAGGTCCCTATTCAGTAATTGGACCAAATGTTGAGGTAGGAGAAAATACTATTATCCAATCTCATGTTAATATTTTAGGAAACACTAAGATTGGGAAGAAAAATAAGATATATCCATTTGCTTCTATTGGAAATGATCCACAAGATCTTAAATTCAATGGTGAGGATACTAAATTAGAAATTGGAGATAACAATAAAATAAGAGAATATGTAACAATAAATCCAGGCACTAAAGGTGGGGGTGGTATTACTAAAATTGGTAATGGATGTTTATTTATGGTTTCTTCTCATATTGCACATGATTGTTTGGTCGAGGACAATGTAATACTTGCAAATAATGTTCCTCTTGGTGGACATGCACATATTGAGCAAAATGTAATAATTGGAGGTAATTCAGCTGTACAACAATTTACTAGAGTAGGTAAGTTTGCAATGATAGGTGGAATGTGTGGGGTTGTAAGAGATATCATCCCATATGCGATGGTACATGGAAATAGAAGTGTTATTCAGGGTTTAAATTTAATTGGTTTAAGAAGAAAAAATATACCTAATAAAGAAATCTTAGTTTTAAGCGAAGCATATAAAGAAATCTTTAAAAATGAAAATTTGACAGAAAATTTGAAAAATTTAAGTGCTGAGATTAAAAAAAATGGTCTTGTAAAAGACGTTGTTGAATTTTTAGAAAAAGATAAAAAAAGACCAATATGTACACCTTTTTCAAAATAAAATGATAGGTTTATTTTTAGGTGATACAGATTTTTCAAAAATAGTTCTCAAAAAGATAAAAAAACTAAAAAAGAAGTCCTTCATTATTGATTTTTCTAAAAATAATGTATTTGCAAAAGAAAAAAACTCTTACCGAATAAGCATAGGAAAATTTGGTAAAATTATAGATTTAATTAAAAAACAAAAATCGAATAAAGTTCTCTTTGCTGGGAAAATCGCTAAACCAAAATTTTCTACATTAAGATTAGATTTGAAAGGCATTTATTACATGCCGAGTATTATAAAAGCTGCTAAATTAGGAGATGCAGCTATAATTAAAGTCATAATTGAAATCCTTAAAAATGAAAAAATTGATGTTATTAGTTCAATTCATTTCAATCCTGAGTTAACCGGTAAAAAAGGTTTACATACAAAGATAAAACCTTCAAGAGCTGATATTAAATCAATCAATAGAGGTATAAAATATTTAGCTAAAACTAATAGTTATGATCATATTCAAGCGCTAGTAGTAAGAAATAATAAGATAATAGCAAAAGAAGACAATAGAGGTACCAAAAAAATGATGACTAAATTAAAGAATAATTCTGGTGGTATTTTAATAAAATTTCCAAAAAAAAAACAAGATTTAAGAATAGATTTACCAACAATAGGGATCCAGACCATTAGAGATTGTAAAAAATACGGATTAAAAGGAATAGTTCTTAAATCAAAAAAAAATATTTTTTTAGATAAATCTAAAAGTATTAAATTTGCTGATAAAAATAAAATTTTTATTTTGATAAAATGAAAAAAATATTTGTACTTACAGGAGAACCCTCTGGGGATAAATTAGCTTCTACAGCAATTTCAAAACTTCAAAAAGATTATACCGATATTGAATATTTGTCTGTAGGCGGATCAAATTTAAGAAAAATTGGTATTAAGTCTATCTTTGATTTAAAAGAAATAACTTACTTGGGTTTTACGAGTGTTTTGTTAAATATTTTTAAGATTAATAAAAGAATTAATCAAACTGTTAAGGAAATCTTGAAATTCAATCCAGATATTTTGTTTAGTGTCGATAGTCCAGATTTTACATTAAGAGTTGCAGAAAAGGTAAAAAAAATAAATCCTCAAATTAAGACAATTCACTATGTAGCCCCGCAAGTTTGGATTTGGAGAAAAGGAAGAGTAAAAAAGATTAAAAAATTTATTGATCATATTCTTTTATTATTTGATTTTGAAAAAAAATTTTTTGATGAAGAGAATATAAATAATACTTTTGTAGGTCATCCGTTAATAGAAAATAACAAAAATAATAAAACCGATATCAATAATTTCATTTCTAATAATAAAAAAATAATCTCTATATTTCCAGGTAGTCGAAAATCAGAAACAAATGTTTTGTTACCAATATTGATTGATTTTATAAATATGATGAACAAAAGAAATTTAAATTACAATTTTATTTTTCATGCTACTGAAGAAAACAAAAAAAACATTGTTGAGTATATTAAAGATAAGAATTTGAATGATATTGATGTAATTTCAGACGAAAATATGAAAAGGGAAATATTATCAAATTCAATTTTTGCTGTATGTAAGTCAGGAACAATATCTCTTCAAGTCTGTAATGCTAATGTTCCTTCAATAATTATTTATAAGTTAAATTTTATAAATTTTATGATCTTTAAATTATTGGTAAATGTAAAATTTGCAAATATCATCAATATAATTAATAATAAAGAAGTCATTCCTGAATTGTTGCAAAGTGAGTGTAATGCAAAAGAAATTTATAATTCTGTTTTATATATGCTTAAAAATCCAGAGATTGGAAAAAAACAATTAGAACAATGCAATCAAACTTTAAAGGGAATTAGATCGAATTCTTCATCATCTAATGAAGTAGCCACAATCTTAAGAAATAGTCTTGTTAGATAATCTTTTTTCAACCTCTTCTTTGCCAAGAGATATAATTATATCATAAATACCAGGACCAAATTTTGACCCTGTTAAAGCCACTCTTAAGGGCTGACCAACACCTTTAAAATTGGTGTTATTAAATTTTATTAGATCCTGAACTATCGGCTCTAAATTTTCTCTTGTAAAGTTGCTTATTTCTTTAATATTATCTTTAAATTCAGAGATAATTTTTTGTGCATTAGCATCAATTAATTTTAGATCTTCTTTATTAAAGTTAACTTCATCATTAATAATATATTGGCTATTATTATATATATCCTCTAGTGTTTTAGCTTTATTTTTAAGAAAAGAAAGAGATTTTTTAATTTTATCTTTCTTCTCCTCAATAATCTTTTTTTTAAAAATTTCACAATAGTTAATGAGTTGATTAAAAAGTTCGTTTTCATCAATACTCTTTATGTAGTGTTCATTCATTGATAGAATTCTACTTAAATCTAATTTTGATGGTGATTTTCCAATACCTTCAAGATTAAAATATTTTACACTTTCATCTAAAGTAAAAATTTCTTTATCTTCATATGACCAACCCAGTCTTAAAAGATAATTTCTCAAAGCATCTGGCATAATACCTATTTTAGAATAGTCCTCTAGAGTTGATGCTTTATCTCTTTTTGATAGCTTTTTTCCCTCAATTGTATGAATTAATGGTATATGTGCAAATGTTGGTAAAGCCCATTCCATTGCTTCATAAATTTGAATTTGTTTAAAAGTATTGATTTTATGATCATCACCTCTAATTATGTGTGTCATATTCATCTGATGATCATCAACAGCAGCAGATAAATTATAAGTTGGTGTGCCATCATTTCTTAAAATTATAAAATCTTCGATTGTATTATTTTCAATTTCTACGTTTCCCTGAACTTTATCTTCTAATATTGATGTACCATCAATTTTACTTTTAAATCTAATTACTGGTTTTATATCTTTAGGCGCTTCACTCTCATTTCTGTCTCTCCATTTTCTATCATAAACGTATGGAATTTTTTTTTGCTTAGCTCTTTTTTTTTGGGCTTCAATTTCTTCAGTCGAGCAATAACATTTATAAGCACTACCTTTTTTTAATAGTTCATTTGCAACTTTTATATGATCATCAATTTTTTGAGATTGTATATATTCTGTTCCATCATGATTGATACCTATCCATTGCAAAGATTTTATAATTTGATTTTTGTATTCCTCTTTTGATCTTTCTTTATCTGTATCTTCTATCCTTAGATAAAAATTACCATTTTGGTTTTTTGAATATAACCAATTAAATAAGGCTGTTCTCACTCCACCAATATGCAAAGGTCCAGTAGGTGATGGAGCAAATCTAGTTGCTACTTTTTTCATTAAAAATGGTTTAGACTATTTTTTTAGAAGTTTCTATATAAAGATACTAAAACACCTTGAACTTTTACTCTATCAGGGCCAAAAATTTTAGTTTCATAGTTTTTATTAGCACTTTCTAACGCTACTACTTTACCTTTTTTTCTAATTCTTTTAAGCATAGCTTCGTGTTCGTCAATTAATGCTACCACTATTTTTCCATTATCAGCTGTATCGGTTCTTTTAATAATGACTGTATCACCCTCATGAATTCCAGCTTCAATCATTGAATCTCCTTGAACTTTAAGGCCAAAATAATCTCCATTTTTTTCTAAGTTATTTGGTAATGGAATTCTAGAAACTTCATTTTGAATTGCTTCAACAGGTGTTCCAGCTGCTATTTTACCTAAAACTGGCACCTCTGCATCGTCGGATAAAGGTTTTTCTTCATCCAAACCCCCTTTAATAACACTTGGGGAAAAATTATTGTAAATATCATTTGCAGAAGCAGTCTCTGGTAATTTTATAACCTCTAAAGCTCTAGCTTTATGAGCAAGCCTTTTAATGAAACCTCTTTCCTCTAAGGCACTAATTAATCTATGAATTCCAGATTTTGATTTAAGATTTAGGGATTCCTTCATTTCTTCATAAGAAGGGGATACACCAGAGCTTCTCAACTTCTTGTTGATAAATAAAAGTAGGTTTTTTTGTTTTTTTGTTAGCATAAGAACAAATATCGTACAAAAATGTTCTATAAAAGTTCTTCATAATTAACAATAGTTAAAAAGTTATGAAAATACTGACTTTTTTGACTATAAAACGGAAAAAATGGAATTATCGTTTAAATTTTTTAAAAGTGATTCACCAATTAAAAAGGTTTTGATGGATGTTTTATTTGATAGTTCCAACAATTCATCTTTAGTTTTGATTCCACTTTCAGAAATTAGTGGGCCAGGGTGATTAACTAAAACATCGTGAATATCATAAGTTGTATTAATATCAGTTCTTAGAGTTTTTAAATTTCTGTTGTTAATACCTATTAAAGCATCTTTAAATCTAAGTGCTTGTTTAGCTTCATTAATAGTATGAACCTCTACAATAACTGACATATTCAATTTTAAAGCTTCTTCATATAATCCATCTGCCAATTTATCTGAAACTCCAGCTAAAATAATCAAGATAGCATCGGCACCATAACTTTTAGCTAAAGGAATTTGAAATTTATCTATGAAAAAATCTTTACAAAGAATTGGTAAATTAACATCTTTTTTAATTTTACTAATATGATGCAAGTTTCCTAAAAAAAAATCCTCCTCAGTTAAAACAGATAAACAGGTTGCTTTATTTGATTTATATATATTAGCTATTTTTATAGGATCATAGTCTTTTATAATTATACCTGCAGAGGGACTTGCTTTTTTTATTTCAGCAATGATTGAGAATTTTTTATTTTCAACATTTTTTTTTATTGTATCTTTAAAATCAACGTACGAACTATTTTTTTTTATTAATTCCTCGAGGGACTCAAGACTTATACTTTTTTTAAGTTCTAAAATTTTTTCACTTTTATTATTTATTATTTTTTCAAGAACATTTTCAGCCATTTTGAATTTTCTCTAGTTGTTTAAATACTTGACCTGATAAAATATGCTTTCTAGCATCATCATAAGCTTTATCGAAATTCTGATGAGTTTCATTAACAACTAATCCTGCTGCAGCATTTAAGCAAACTGCTTTAGAGAAATCATTATCCTCACCTTTAAATATATTAATCATTCTATCTGCATTAAAAGTTGCATCATTACCAATGAGATTTTCAAACTTATCTGCATTTATATTTAAATTATTTGGATCAATAATAATCTCAGAGATGACACCATCTTTTAATTGAATTACATTGGTTCTAGCATAAGGTGAAATTTCATCTAATCCATCTTCACTATTGACTATCCAAGCAAATTTAATGTCTAAATTTTTTAAAGCATTAGCAAATATTTTTAATAGTTTCTTATCAAAAACACCAACAACTTGTCTTTTTACTAAAGCAGGGCTACTTAAAGGTCCGATCATATTGAATATAGTTCTTTTTCCAATTTTTTTTCTTGTAGGTCCAACAAATCTCATTGCGCTGTGATAGTTGGGTGCAAACATGAATCCAAAATTATTATCATTAATTTGATTTTCAATATCTTTTGGCTCTAAATTTATTTTTATATTTAAAGCTTCTAAAACATCACCAGATCCACATTTTGAGGATACAGCTTTATTTCCATGTTTAGCTACTTTAACACTCATACTTGAAAGTAATAGTGCTGAGGCTGTTGATATGTTTAGTGTATTCATACCATCTCCACCAGTTCCACAAGTATCAACACAGTTTTCTACATTTACCCTTTTAGATTTGTTTCTGAGAACAAAAACTCCACCAGCTATCTCATCAGAAGACTCACCTTTAGTTGATAAAAGTGTCAAAAAATCAAATATTTCTTGGTCTTCTGCTTTACCTTCCATCAAAAATTCAAAAGCAGCTTTACTTTCATCAAAAGTTAAATTTTCTTTTTTTTTAATTTTTTCAATGAATTGTTTCATCAATCTTAAATTCTTATAAAATTTTTTAAAATTTTAATCCCTAATTTAGTTTTAATACTTTCAGGGTGAAATTGCACTCCATGTATATGATATTTCTTATGTTGCACTCCCATTATTAGTCCATCTTGAGTCTGAGCAGTAATTTCAAGATCTTTAGATAACGATTTTTTATCAATAATTAAGCTGTGATATCGAGTGGCTTCAAACGTTTTAGGGAGATTTTTTAAAATACCCATTTTTTTTGAAAAAATCTTACTAGTTTTTCCATGCATTAGCTTTTTAGCTTGAACAATCTTTGAGCCAAATACTTGACCTATAATTTGATGGCCTAAACAAACTCCGAGTATTGGTATTTTTTTATATAAAGATTTAACAATTTTAAGACAATTACCTGATTGATTGGGGTTACCAGGTCCAGGTGAAATTACGATCTTATGATATCTTTTTTTTAAAATCTCATGAGATGTAATTTGATCATTTCTAATTACTTCAACATTCACTTTTAATGAAGACAAATAATGGTAGAGATTAAAAGTAAAACTATCATAATTATCAATTAAAATTATCTTTTTCATTTTAACGCATTAATTAAAGCTTTTGCTTTATTTACAGTTTCTTCATATTCTTTAAATGGTTTGCTATCTGCAACAATTCCGGCTCCAGCTTGTACATAAAATTTATCATTTTTTGCAACAGCTGTTCTTAAAGCAATACATGTGTCAAATTCTCCATTAGCAGCGAAATATCCAATGCCACCGGCATAAACTTTTCTTTTTGTGGACTCAAGTTCATCAATAATTTCCATAGCTCTTATTTTGGGAGCTCCAGACACAGTTCCAGCTGGAAAACCAGCTAAAAGAGACTTAAATTTAGAAAATCTTTTATCATGTTTACCTATTACGTTCGAAACTATATGCATTACATGTGAATACCTTTCAATTATAAAACTTTCAGTTACTTTGATGGAATTAGTTTTAGATACCTTTCCGGCATCATTTCTTCCAAGATCTAATAACATTAGATGTTCAGAAAGCTCTTTTTTATCTCTAAGTAAATCTTTCTCATAAAAACGATCCTCTTTAATTGTTTTTCCCCGAGGTCTTGTTCCTGCAATGGGTCTAACAGTTATTTCACCATCTCTTAACCTTACTAATATTTCAGGACTGGCACCTATTATTTGAAAATCAGTGAAATTAAAAAAAAACATAAATGGAGATGGATTAGTTATTCTCAATTTTTTATAAATATCGATTGGTTTTTTTGTCAATTTAGTCTCAAAACGCTGGCTTAAAACGACTTGA
>CACKAY010000012.1:0-22334 GCA_902598265.1 uncultured Pelagibacteraceae bacterium
CAAAAACTCCATCTGGGACAACTGCACCAAACTCTTTTAAGATTTGTTTAGCTTGGTGTTCGTGAATATTCATTTTTTAGCTAAATCAGGATCGATTTTGGAAGCAGCTTCCCATAGTTTTTTTACCGCTTCAACTGAATGTAAAAATTCAGACTTTTCTTTTTCATCTAAGTTAATTTCTTCTATTTTTTCAACTCCACTTTTTCCAATGATAATTGGCACACCAGCATAAATATCTTTAATTCCATACTCACCATTTAATTGAGCTGCACACGGAAGCATTTTTTTTTCATCATTGAGATAAGCTTTAGCCATTTCAATTCCGGAGGCTGCAGGTGCATAAAAGGCAGAACCCTTTTCTAAAAATTTTACTATTTCAGCTCCACCATCTCGAGTTCGTTGATTTATTTCCTCTAATCTTTCTTTTGAAATTTTTCCGTGATTAACCAAATCTAATAAAGGTTTTCCAGATACTTTGGTAAATCTTGGAAGAGGAACCATTGTATCTCCATGTCCTCCCATAACCATCGCGTCTATCTCTTTTACTGGTACATCAAATTCTAAAGATAAAAATAATTTGAATCTCGAGCTATCTAAAATACCGGCCATTCCAACAACTTTGTTAGATGATAAACCTGAAAATTTTTGGAATGCCATTACCATTACATCAAGTGGATTAGTTATACAAATTACAAAAGCATCAGGAGCATTTTCTTTTACTCCATTTGCAACTTGTTTAATTATCTTTAAATTAATACCTAATAAATCATCTCTACTCATACCCGGTTTTCTTGGAACTCCAGCAGTAATTATTACTACATCTGATCCCTCAATATCTTTGTAATTATCAGTCCCAGAAAATTTCACATTAAATCCATCTACAGATGAGGACTGGGCAATATCCAAAGCTTTTCCTTTAGCAATTCCACTTGCTACATCGAATAAAACTACTTCATTAACCAATTCTTTTGTTCCTATTAAGTGAGCTAATGTTCCTCCAATTTGACCTGCACCAATTAATGATATTTTACTATTTTTTTTTGTCATTTTTTTTATTTCATTGTAGGCATCACAAATTCTGCATTTGACCTAATGCCTGAGGGCCATCTTGAAGTTATTGTTTTTAATTTTGTATAAAATTTTATACCCTCCATACCATGCATTGCACTATCTCCAAATAAAGATCTTTTCCATCCACCAAAACTGTGAAAGGCCATTGGTACAGGAATTGGCACATTAATACCTACCATTCCAACCTGAATCTTACTCGCAAAAGTTCTTCCAGCATCTCCATCTCTTGTGTAAATGCTCACCCCATTTCCATATTCATGATCATTTATTAAATTTGCTGCATCCTCAAAAGTTTTTACTCGAACTACAGATAATACTGGTCCAAATATTTCCTCTTTATAAATTCTCATTTCTTTTTTAACATGGTCGAATAAACAGCCACCAATATAAAAACCATTTTCATATCCTTGTAATTTTAGGCTTCTACCGTCTACAACAAGCTTAGCTCCCTCTTTTACTCCTAAATCTACATATCCTCTTACTTTTTCTAAATGCTCTTTTGTTACTAAAGGTCCCATTTCAGAATTTTTATCCATTCCTGGTCCTACTTTTAAAGCTTCTGCTTTTTTTGAAAGTCTTGAAACAAGTTCATCACCTATGTCTCCAACTGCTACCGCAACTGATTGTGCCATACATCTTTCTCCTGCAGACCCATATGCAGCTCCCATTAAGCCATTCACCGCACCATCCAAATCACAATCAGGCATTACTACCAAATGATTTTTAGCACCTCCCAAAGCTTGAACTCTTTTTTCATTCTTGGCTGAATTTTCATAAATATATTTTGCAATTGGGGTAGAGCCAACAAAACTGACTGCCTTTATATCTGGGTTTGTTAAAATAGCATCGACAGCTTCTTTATCTCCATTGATCACATTAAAAACGCCATTGGGTAAACCTGCTTCTTTTAAAAGTTCAGCTAATTTAATGGAACAAGAGGGATCTTTTTCAGATGGCTTTAATATAAAAGTATTTCCACAAGCAATTGCAATTGGAAACATCCACATCGGTACCATTGCTGGAAAATTAAAAGGTGTAATACCTGCAACTACACCTAATGGCTGTCGCATAGACCAGCTATCAACATTTGTGCCAACATTTTCTGAAAATTCACCTTTCAGCAAATGAGGAATACCACAAGCAAATTCAACAACTTCTAAGCCCCGAGTTAGTGAACCTTTTGCGTCCTCATAAACCTTTCCATGTTCATTCACAATTAGTTGTGTGAGTTCATCTGAATTTTTTTCAATAAGTTCCTTGAATTTAAACATGACTCTAGCTCTCACTAAAGAAGGTTTTACCGACCATTCTTGAAAAGCTTTTTTTGCTACTTCTACCGTACTATCCAAATCTTTTTTAGAAGCGATTCTTACTTCTTTTTCTTGATCACCAGTAGCTGGATTAAAAACTTTACCCTTTTTATTTGATGTTCCAGGAATTATTTTTCCGCCTACAAAATGTTCAATTAATTTCATGAATAGGACCTTTTAGATTAAAAATTGTTATTAGTCTATTGTTTAAATATTAGCTGTTGCTAACATTTTTTTTATTTCAGCAATTGCTTTTGCAGGATTTAAACCTTTTGGACAAGCGCTAGTACAGTTTAAAATTGTGTGACACCTATAAAGTTTAAGTTCATCTGCCACCTTTTTTAATCTTGAATTTCTCTCTTCATCTCTACTATCTATGATCCATCGATAGGCTTGTAAAAGTACTGCTGGTCCTAGATATTTATCACCATTCCACCAATAACTTGGGCAAGAAGTTGAACAACACGCACACATTATACATTCATATGCGCCATCTAGTTTAGCTCTATCTTCTTTAGATTGAAAAATTTCTTTAGTTTCTGACTTTGAATTTGATTTTAACCATGGCTCAATTGATTGATATTGTTTATATAAACCATCCAAGTCACCTATCAGATCTTTTTTGACCTTAAGGTGTGGTAATGGGTAGATATTGATATCACCATCTATTTCTTTGTGAGGAGTTGTACAAGCAAGGCCATTTTTTCCATCCATATTCATCGCACACGAACCACAAACTCCATGAGCGCAAGATCTTCTATAAGCCAAAGTTGGATCTATTTCATTTTTAATTTTATTTAAAATATCTAAAACTTTCGATGGACAGTTATCCATATCAACTTCGTAGGTATCAATTCTAGGATTTTCATCCGTAGACGGGTCCCATCTATAAACATTTACTTTTCTAAGATTTTTTGAACCAGTTTTATCCTTAAAATATTTACCTTTTTTTACTTTGGAGTTGTTAGGTAAGCCTATTTGAGCCATTAATAAACTCTTTCCTGAGGTGGAAAATATTGCACTTCATTAGTTAATGTTGATTTGTGAACTTCTCTATAACTAATTTTTGTATCTTTTCCATCACACCAGGCAAGAGTGTGTTGCATAAATTTATTATCATCTCTTTTTGGAAAGTCTTCTCTTGCGTGTGCACCTCGACTTTCTTTTCTATTATATGCTGAATCAACTGTTACTACAGCTTGTCTTATTAGATTATCGAATTCTAAAGTTTCAACTAAATCAGTGTTAAAAATTAGAGATTTATCTTTAACTGATAAAGAGTCTAGCCCATCATAAGTTTTTCTTATTTCGTTAACACCTTCTTTAAGAGTTTTTTCAGTTCTAAAAACAGCACACTTAGACTGCATAGTTTTCTGCATTGATAATCTTAATTCAGCTGTTCCAATATCACCCTGTGAATTTCTTATTTTATCAAAACGATCTAAGCATTTTTGGGTTTCTGCTTCACTGATTTCCTCGTGGGGAGTTCCTGGTTTTATTAGCTCTGCTGCACGTTTAGCAGCTGCTCTACCAAAAACAACTAAATCAATTAATGAGTTTGAACCAAGTCTGTTTGCACCATGAACTGAGACACACGCTGCTTCACCTATTGCCATTAAACCTGGAACAGTTTTTTCTGAACCATTAACGGTTAATACTTCTGCTTTGTAATTTGTTGGAATACCACCCATATTATAATGAACCGTTGGAACAACCGGAATTGGTTCTTTAGTAACATCTACATTAGCAAATAATCTCGCTGCATCAGTTATACCAGGTAACCTACTTTCAATAATATCCTTATCTAAGTGACTTAAATTAAGATGCACATGATCTTGATCTTTTCCAACGCCTCTTCCTTCATTAATCTCAATTGACATCGATCTACTCACAACATCTCTTGATGCTAAATCTTTTGCTTTAGGGGCATATCTTTCCATAAATCTTTCACCCTTTGAATTTGTAAGATATCCTCCTTCACCTCTTGCGCCCTCTGTGATCAAAGTGCCATGACCATAAATTCCAGTTGGATGGAACTGCACAAATTCCATATCTTGCAAAGGTAAACCTGCTCTTAATACCATCGCATTACCATCACCCGTACAAGTATGGGCTGATGTTGCAGAATAATATACTTTTCCATAACCACCTGTTGCAATTATAACAATGTGAGCTCTAAATCTATGAATAGTTCCATCATTTAAATTCCAAGCAATTAGACCTTTGCACGATCCATCTTTCATTAATAAATCTAATGCAAAATACTCAATAAAAAATTCTGTATTATGTTTCAAAGCTTGTCCATACAAAGTATGTAAAATTGCATGACCTGTTCTATCAGCGGCTGCACAAGTTCTTTGTACAATTCCATTGCCGTAATTTTTGGTCATACCACCAAATGGTCTTTGATAAATTTTTCCATCTTCAGTTCTGCTAAATGGAACACCATATTTTTCCAGCTCTATTACAGCCTTTGGTGCCTCCTTACAAAGATATTCAATACTATCCTGATCACCTAACCAATCAGCTCCTTTAACTGTGTCGTACATATGCCAACGCCAATCATCCTCACCCATATTTCCTAAAGCAGCGGAAATACCACCCTGCGCTGCAGAGGTGTGACTTCTAGTTGGAAAGACTTTTGAAATACAAGCTGTTTTTAAACCAGCCTCACTTAAACCAACCGCGGCCCTTAGACCAGAACCACCTGCTCCCAAGACTACCACATCGTATTCATGATCGATTATTTTGTAAGAACTCATAAGTTAATTAATAATATAATTGTAATTAATGGAATTACCACAGCTGATACGTACAAAAAACCATTTGCGACATTTTTGATTTTATAATCTTTTATATAATCCTCAAAAACCTCACTAATGCTTAATGCCGAAAAGAAATATGCAGTAATAATAAATAAGCTAAATAAAAACTTAGATAATGGATTAGTAAAAAATTCCAATACTTCTGAATAGCTCTGATCATAAATACTTATAAAACTTAGAATAAACCAGGCCATTAATGGAACTAATATTGCTCCACTAATTTTTAAAAAAATCCATTTTTTTGTTGCAGCAATCATTTCAAAATAAATTTTTTCCAATCAAATATAAAATTATAGTTAAAAAGATTGACCCTATGATTACTAAAAGACCAGTTATTTTAGTTGTCTTAAGTTCAAATCCATAACCTAAATCCATTATCAAATGTCTAATCTCACTTAAAATTTGAAAACAAAAAGACCAGGTCAAACCTAAAGAAATAAATTTTCCAATTTGAGAATTTAATAGTAAATTAACAGCCTGGTAACTATCTTCACCTAATAATAATAAAGATGCCCACAAACAAATTAATGTAATCCCAATTATATTTATTATGCCCGTAATTCTGTGTGAAATAGATACTAAAGACGAAATATGCCATTTATAAACTTGTATGTGAGGGGATAATGGTTTTTTATTTTCCATGTAAATTGTTTTTAATTACTGTTTCTGCAATTTCTACTGCATTCAAAGCCGCGCCTCTCAAAAGATTATCTGAAACGATCCATAAGTTTAATCCATTTTTAATTGTTTTATCTTCTCTTATTCTTGAAATAAAAGTTTCATCCATTCCCTCTGCTTCAATTGGAGTTGAATAACCGCCATCATTTCTTTCATCAATAACTTTACAACCTTCAAAATTATTCAAGGCATCTCTTACCTTTTCCAGAGTAAAAGATTTTTCAAATTGTAAGTTGACTGACTCAGAATGAGAAACAGAGATTGGTAATCTTACACATGTTGCCGTTAAATCAATTTTGGTATCTAAAATTTTTTTAGTTTCGTTCATCATTTTTAACTCTTCCTTAGTATAACCATCATCTGCAAATTGATCGATATGAGGGATGGCATTAAAAGCTATTTGTTTTGTAAAATTTTTAGATGATACTTTTTTACCATCTAAAACTAGTTTAGTTTGCTCAATAAGTTCATCCATAGGAGCTTTTCCACCTCCAGAAACTGATTGATAAGTAGACACGACAATTCTTTTGATAATAAATAGATCGTGTAAAGGTTTAAGAGCAATCACTAATTGAGCTGTTGAACAATTCGGATTTGCAATAATATTTTTTTTAATTTTTTTTAGATCATCTGAATTTACTTGTGGAACTATCAAAGGTACTTCTGGATCCATTCTAAAAAAACTAGAGTTATCAATTACCAAACAATTTTTGGCTGCTCTTTCAGCAAATTTTTCAGAAATTTTTCCACCAGCTGCAAAAAAAGCAATATTAACTTTTGAGAAATTAAAATTGTCTAAATCAAGGACATCCATTTCCTTACCTCTAAAACCAATTTTTTTTCCAACACTTTTTGAGGACGCAACTAAATATAAATTATCTATAGAAAATTCTTTTCTCTCCAAAATTTCCAATGTTTTTCTACCAACATTTCCTGTTGCTCCTACAATTGCAATATTCATGATCTAAGGTTTATACTAGATGAAAGGTAAATCGCAAACTTTAAGAGCTAAAGAATTTCCATCAATTTCTATTGTTCCGGACGAAGATGCTTTGCAATATGGTTCTTTTATCATTGCAATACCAATAACTTTTTTAAAATGAGGCGAGTAACAAGCGGATCTTAGTTCTCCAATTATATTTCCATCATTATTCTTGATGTTTAAAGAACTAGTTAAAAGAATCTTGGTTAAATCTATCTGAACACCCATTAGCTTTCTATCAATTCCTTTTTCTTTAATTTTTTTAAGTTTATCTTTACCTAAAAAGTTTATATCGGTCTCTAAATCGATATATTTATCAAAACCACATTGAAATGGATTGTCATTGTTATCAAAATCATTCCCATAAGAAAGTAAACCACTCTCAATCCTTTCGATTAAATTTGGACATCCAGGTCTAACATTGAATTCTTTACCAATTTCAAAAAGATGATCGTATAACTTCAAACCTGAGTCAGTGTTTTCAACATAAATTTCAAAACCACCTTGTTTTGACCAACCAGATCTAGCTATTAAATGTTTTGCCCCATTAAAAGTGAAATAATCAAATCCAAAAAATTTTAACTCTTTTATTTTTTCACCAAAAACTTTTTCCATTAAATCAAAAGATTTAGGACCTTGAACTGCTAAGATATCTACGATTGGTTCAAAAATTTTAACATCAAATTTATTTCCTGAAGCAAGACCTTTTGCAAAAAAAATTACATCAGAGTCAGCAATTGATATCCACCATCTATCTTCAGCTAATTTTAAAATAACAGGATCATTTACCAAATTTCCATTTTCATCGATTAAAGGACAATAATAACATCTTCCTACTTTTGATTTCGATAAATCTCTACAAGTCATGAGTTGTACAAGTTTTGCAGCATCTTTGCCTGAAATTTCAACCTGTCTTTCTGCAGCTACATCCCAAATTTGAACATTCTTTTTTAAATGATCACAAGACTCTTCCAAGGAACCGAAAGCTGCTGGTAAAAGCATATGATTATAAACAGTATAAGCGGTAACACCTTGTTTCTCTATTCTAGAAGTATAGGGTGTACTTCTAACTCTTCTTGATTTTGCTATCGGATAACTTTTCATTTAATTAAAAATTCTAAAATCTTTTCTCTCATTTCAAATGCTTTTTCAATCATTATCATATGACCACAACCTTTAATTACATGAGTAGATGAGTTTTTTACTAAATTTGAAAATTTTTTCCCTGCATCTAAATTGATCATTTTATCTAACTCTCCGAAAATAAGTAATGTGGGAAGATCTAAAACTTTTGTTGCCTCTAACCCATTTGAGTAGTTATTACACGCATTTAAATCAACTGCTAAAATTTCACTAATATCTCTTGGGGACTGAATTATTTTTTCTACTGGATTACCACCAATAAATTTTTTTGAGCCTTCATAACCCCATTTCATCATTAATTTTACAGCATCAGAGTCACCATTATTTGCAAGTTCTATTAAATCAGGATGAACTGGCATTTTATTTGAGCCGCCAACGAAAACTATTTTATTTAACTTGCTTTTATATTTAAAAGCATATTCAAGTATTTCTAAACATCCTTGAGAATGGCCAACTAAAATCAAATTTTTTAATTGCAATTTTTTAAATACACTTTCTAGCCAATCAGCAATTTTTTCTATGGTATCTAAACATGGTCCATCTGAATTTCCATGACCAGGAAGATCGATAGACAATACATTGAAATTCTTATTCGAAAAAAATTGTTCAGTTAATGACCAAACTATGTGTGAAAGGCCACTTCCATGAAGAAATACTATTGTTTGCTTTTTTGGATCTATGCCTTGACCTGCATCAGATGCATGAATAGTTTTATTTTCTATTTCAAATATCAATCAATTACCTAAAATTTTTTTCTCAATTCAAATTTTTGAATTTTTCCTGTCGATGTTTTAGGTAGTTCACAAAAAACAACTTGTTTTGGCACTTTGAAACCTGCGAGGGTTTCTTTACAAAAACCAATTAATTCTTTCTCGGTTGTTGGTTTATCCTTTACCATCTCAATAAATGCACAAGGTACCTCTCCCCATTTTTCATCTGGTTTAGCTACAACTGCTGCAATAGATACTGAAGGATGTTTTGCAAGAGTATTTTCTATTTCTATAGAGGATATGTTTTCACCTCCAGAAATTATTATATCTTTAGACCTATCCTGGATTTTTACATATCCATCTGGATGCATGACAGCTAAGTCACCAGAATGAAACCAACCACCAGCCATTGCTTTATTTGTAGCATCCTTATCCTTAAAATAACCCTTCATGACTACATTTCCTTTAATCATTATTTCACCAATCGTCTTTCCATCTTTTGGAACTTCAGTCATTGTTTCTGGATCCATCACAGCAATCCCTTCTGTATTTGGATATCTAACTCCTTGTCTTGCTTTAATTTCGTTCTGTTTTTCCTCATCGAAGTCATTCCAAGCATCATTCCACGCACATTGAGTTACATGTCCATAAGTTTCAGTTAATCCATAAACATGCATAACTTCAAAACCAAGTTTTTTCATTTTTTTGAAAATTATACTTGGCGGTGGGGCTCCTGCAGTAAGGACGTATACTTTTTGCTTTAATTTTTTTCTATCAGACTCTGGTGCACCAGTTATCATATTTAGTACAATAGGCGCTCCACCAAAGTGAGTAACATTATGTTTGTCTATTAATTCAAATATTTTTTTTACATCTATATTTCTTAGACAAATTGTTCTTCCATTTAACATGGGTATAGTCCAAGGATAACCCCATCCATTACAATGGAACATTGGGACGATAGTTAAAAAATTAAGTCTGTTTGGCATGTTCCAGGCAACTGCACTACCCGTGGACATTAAATATGATCCCCGATGATGGTAAACAACGCCTTTAGGGTTTCCAGTAGTTCCAGATGTATAGCTCAATGATATTGCTTGCCACTCGTCATCTGGCATTTTCCAATCAAAATTTTCATCACCGGTATTTAAAAAACTTTCGTATTCTAGATCACCAATTTTTTCACACTTTGATTGGTCTGCAAATTTATCAACTATATCAATAATTGTGATTTTCTTTTTTAAAGTGCTTAACGCTTTTTTAACTTCTATGTGTAATTGTCTATCAACAACAAGAACTTTAGCATCACTATGTTCTAAAATATAAGCAATAGTTTTAGCATCTAATCTTATGTTAATTGTATTTAATACTGCACCAGACATAGGAACAGAGTAATGTCCCTCAAAAATTTCAGGTGTGTTGAAAGCTAAAAACGAGACAGTATCTCCTTTTTTAATTCCAATTTTATTAAGGGCGCTTGCAAATTTAATAGTACGTTTGTAAACATCTGCCCAGGTGTATTTACGATCTTCATAGATAATTGCTTCATAATCAGGATAAATCTCTTTTGCTCTCTTCAAAAAAGTCAAAGGAGTTAAGGGAACATAATTTGCATTATTCTTATCTAAATTAGTATCGTAATGACTCATTTAATTGAATTTAAAATTCATAATATTGGAGCTTCCAGAAATTGCTGATTTGTAATGTTGTTCAGCTCTTGGTAGAACTTTATCAAAATAAAACCTAGCGGTATCGATTTTGTCATCATAAAAATTTTTATTTTCATTATAATCTTTAAAACTTACCTCTAGTACTTTTATCCATGCATAAGCAATAGAAACAAATCCTAGAGTTTTGAGATAATCATTAGCAGCAGCACTTACATCATCTTTATCTGTTTTAGATTTCTCAATCATCCAATCACTGAATTTTTTTAATAAATCTAAATAATTATTAAAACCTGAGATGAATGGTCTTATTTTTTCGTTGTTAGAATTACATTCATTTTTAACCTGATCTAAAAATTTATTAATTACATTCCCGTTCTTATTTGATAATTTTCTAAAAACTAAATCAGCAGCTTGTACAGAATTCGTACCCTCGTAAATTGGTGTGATTCTATTATCTCGATATAACTGTTCTATTCCTTGATCTTTAGTATAACCATATCCACCATAAATTTGCATTGCATCACTAGTGATTTCCATTGCTAAATCTGTAAACAAGGATTTAACTACTGGAGTCATTAATGAGACATAATCAGATGCCTCTTGCCGAGCTTTTTCATCTGGATGATATAGGCTTACCTCAGTTTGTTGAGATAACCAAAAACATAAGGCTCTCTCGCCCTCAATAATAGATTTCATATTTAACAACGATCTTCTAATATCTGCATGCTCAATTATAAAATCAGCACCATTTTTAGATTTTGAATTATTCGACTTACCTTGCTTTCTCTCTTTTGCGTATGAAAGTGAATTTTGATAAGCAATCTCTGATATACCCAAACCCTGTATCCCAACAACGATCCTCTCAAGATTCATCATCGTAAACATTGCACTCAAACCTTTTTCCTTATCACCAATCATGTAGCCAGTTGCTTCATCAAAATTAAGAACACAAGTTGCTGATCCTTTAATTCCCATTTTTGTTTCGATAGAACCAGTTGATATTCCATTTCTTGGACCAACATTCCCATCTTCTTTTACAATAAACTTTGGAACTAAAAACAGACTGATACCTTTAGTACCAGCTGGAGAGTCGTCCACTCTTGCTAAAACCAAATGAATAATATTTTCAGTTAAATCGTGATCACCAGAGGTAATAAAAATTTTCTGTCCAGTTAATTTGAATGTTCCATCAGATTGTTTTTTAGCCTTTGTTTTTAGTAGCCCTAAATCAGTACCACATACTGGCTCAGTTAAGCACATTGTTCCACTCCACTTACCTTCTACAATTTTTGGTAAATATTTATTTTTGATTTCATCACTAGCATGATGATTAATACAATTATAAGCACCAATACTAAGTTCACTATAGAGTTTAAAAGAAAGGCTAGCAGATGATAGCATTTCATCAAAAAATGCGCTCACTGTTTTTGGCATACCTTGACCCCCATATTTTGGATCACATGATAAAGATGTCCAACCATCCTCAATATATTTTTTATAAGCCTCTTTGTAACCCGGAGGCGTTCTTACAACTCCATTTTCTAAAATTGCAGGATTTTCATCCCCAACTTTAGCTAATGGTAAAATTAAATTTTGATTTATTTTTGCTGCTTCCTGTAGAATATCTTTTACTAAATCTGGGGTAACTTCTTTATATTTTTCCAATTCATTATACTCTTTATTGTTTCTTAGTTTTTCAAAAAGAAACATCATATCTTCAACAGGTGCAGTATAAGTTGGCATAATTTGATTCTAAAATAATTAATTAATTATTGCAATTTTGAAATGATCGCATCGCCCATTTGTGATGTAGTCACCTCTTTTGTACCTTTTGATAAAATGTCTTTAGTTCTTAAACCATCATTTAATACATCCTGTACAGCTTTTTCCAGAGCTTCAGCCTCTTTATCTAAATCTAATGAATATCTCAAAGCCATAGCAAAACTTAAAATTGTAGCTATTGGATTAGCAATACTTTTACCAGCTATATCTGGAGCCGAACCATGAATAGGTTCATACATAGCCCTCATTTCTCCATCTTTATTTTTTGCACCCAAAGATGCAGATGGTAAAAGACCTAGTGATCCAGTTAACATTGAGGCTTGGTCAGATAACATATCTCCAAATAAATTATCTGTTACAATTACATCAAATTGCTTTGGATTTCTCAACAACTGCATAGCACAATTGTCTGCAAGCATATGACTTAGTTCAACATCTTTAAATTCTTTATCGTGTAATGTCTGAACCTCTTCTTTCCACAGTTGGCCTGCCTCCATAACATTAGATTTTTCGCAAGAAGTTACTTTGTTTGATCTTTTTTTTGCTAAATCAAAGGCAACTCTAGCAACTCTTATAATCTCATTGCTTGTGTAAGTGTGTGTATTAATCCCTTTTCTTTCCCCATTTTCTATTGGTTTAATTCCTCTAGGCTCACCAAAATATATCCCTCCGGTTAACTCTCTTACAATCATAATATCTAAACCTGAGACAATTTCAGGTTTTAGTGTTGAGGCATCAACTAATTGTTTAAAACATATCGCTGGTCTCAAATTAGCAAATAGTTTTAATTCTTTTCTTAGTTTTAAAAGTGCTCTCTCAGGTTTTTTAGAAAACTCAACATTATCCCACTTTGGTCCTCCTACAGCGCCTAACATAACAACTGCACTTTCTAATGCTTTATAAAAAACCTCATCTGTAATCGGTGTACCATGCTTATCGTAAGAGCATCCTCCCGCTAAATCCTCATCCATCTCAAAATCTAGAGACTTTTTATCATTGAACCAACTGATAATTTTTTTTACTTCACCAATAACTTCGGGACCAATACCATCTCCAGGAAGTAATAGTATCTTTCTCTTTTTTACCTTAATCACTTATAATCCATGGCTTAGAGCTTTTTAATTTTTGCTCAAAACTTTTTATCTTATCAGACTTATTTAAAGATAGCGCAATATCATCTAAACCTTCGAGAAGACATTTCTTTTTAAAGGAATCTATTTTAAATTTAATTTCATTATTACCATAAACTATTTTTTCTTCTTTAAGGTCTACTGAAATTTCTTCTTTTCTATTAGCATATTCAGACAACTCTTTTATTTTTTCCTCATCAACAATAATTGGTAAAATTCCATTTTTAAAACAATTGCTATAAAAAATATCAGCAAAACTGGAGCTAATTACACATGTAATACCAAAATCTAATAATGCCCAAGGAGCGTGTTCTCTTGAGGATCCACAACCAAAGTTTTTTCCTGCTATCAGAATTTTTGAATTTGTAAATGGATCTTTATTTAATATAAAATCCCCTATTTTATTTCCATTATCATCATACCTCATTTCAAAAAACAAATTTTTTCCAAGTCCAGTTCTTTTAATTGTTTTTAAAAACTGCTTTGGGATAATCATATCAGTATCGATATTTACTATTGGTAAATATGCTGGAATACTTTTTAATGTAGAAAATTTTTGCATTAATTTTGATACTTTCTTACATCATCCAAATTCCCAGAAATTGCTGCTGCAGCTGCCATTCCTGGGCTCACAAGGTGTGTTCTTCCACCTCTACCTTGTCTTCCCTCAAAGTTTCTGTTTGATGTAGATGCACATCTTTGCTCTGGTTTTAATTTATCAGCGTTCATTGCTAAACACATAGAACATCCTGGTTCTCTCCATTCAAAACCAGAGTCTTCAAATATTTTATGTAAACCTTCTTGCTCTGCTTGTTCTTTCACTAGACCGGATCCTGGAACAACCATTGCATGCACATGAGAGGCAATTTTTTTATCTTTTAAAATCTTTGCTGCTTCTCGTAAATCCTCAATTCTTCCGTTTGTACAACTACCTATAAAAACCTTATCTATCTTAATATCTTTAGCAGCCATATCAGGTTTTAAACCCATATATTTTAGAGCTCTTTCAATAGAATTTTTTCTATCCTCATCCTTTTCATTATCTGGATTTGGTACTTTATCCTCAATAGTAATGACATCTTGAGGTGAAGTACCCCAAGTAATCATCGGTGAAATTTCATTAGCTTGAAGACTTATTTCTTTATCAAAATTTGCACCATCATCAGATTTTAAACTTCTCCAGTACGCTAAAGCTTTATCCCATTTTTCACCTTTGGGTGACATAGGTTTTCCCTCCAAATACTTGAAAATTTTTTCGTCTGGTGCAATCAAACCTGCTCTTGCTCCACCCTCTATAGTCATGTTGCATATAGTCATTCTTTGCTCAACACTTAATGATCTGATTAAATCACCAGCATACTCAATAACAGATCCTGTTCCACCTGCTGTTCCTATTTTTCCAATTATTTGTAAAATTACATCTTTTGAAGTAACACCTAACGGAAGTTTTCCATTAACATTAATTCTGAAATTTTTTGCTTTTTTTTGCACTAAAGTTTGCGTTGCTAGTACGTGTTCAACCTCTGAGGTGCCTATACCAAATGCTAAAGCACCAAACGCTCCATGTGTAGCTGTATGACTATCTCCACAAACTATAACTGTTCCAGGTTGAGTAAACCCTTGTTCAGGACCAATTATATGAACTATGCCTTGACGCTTATCCTCCATTCCAAAGAGTTGGATATCAAATTCCTTACAATTCTTTTCTAATGTATCAACTTGAATTTTAGATTCTTTATCTGAAATACCATTTGTTCTATCAGTAGTTGGGACGTTATGATCTGCAACGGCCAATGTAAGCTTTGGGTGTCTTACTTTTCTTTTAGAATTTCGTAAACCTTCAAATGCTTGTGGACTGGTCACTTCATGAACGAGATGCCTATCAACAAATAATAAAGCTGTTCCATCATCTTGCTGATCAACTAAGTGTTCTTTCCAAATTTTATCGTAAAGAGTATTAGGCATTGAAAAAAAAATTATTTTTTTTCTGGAGAAGTTTCAAGTTTTTCTTCAGTTTTAGGTTTTGTTTCAATTTTGGCTGTTTCTTCTTTTTTTGGCTCTTCCTTAAGAGTTTCTTCTTTCTTAGCCTCTGCTTTAATTAAATCTTCTTTATTATCAGATGCTTCTGTTGAAACAGGAGCTAAATTTTCTTCAGTTACTGTTTCTGGTTTTACATCTATATCAATACCAATCTTCTTTCTTATTTTTTCTGCAATTCTAGCTGATTTACCAGTTCTATCTCTTAAGTAATATAGTTTAGCTCTTCTAACTTTTCCTGAACGAATAACTTTAATTGAGTCAATTACTGTACCAAATAGTGGGAATGTTCTCTCAACACCTTCACCAAAAGAAATCTTTCTAACTGTAAAAGAAGAATTTAAATCTCTGCTTTTTTTGGCAATACATACTCCTTCAAAATACTGAATTCTCTCTTTTTTTCCCTCTGTAATTCTTACACCAACTTTTACAACATCACCTGGAAAGAACTCTGGAATCTTTTTTTCCGAAAGAATTTTTTTTACATTATGTTGATTTATTTCTTCAATCGTTTTCATTTCAATATTTATCAAGTTAATCCTTCTTATATTTTTGCCACAAATCTGGTCTTCGGACGCGTGTTATAGCCTCAGATTGAGATAAACGCCAGTCTTTAATTTTGCTATGATCCCCTGATAATAAGACATCTGGTACTGATTTTTCCTCCCAAATTTGAGGTTTTGTATATTGAGGATACTCTAAAAGACCATTTTCAAAAGTTTCCTCCGAAGATGATTTATCATTACCTAAAACTCCAGGCAAAAGTCTTAACACACTATCAAGAACTACAAGAGCAGCTGTTTCCCCTCCAGAAAGCACATAATCTCCTATACTTATTTCCTCAATATTTCTTGTGGATAGTACTCTTTCATCAACACCTTCGAAATGTCCACAAATTAAACTGAATGATTTTTCTTTTGATAAATCTTGTGCAAGTCTTTGATCAAATTTTTTTCCTTTTGGCGAAAGATAAAAAATTCTTTCCCCCTTCTGGATATTTTTATCAATTGATTTTGCTAGTATGTCTGCTTTTAACAGCATACCTGATCCACCACCATATGGAGTGTCATCAACAGTTTTGTGTTTATCTGTTGCTGCATCTCTTATGTCTACTACATTAAGACTCCATATCTTTTTAGCCATTGCTTTTCCATATAATCCTTTGTTTAACGGACCAGGGAAAATTTCTGGATAAAGTGTTAACACTTGTGTCTTTAACATAAGTAAACTTTAAATTACTTTTTTTCCTCTTTTGGAGCTTCTGCTTTTGGAGCCTCCTCTTTTTTAGCCTCTGCTTTTGGAGCTTCTGCTTTTGGAGCCTCCTCTTTTTTAGCCTCTGCTTTTGGAACTTCTGCTTTTGGAGCTTCTTCTTTTTTAGCTTCTGCTTTTGGAGCTTCTTCTTTTTTTGCTCCATCTGTCGGTGCTGCGTCTGCTTTTGCTGCCTCTTCCTTTTTAGCATCATCAGACCCTTCTTTTTTTCTATCTTTTTTTGGAATAGCTTTTTGAGGATTATTACCATTAGCAGGCATTGGCATTAACTCATTTTCACCTAAGATTCTTGCTACTCTTGTAGTTGGTTGTGCACCTTGGCCTAACCAATATTTAATTCTTTCAGCCTCTAATCCTATTCTCTCTTTTTTTTCTTTAGGTAATAGAGGATTAAAAAAACCAACTTTTTCTATGAAACGTCCATCTCTTGCAAAACGACTATCAGCTACAACAACTTTGTAAACTGGTCTTTTCTTTGTTCCACCTCTTGATAATCTAAGTTTTAACATTTACTCTCCTTTTTTATTTTAATTGATTAAATAATTCTGGTGGTATTCCTTTGTCAGACATACCTTTCAGATTTCCTTTAGACATCTTTCTCATCATTTCAGACATCATTTTAAATTGTTTTAACAATTTATTGATAGTGGCTGGATCAGTTCCAGAACCATTAGCAATTCTTTTTTTTCTAGAACCATCGATTATTTTTGGGTTCTCTCTTTCTTTTTTTGTCATCGATAAAATTATAGCCTCGTTCTTAGTGATAACACTCTCGTCAATACCAGCAGAATCCATTTGTGATTTAACTTTAGAAATACCTGGCATAAAAGACATAATTCCCTCTATTCCACCCATTTTTTTCATCTGTCTTAGTTGAGTTAAATAATCTTGCATTGAAAATTGTCCCTTTTTTAAATTTTCTTCTGTCTTTTTAATATTTTCTTCACCTAAATCTTGTGCTGCTTTTTCAACTAGAGATACAATATCTCCCATTCCAAGAATTCGGTTAGCAATCCTATCAGGATGAAACACCTCAAAATTTTCAATTTTTTCTCCTACTCCTAAAAACTTAATTGGAACCTCTGATACAAATTTCATACTTACCGCGGCCCCACCTCTGGCATCACCATCAGCTCTTGTTAAAATAATTCCTGATAAACTTACAGTATTTTTAAATTCTTTTGCAACTGATGCTGCTACTTGACCTGTTAAAGAATCTGCAACTAAAAAAGTTTCAGCGGGATTGATTATATTTTCAATCTGCTTTATTTCACTCATCATTTGAAGATCTATTTGTGTTCTGCCAGCTGTATCAAATAAGATAATGTCGGCACCATTTAAATTTGCAGCACTTATTGCTCTCTGACAAATATCTGCTGGTTGTTGACCCTCTATAATTGGTAAAGTTAAGATATCATTGTGCTCACCTAAAGATTTCAATTGTTCTTGTGCAGCTGGTCTATAAATATCTAAGCTGACCATCATTACCTTCTTTTTCTTTGTATTTTCTAAATATCTTGCAAGTTTTGCAGTAGTGGTAGTTTTACCTGAACCTTGTAGACCAACTAACATCATTGGTACGGGAGGAACAGCGTTTAAATTTACATCAATGTTTTTTTCACCTAATAAATTAACTAATTCGTCATAAACGATTTTTACAACCATATCACCAGGAGATGTAGATCTGATAATTTCTTGACCTAAAGCTTTAGGTTTAACTTTTTCAATAAAATCTTTTGCGACCTCAAGTGATACATCAGCCTCTAGTAAGGCTTGTCTGATGGCTCTAAGGCCTTCATCAACTTGACTCTCATCAAGCGAAGGGGCTTTTTTTAGAGAGGAAAAAACTTCCTCAAATTTATTTGTTAAATTTTCAAACATATTTATTTCACACAGCAGTAATCGCACTAGTGGGCGAACCCTCGCTGACTAGTGTCGATCTCTTTGTTTCCAAAGACACCGCAAATTTAACGTTTTTGCGGAAACTGCCACAAACTATAATAGAGGTTCAAAAAGTCAATAAATAAGTTAAATAACTATATATGGATATTAGGGCTTTTAAAATGGATGGATTAGGTAATGATTTTGTAATAATTGATAATAGACAAAAGATTACCAATTTGACTAAAGATCAAATCATAAAAATTTGTGATAGAAATTTTATTGGCTGTGATCAATTAATATTTATTGAATCTAGCAAATCAAGTGATGCAAATTTAAAATTTTTTAATTCTGATGGAGGAGAGTCTGGTGCGTGTGGAAATGGTACTAGATGTGTTGCAAAATTAATCTCCGAGGAGACAAAATCTGAAAACATCATTTTGTCAACTTCAAATGGAAATTTAGAGTCAAAAATATTAGATCAAAACATTGTTACGACTGAAATTGGTAAAGCTAAATTACAATGGAACGAAATTCCTTTATCAGAAAAACTAGATACAAAAAATTTAAATATTAAGATTATTGACTCAAATAACAAAGAACATTCAGGTGGTACGGCAGTTAATGTTGGAAATCCACATATTGTTTTTTTTGTAAACGAAATTGAAAATTTTAATATTGAAAAAATTGGACCCGAAATTGAAAATCATAAAATTTTTCCAGAAAAATGTAATGTTACAATTGCTACAATAATTAATAAAAATTTAATTAGAGTGAAGGTATGGGAGAGAGGAGCGGGGCTGACCAAAGCATGTGGAACAGCTGCATGTGCAACAGCATTTGCTGGTAAATTAAATGATCTTACTGAAAATAAAACAGACATAGAATTTCAAACAGGTAAATTATCAATTCTTATAGATGATAAAAATTCAATCCACATGAAAGGACCCGTTTCAGAAATAAAAGAAATTGAGTTCAAACTATAATGGGAATTTTTGATAAATTTAAGATAGGCTTTAAAAAAAGTGCATCTGCACTGACATCTGGACTAAAAGAAATAATTATAAAAAAAGAGATTGACGATAAAAATTTAAATAAAATTGAAGAATTTTTAATTGAGTCAGATGTAGGTGTCGAGGCTGCGTCTGAGATCAAGGAAATCATTTCAAGTAAAAAAATCGATCCAAATAAAGATTTATCAACCGAGATAAATCTTATTTTAAAAGAATATATTATTAATCTAATGAAACCTTTAGAGAATAATTCTTTTTTCGAAAAAAAAGATAAACTCAATGCAACATTAATCTCAGGTGTGAATGGTGTTGGCAAAACAACAACTATTGGTAAAATAGGTAAAATTTTAAAAACTAACGGGAACAAAGTTATGTTTGCCGCTTCTGATACTTTTCGAGCAGCAGCTATTGAACAATTAGAAAACTGGGCAAATAAAATTGACGTTAAAATAACTAAATCATCTCAAGGTTCTGATCCAGCATCAGTCGCATATAAAGCAGTTGAAGAAGCAATCAAAAATAATTTTCACCAAGTATTAATCGATACTGCTGGAAGACTACAAAATAAAAAAAATTTAATGGAGGAATATAAAAAGATAGCCAATGTAACAAAAAAAATTGACCAGGATGCCCCTCACAACATTATTTTAGTTTTAGACGCAACATCGGGACAGAATGTAATTAATCAAGTAGAAGAATTTAACAAAATTATTCCATTAACTGGTCTAATCATGACCAAATTAGATGGAACTGCCAAAGGCGGTATTCTATTGGCGATAGCAAAAAAATATCAATTACCTATTATTGCTTTAGGCTTGGGCGAAAAAGAAGACGACTTACAATTATTTAATGCAGAAAAATTTGCTGAAGCTTTTACGCAGGTTAATTGATTAAATTACTCGAGATTAAAGGTTTATAAATACTACACTTATAATTATCTTTAAATTTATAATGCCCACAATCCTTAGAAAAAGACGAAATAATAAAATCAAATTTTCCTGTAGTGGGGTAAAGTTCAAGTTTCTTATTAAAAATATCATACTTAAAGTTTGCGTTTAAACTTTTAACTGCACTAATCATCACCAGTGTTTTATCATCTTTTAAAAGATAATAAGCAAAGTCGTCTGGAAATACAGGAAAGTCATATTCCTCTAAATGAAACTTGGCTTGAGAGGGAAACCAATCATAAGAGATCAATGGTGAAGAAGACTTTGTTGAATAATTATAGATATAAAGATCTTTTGGATAATCATTTATATAATTACTTTCTTCACCTCTAGCTAAAATCGATTTCTCTCGCCCCTTAAAATATAGCGCAAATTTTTTGTTGTGAGAGTCCATATGATCTATGTGAAATAAATCATCAGGATAAAATGAATTATCTTTCGAAAAAGCAAAGCTTTTTTAAAGTTATGAATAAAATTATAATAATAAAAACATTTTTCACTTTTTAAACTTAATCTTAAATCTTGAAAAATATTTGTTTAGAATATGGCTTAATTTAAATGAATCAAAAAAGAGTTTAGTGCTTTTACAAGACTCTCGTCATACTCCATCATATGATTGTCATATTTGGTAAAATACGAATATTTGGGTTCATTAGCTATCTCAAACATCTTTTTACCCATCTCAAAAGGAACAATTTGATCTTTTTCACCATGCATTATCAAAATTGGAGATTTAATATTTTTAATTTTGTTTTTATTTTCAAATTTATCTTTGAGTAAAAGACCAACAGGTATATATGGATAAAATTTTTTAGCCGCATCAATCATTGATGTGAATGGAGTTTCTAAAATAACACCTGCAAACTCTTTGTTCTGAGATAAATGTGTTGCAACTCCTGTTCCTAATGATTCTCCATAAATTACTATATTTTTTTCATCTACACCTTTTTTTACCAACCATTTAATTGCACTTTCACCATCCTCATATAACCCGGACTCTGATGGTTTGCCCTCGTTACCACTAAAACCTCTCCAAGCAATTATTAAAAAATTAACACTCATGTCTCTAAAATGATTTAATTTATGAATTCTATTTTCTAAAGATCCAGCATTTCCATGAAAAAATAGAATTGTTTTATTTTTTTTTATATCTTTTTCATGATACCAACCCAATAAATCTAATCCATCTTGGGTTGGGACTTTTACTTTTTCAATATAAACTGAGAGTTTGTCATCAAAATAATTATTTTCATCGGGATGATACATTAAGTTCCTTTGATAAAAATAAAGAAATACTAAGAGAAATAGGTAAACTAAAATTGTTAGTTGTAAAAATAATAACAAACTATTCCTAAACCTTTTTAACATTATTTTTCTTTGCTAAATATACGCCAAAAAATACCAGAATAGTCCCAATAATATGGTAGTTTTCAAATTTTTCGTCAAATAAAAAGTATCCATAAATTGCACCGTAAACTGTAAAAACATAAAGTGTAAAGCCAGTTAAAGATGCACCTAATTTTTTTTGAGCTATAGTATAAAGTGTAAAGGCAATTATCCCTGGCGATATAGCAGCAAAAATCACCCATAAATAAAATTCTGTTACAAAAATAGTCTCTTTATAAAATAATTCCTCACCAACATAAAAGGGTAACAAACTTAAAGCACCAAAAAAGGAAATCATAGCAAATCTATCGAAAATTTTTAATTTTGATTTCCAATAAAATAAATAAATAGAATATAAAGCCCAACCAACTGCAGCAGCTAACATCCATAAATCACCAATTGTAAATCTAAGATTAATTAATAAATCAATATCACCTTTAATAATAATGACAAAAACACCAATCAAACAAGCAATTAAACCAATTACCTTTGTCAAATTT
>CACKAY010000013.1:0-21389 GCA_902598265.1 uncultured Pelagibacteraceae bacterium
TCTTGGAGAATTCCGCAAATTTTTTTTCCTTTAATTAACAAATCATTTGGTTTTTTATATACAATTCTTTTTTTATAATATTTTGAAATTAGTTTTTTTACTAATATACAATTAAATTTTGTAATTTTAGTTAAATTTAAATCCATATTTTCTAAATTATAGAAAAAACTTACAAACAAATTTCCTTTAAATGAAATCCATTTTCTTCCGTACTGCCCACGCCCATTACTTTGGCTATCAGCAATTATCATTCCATAATTTAAATTGGAACTTTTAACCATTCTTATGGCTGTATCATTCGTGCTTCTTAATTTTTTAAATCTTAAAATTCTGAATTTCATTAAATTATGTTAATTCTGGAAACTACCTCTATTAATTGGCTCGGAAATATGAAGTATATCAGAATTAACAATGTAGATGCTGTTAAAGAAAATTTTAACCAAAAACCATGATCAGTATCATATTTTTCTTTTTGCTCATCAAAATACATAATTTTAATTAACCTTAAATAATAAAAAGCTGCAACGACTGTGGATAATAAACCAACGATTGCTAAAAAATACATTGATTGTTCAATGACTGCTTTAAAAACATAAAACTTAGCAAAAAAACCAGCCAAAGGAGGAATCCCAGCTAGTGAAAATAAAATTATTAGTAATGATAACGCTAGCATTGGATGATTTTTAGACAAACCTGACAAATCATCTATTTTTTCGTAATAGTTATTGTCTCGTTTCAACATTAACAAGCATGAAAATAATCCTAAGTTCATTAGTATATATATAGTTATATAAATTACTGAACTTTGAATGCCATCATTAGTACCTGCCGCTACACCAGCTAGAGCGTAACCAACATGACCTATGGAGCTATAAGCAACAAGCCTTTTCAAATTTGTTTGTCCTATGGCTGCGATAGCACCAAATAGCATTGATGCGATTGATAAAAAAATTAAAATCATTTGCCACTGATCAATCAGATTTAAAAATGGTACATATAAAAATCTTATAAATACTGTCAGTGCTGCTATTTTTGGAACCATTGTAAAAAATAATGTCACCGAAGTAGGTGAACCTTCATATACATCTGGAGCCCACATATGAAAAGGAACAGCAGAAATCTTAAAGGCTAGTCCCACTAAAATAAATACGATACCAAATGTCAACGCATACTCATTTGAATTTAATTGATCAGCTATTACATCAAAATTGGTAGATCCAGTAAATCCATATATTAAAGAGCAACCATAGAGCAATAAACCGGAGGATAGAGCACTTAGAACAAAATATTTTAGTCCCGCTTCAGAAGATTTGATTTCATCTCTATTGAATGTAGCTAAAACATATAAGGCCAACGACTGAAGCTCAAGGCCCATATAAAATACAATTAAGTCATTAGAATTAATCATAACCATCATTCCTAATACAGAACTTAAAATTAATATTGGATACTCAATCTTAAAGATTTGAAAAGTTTTAAGATAGTTCGAAGAAATGATTAGGACTAAGAAAGCAGCTAATAAAGTAATTATCTTCATTAAAGAAGATAAATAATCAATAATAATACTATTATTAAATAATTTTGTTTCGTTAATACCAATTGTTTCGTTAAAAGTGATAACAGCGGTTACAATCAAAACAGCTAAAGAAAGACTCTGAACAAGTCTTGAGCTATTTTTTTTAAAAACACCTAATATTAATAAAAACATTATCGACAAAGATAGAAATATTTCGGGTAATACTAATTGTAAATTTTCCATTATGTTTTACTTGCTAATTTAAAATTATATTGATCAATTAAATCTGAGATGGAAACCTCAATTGTGTTAATTAGAGGATCTGGATAAAATCCAAAAAATAGAGTTGGTACAGCTAAACAAGACAAAATAAATAACTCAGATCTATTTAAATCAAACATCTGTTTCAAATCTGTATTTATTAATTTCCCAAAAACTACTCTTTTATATAACCAAAGCATATATGCAGCACCAATAATTACCCCTAAGCTAGCAATCACAGCTACTAAAAAATTATCCTTAAATGCACCCATCAAAATTAAAAACTCCCCAACAAAACCACTTGTTCCAGGTAGGCCTAGAGCTGCTAAAGTAAACAACATAAACAAAATAGAATATTTTGGAATAATACTCACGATACCACCATAAGTATTTATAAGTCTTGAATGCATTCTGTCATAAACAACACCTACACATAAAAAAAGTGCTGCAGAAACTAGTCCATGACTGATCATCTGAATAATACTTCCCTCAATACCTTGTTGCTGAATAGTAAAAATTCCTAAAGTAACATAACCCATATGGGCAACTGATGAATAAGCAATTAGCTTTTTCATATCTTCCTGCATTAAAGCTATGAAAGAAGTAAAAATAATCGCAATTACACTGAGTGTGTAAATCAATGGGGTAAAGATTTCTGATGCTGCCGGAAATAATCCAAGAGAAAATCTTATAAAACCATAACCTGCCATTTTTAATAATATAGCTGCTAATAAAACAGATCCTGCTGTTGGTGCTTCAACATGAGCATCTGGTAACCATGTATGAACTGGCCACATAGGAGTTTTAACTGCAAAAGAGCTAAAAAAAGCTAACCATAAAAGATTTTGATACTTTATATCAATTCCAGAATTATAAAGTTCAACTACATCTGTAGTTCCATTCAGCCAATAAATTGTAATTATAGCTACTAACATTAAAACTGAACCAAGCAAGGTATACAAAAAAAATTTAAATGCTGAATAAACTCTTCTGGCACCACCCCAGATACCAATAATTAAAAACATAGGAATTAAACCTGCCTCAAAAAATAAATAAAAAATAACAAGGTCTAAAGAGCAGAATACACCGATCATAAAAGACTCCATGATAAGTACAGCTATCAAAAATTCACTTAGTCTCTCTTTGATTGAATTATTTACCGATACAATACAAAGGGGTGTAATAAATGTTGTGAGTAAAATAAACAAAATTGAAATACCATCAACACCTACCTTGTAATTTATTAAATCTTTAATCCAAATTCTTTCCTCAACAAATTGAAACTCAGAAGTTGTTGGATCAAATAATATCCATAGATAAATTGATAAAAAAAAATTTACTGCTGAAGTAAATAAAGCAACATATTTTCCAGTAAAATTATTTTTTTTATCACTTTTGGTAAAAAATAAGAATAAAGCTCCAATTGATGGTAATAAAATCAAAGAAGAAAGAATAGGAAAGTTCATTATTTTACAATTAAGAATGTTAATAAAGCAGAAAAACCAAGTAACATCACAAAAGCATATTGATATATGTATCCACTTTGAAATTTATTAGCTTTTACTGAAAATTTTTTGATCATCGACGAAATACCGTCTGGACCAAACCCATCGATAATTTTCAAATCAAAGAACTTCCATAAAAATAAACCTAATTTTTTTGATGGTTTAACAAATAAAACATCATAAAGTTCATCAAAATACCATTTATTTAACAAAAACTGATAAAGCGGTTTATTTATACTAGCTAATCGTTCAGGTAAATTTTTATTTTTAAGGAATAAATAATATGCTAGTGGGATAGATAATATTACCAAAGTTGGAGTAAGTAATAAAAACCATAGTGGTGGGTGATCAGTGCTTAATGGTTTTAGAAAAAATATTGAGTCACGCCAAAAATTATTTAAACCTTCATAACCAATAAATAATTCTTTAAATAAAAATCCTGCAAATATTGCACCAATTGATAATAAAACTAGAGGTATCAACATCACGATAGGAGACTCGTGTGTCTCATCTATCTTAATCTCTTTATTATTATACTCACCATGAAAAGTTTTAAAAATTAATCTCCAAGAATAAATTGATGTAAGAAATGCTGTAAAAATACCTATACCAGCAGCATAATAACCTGTTGTATTTCCTCTCAAATATGCAAATTCAATTATTGCATCTTTAGAATAAAAACCTGACAAAAATGGAAACCCTGTTAAAGCTAGCGTTCCTATAATCATTAGTGAATAGGTGTATGGAAGTTTTTTCCACACTCCGCCCATATAATTTATATTTTGTTCGTCTTTAAAAGCATGAATAACTGAACCAGATCCTAAAAATAATAGTGCTTTAAAAAACGCGTGAGTGAATAAATGAAACATTGCAACATTATATGCTCCCACGCCAGTGGCAAAAAACATGTAACCTAATTGGCTACAAGTAGAATACGCAATTATTTTTTTTATATCATTTTGTACCAGAGCTACTGTTGCAGCAAAGAATGCGGTACTCATACCAACAATTGTAATGATATTTAAAGCTAGATCAGAGTATTCATAAATAGGTGAACACCTTACAACTAGAAAAACTCCTGCTGTTACCATAGTGGCGGCATGAATTAAGGCAGAAACAGGTGTTGGTCCTTCCATAGCGTCTGGCAACCAGGTATGAAGTAAAATTTGTGCTGATTTACCCATTGCACCAATGAATAAAAGTAAGCAAATCAAATCTACAGCATTAAATGTGATACCTAAAAATACCAAATTTTTATCTGTAATGTTTGGAATTTCAGCAAAAACCTCAGTATAATTTACAGTTCCAAATAAATAAAAAATTAAAAATATTCCTAGGGCAAATCCAAAATCACCTACTCTATTCACGACAAATGCTTTAATTGCAGCTTTGTTTGCTGACTCTTTTTTAAACCAAAATCCTATTAAAAAATACGAACATAAACCTACACCTTCCCAACCAAAAAATAATTGAATGAAATTATCTGCAGTAACTAACATCAGCATTGCAAATGTAAATAAAGATAAGTAAGCCATAAATCTTGGTTTGTGCGGGTCATGAGACATATAACCGATTGAATAAATATGAACTAAGGCAGAAACTGATGTAACAACAACCAACATCACAGCAGATAATGAATCAATTTTCATTGACCAATTTACTTCAAGCGATCCAGAGCTAATCCATGTCGCTATGATGATGTTCTCTTGATATTGATTAACAACAACCTCATACAAAACGAGGACAGAAAAAATTGCTGAAATAGATACCAACAGGCTAGTAATAATTTCTGAACTTCTATCTCCTATTAATTTTCCAAAAAATCCTGAGATAATTGAAGCTATTAATGGTAATGCTATGATTGAAATTTCCATTTTAACCTTTTAGTTTATCTATCTCCTCTACTCGAATAGTTCCAGAGTTTCTAAAATAAACAACTATGATCGCAAGACCAATTGCAGCCTCAGCTGCAGCCACAGTTAGTATAAAGAGGGTAAACACTTGACCAGAAAGATCTCCTAAATAAATTGAAAAAGATACTAAATTAATATTTACAGCTAATAAGATAAGTTCAATACTCATCAAGATTACAATAATATTTTTTCTATTAAGAAATATACCAATTATTCCAATACTAAAAATAACAGCACCTAAAGTTAAATAATGACCTAAACCTATATCAATCATCTATTTTTACTCCTTTGTTAGACGCAACTTCAAGTACTTCCACACCTTCAGTCCTTTCTCTAGATATTTGTTTTAAATAACTTTGTTTTTTAACACCCTCTCTTTGTCTAAAAGTAAGGACTATTGCACCTATCATGGCAATCAAAAGTATCATCCCACTAATTTGAAACACATGTATATAATCAGTGTATAAAACCTGACCTAATGAATGAGTGTTACTGACCCCGTTCTCTAGTGATGATTTTGCAGAATTAAATAAATCAGGCTTATATTTCCATCCACCTATTACAATAATTAATTCAAAAAAAATTATTACACTTATTAATAATCCTATAGGAATATGTCTTGAGCTATCTTTTGAAACAAACCACTGATTTTTTTGTTGAGCAACATTAAGCATCATTACGACAAACAAAAATAGCACTGCAACTGCCCCAACATAAACTATCAACATAATCATCCCCAAAAATTCTGCACCAATCATTATGAAGAGGCAAGATATACTTATAAAATCAAGAATTAAAAAAAAAACTGAATGAACTGTGTTTTTAGAAACAGTTACCATTATGGCGGAAACAACTGCAATTACAGAAAAGACATAAAAAAATATTGCATGTGCAATCATAAATTATCTGTATGGATTGTCTGATTTAATATTTGCCGCTAAAACATTTTCCCATCTATCTCCGTTATCTAGGAGCTTTTCTTTTGTATAATAGAGTTCTTCACGAGTTTCAGTTGAAAATTCAAAATTTGGTCCCTGGACAATTGCATCTACAGGACAAGACTCTTCACATAACCCACAATAAATACATTTCATCATATCAATATCATAGCGAGTTGTTTTTCTGCTTCCATCAGCTCTTTCGGCAGATTCAATTGTAATTGCTTGAGCAGGGCAGACAGCTTCACACAATTTACAAGCTATACATCTTTCTTCTCCATTAGGATATCTTCTCAATGCGTGTTCACCTCTATATCTTGGACTAATTTTGCCTTTTTCAAATGGATAATTTATCGTTTTTTTTGATTTGAAAAGTTCCTTAACAGCAATAAAAAGCCCACTGATAAAATCGGTCATTAATATTGTTTTAAAAAATCTTGATATTTTCATTTATATTGTAGGTAAAAGATTAAAGTAAAAAAGATAACTTGCTGTCAAAACAACATAAGTTAAAGATAATGGTAAAAATATTTTCCAACCTAGTCTCATAAGTTGATCATATCTATATCTTGGAACAATCGCTTTGACCAACGCAAAAAGAATAAATAAAAATAAAATTTTGAAAATTAACCAAATAGCGCCAGGTATTAAATTAAAAGGATAAAGATCGATTGGAGATAACCAGCCTCCTAAAAATAAAATTGACCCTAGTGCACACATTAACAAAATATTTGCATATTCTCCCAACCAAAACATTGCATACATCATCCCAGAATATTCTGTTTGGTAACCCGCAACTAATTCAGCCTCTGCCTCTGGTAAATCAAAGGGTGGTCTATTCGTTTCAGCTAAAGCTGATATAAAAAAAATTACAAACATTGGAAATAATGGTATTACAAACCACATTTCTTTTTGAGCAACTACAATATCATTCAAGTTTAGAGATCCAACGCACAATAAGACATTAATTATAATAATACCAATCGATACTTCATAAGATACCATTTGTGCAGCAGATCTAATTGCTCCTAAGAAAGGATATTTTGAATTCGATGCCCATCCACCCATTATTATCCCATACACACCCAATGATGAGACAGCAAAAATATATAAAATTCCAACATTTATATCTGCTAATACTTGTTCAACTCCAAAAGGAATTACAGCCCATGCTATTAGAGCTAGAGTCATTGTTATTATTGGAGCAAGAATAAAAATTACTTTGTTTGAACTAGCAGGTATTATAATTTCCTTGAAAATATATTTTAGGGCATCTGCTAGGGATTGTAATAAGCCAAATGGACCAACAACATTTGGACCTTGTCTTTTTTGAACAAAAGCCCAAACTCTTCGATCCAACCAAACGATCATAGCGACTGAAACTAAAACAGGCACTAACAAAAATAAAATTTTGTAACTTTCTTGAAAAATAATATTTAAGTATTCCATGAATTAACCTTCTGTCCCTGTTTTTTTTAAATCAATTTTTGCGTTATTACATTCAAGCATAGTTTTTGATGAACGTGCAATTACATTAGAAAAATAGTAGTCTTTATAATCAACTTTTAAAAATTCATCAGTAAAATCGCTTTTATTAAATTCATGATCAAATTCTGAAGTTTGCTGATCTTTATTCACTTTTAAATAGTTAAACATACTACTTTCGAGTTCATCTTTATCATTAAAAAGTTTTCTATTATTCATAATCTCAGCGAGATCATTTATAATTTGCCAGTCCTCTTTTGCATCACCTGGGGGGTAAGATGCTTTATAAGCTTTTTGTAATTTACCTTCCAAGTTAGTGTAATGTCCAGATTGTTCAGTATAAGCAGCACCTGGTAAAATTATATCTGCAATTTCTGCACCTCTATCTCCATGACTTCCTTGATAGATAATAAATTCATCTTTCTTTTTAAAATCTAAATTATCTTGGCCAAGTAAAAAAATAATTTCAAATTTATTTTCATGAAGTTCATCTAGAATTTTATTACTTTTATCAATTATATCTAAATCTAAATTTCCAACTGTACCTGCATCCACTGATAATATATTAATTGGATTCCAATCATCATTTAGTTTATTATTCTTGGATAAAAATTCTTTAGATAAATTAAATAAATAACTTGCTGATTTAATTTTAAAAAAAGACTCGCCAAATACAATCATTGGTTTTTTTGACTCAATAATTTCTTTTGATAATTCATCATTATTTTCAAATATATCTTTGATAGTTTTTACCTTCCCATTTAAACTTTGATAGTTGTAAGTTAGATCTCCAAGATCGTTTAAAGAGATAACTCTAGTATTATTACTTAAATATGCTTTTCGAATTCTCGCATTAATCATTGTTGCTTCAAATCTAGGATTTGTGCCTATCAATAAAATTAAATCTGCTTCTTCAATTCCGTTTATCGATGAATTGAATAAATAATTTTCTCTTTTAGAATTGTCGATAAATCTTTTTGAAGATCTAAAATCATATTTTTTCGTATCAATTGTTCTCTCTAAAAATTCTTTGAAAATAAAACTTGTCTCCATATTTGTTAGATCACCAACAAATCCACAAATTTTATCTTTATTTGCATTTTCTATTTTTGATTTGATGATTTTGTAAACCTCATCCCAAGAGGCTTTTTCAAATTTATTATTATACTTTATATAAGGAGTGTCTAATCTTTGATTTAATAATCCATCACAAGCGTATCTTGTTTTATCTGAAATCCACTCTTCATTTATATCTTCATTTATAACAGGTAAAACTCTTTTCACTTCCCAATCATAGGTATCAACTCGAATATTTGAACCAACCGCATCCATTACATCAATTGTCTGCGTTTTCTTCAATTCCCATGGTCTTGCTTCAAAAACATAAGGCTTAGATGTTAGAGCTCCTACTGGACAAAGATCGATTACGTTTCCTGACAGTTCTGATTGAACTGATTGCTCTAAATATGTAGTAATTTGCATATCCTCACCTCTTCCAATTGCACCTAACTCAGGAACTCCAGCTATCTCGGTTGCAAATCTCACACACCTTGTACAATGAATACATCTTGTCATTTGAGTTTTGATCAGTGGACCCATATTTTTCTCAGGCACTGCTCTTTTGTTTTCTTTAAATCTTGACTTGTCTATTCCATAAAACATCGATTGATCTTGAAGATCACATTCCCCACCCTGATCACACACTGGACAATCCAACGGATGATTTGCTAATAAAAACTCCATCACACCTTTCCTTGATTTCTCTATTTTTGGAGTATTAGTTTTTATAACCATTCCATCTGCTGCGGGCATTGCACATGAGGCTATTGGTTTTGGAGATTTTTCCATTTCAACTAAACACATTCTGCAGTTACCAGCTATTGATAATTTTTCGTGATAACAAAATCTTGGTATTTCTGCGCCTGCTTTTTCACAAGCTTGAAGAACAGTCAACCCTTCCTCAACCTCTACTTCAATATCGTTTACTTTTAATTTAAGCATTTTTATCCAATAAGTGTTGATCTACCAAATAAGGAATATTTTTATTTTCTTTTACAATTGGATCAAATTTATTTCTTTTTTTAATTTCATCTTTGAAATGTCTTAATAAACCTTGAACTGGCCAAGAAGAACCCTCGCCAAATGCACAAATCGTATGACCTTCTATTTGTTTTGTAACATCACCTAACATGTCTATCTCATCTTTGGACGCTTCTCCTTTTGCCATTCTTTCAAGCATTCTCCACATCCAGCCCGAACCTTCTCTACAAGGTGTGCATTGGCCACAACTTTCATGTTTGTAAAATCTCGCTATTCGAGCCATACATTTTATAATGTCTTGATCTTTATTAATCACAACTACACCAGCTGTACCTAATCCACTTTTTTCAGCCATTAATGAGTCGAAGTCCATAGTCAAAGTCTCACATTTATCTTTTGGTATTAATGGCATTGATGATCCACCAGGTATGACAGCTTGTAAATTATCCCAGCCACCTATGACACCACCAGCATGTACTTCAATTAGTTCTTTTAGCGGAATGTTCATTTCTTCCTCAACATTACAAGGATTATTTACATTTCCAGATATACAAAAAATTTTAGTACCCGTATTTTTTTCTCTTCCTAAAGATGCAAACCATTTCCCACCTCTTCTTAATATAGTTGGTACAACAGCTATAGTTTCCACATTATTAATTATTGTTGGGCAACCATAAAGTCCAATTAGTGCTGGAAAAGGAGGTTTTAATCTTGGTTGACCTTTATTTCCTTCAATACTCTCAAGTAATGCAGTTTCCTCTCCACAAATATATGCTCCAGCTCCATAGTGGATATAAATATCCAAATCCCATCCAGTGCCTGCAGCGTTTTTACCTAATAGTTTTTTTTCATAAGCCTCGTCTATTGCCGCTTGTAGCTTTTGTCCGTCTACAAAATATTCACCTCTAATATAAATATAACAAACATGTGCTTGAATCGCATAAGATGCAATCAAACAACCTTCGATTAATTTATGAGGTTCAAATCTTAAAATATCTCTATCTTTACAAGTGCCTGGCTCAGACTCATCTCCATTGATGACTAAATAATGAGGTCTAGAGCCGACCTCTTTAGGTGCAAAAGACCATTTTAAACCTGTTGGAAAACCTGCACCACCTCTTCCTCTAAGTTGAGAGTCTTTGATTTCATTTATAATCCAGTCTCTGCCCTTATCAGTTATTTCTTTTGTATTAACCCAATCACCTCTTTTTTGAGATGAAGTCAGATCAGGTCCCAAATCATTGTATAAGTTTTGAAAAATTCTGTCTTGATCTTTAAGCATTTTTTAAATCCATTAATGTTTTTCTATTATTTTCTGGTTCATTATTTATTCTTCCTCTATAGGAGCCAGGTGTTGGTTTTTCTCCCTTTAAAATTTTATCTAAAATTTTTAAAGTTTTTTCTTTATCAAGATCTTCATAATAGTCGTCATTAATTTGCATCATCGGTGCATTGACACATGCACCAAGACACTCAACTTCCATCCATGAACAACTTTTATCATTTGAAAGGACCGATTCATCTTCTGAAATTTTTTCTTTACATGCCTCGACTAATTTATTCGCACCTCTTATCATGCATGGAGTTGTGGTACATACTTGAACAAAATATTTACCCACAGGTGATAAATTATACATGCTATAGAAAGTAGCAACTTCATATACTTTTATGTATGGCATATTTAAAAATTTTGCGATGTACTTCATTGCAGCTAAAGGTATCCAGTTATCATTTTGTTTTTGAGCAATGTATAACAATGCCATCACAGCACTTTGTTGCTTACCTTCAGGATATTTGGCAACAATATTTTTTGCTGCCTCTAATGAAGAAGGGTTAAATTCAAAATTTTCAGGTTGATTTTTTGCAGGTCTTCTTAAACTCATCTATCGACCTCCCCAAAAACTATATCTAGTGAACCAAGAACAGCAGGTACATCTGCTAACATGTGACCCTTAATTAAATAATCCATTGATTGTAAATGTGAAAATCCTGGCGCTCTAATCTTGCACTTATAAGGTTTACTAGATCCATCTGAGATTAAATAAACACCAAATTCACCTTTGGGTGCTTCTACAGCAGTATAAATTTCGTCTTTTGGTACACGATATCCCTCAGTAAATAATTTAAAGTGATGTATCAATGCTTCCATAGATTGTTTTATCTCTGCTTTAGATGGAGGGGATATTTTACCATCAAAAGTTTTAATTGGACCTTTCTCCATCCTTGCTAAACATTGTTTTATAATTGATACACTTTCCTTCATTTCCTCAATTCTACATAAATATCGATCATAACAATCACCATTTTTACCTACTGGAATTTTAAATTCTAACTGATCATAGCAATCGTAGGGTTGAGATTTTCTTAAATCCCACGGTATTCCTGAACCTCTAATCATGACACCACTAAAAGAGTAGTCTAGTGCATCATCTTTACTTACCACTCCAATATCCACGTTTCTTTGCTTAAATATTCTATTATCAGTTAAAAGGTTCTCAAGATCATTTATTATTTTTGGAAAAGTTTCACAAAATTTTGCTATATCATTTTCTAAACCAGCTGGTAAATCTTGATGAACTCCACCAGCTCTGAAATAATTTGCGTGCAATCTTGATCCAGACGCTCGTTCGTAAAAAGTCATTAATGTCTCTCTTTCCTCAAATCCCCATAATGATGGTGTTAAAGCACCTACATCTAAAGCTTGAGTGGTAACATTTAATATATGACTTAATATTCTTCCAATTTCACAAAACATAACTCTTATATATTGTGCTCTTATTGGAACATCGATATCAAGGATTTTTTCAATAGCTAAAGCAAAAGCATGTTCTTGGTTCATGGGAGCAACATAATCAAGTCGATCAAAATATGGGACTGCTTGCATATATGTTTTATTTTCGATTAATTTTTCTGTTCCTCGATGCAATAAACCAATATGCGGGTCTGCTTTTTCTACAACCTCACCATCAAGTTCAAGAATTAGTCTTAAAACACCATGGGCAGCAGGATGTTGAGGACCAAAATTCAAATTCAGATTTTTAATTTTTTTTGTCATTAGTTTCTGATATTTCTTTTATATATTTTGTACCTTCCCAGGGACTTTCATAATCAAAATTTCTATAATTTTGTTCTAATTTGACAGGCTCACTGATAACTTTTTTTTTCTCCTCGCTATATCTAACCTCTGAATGTCCGGTCAAAGGAAAATCTTTTCTTAAAGGGTGACCTTCAAAACCATAGTCAGTCAAAATTCTTCTTAGATCAGGATGATCTTTAAAATTTACTCCATACATGTCAAAAACTTCTCTTTCCATCCAATTGGCTGATGGAAATATAGATGTTAAAGAAGAGATAAGTTCATTTTCATTGATTGAATAACTTAGTATCAATCTATGATTAAATTCGTGACTTAAAAATAAATACACAATCTTAAATCTTTGTGTTTCCTCTGGATAATCTACAACAGTAATATCAATAAGCTGTCTAAATTTAGTATCTTTGTTTGTTTTAATAAACAAGACAACATCAATAAAATCATCTTTATCAATTTCAACATAAATTTGGTCATGTTTTATTGAGGTCTTTTTTATTTTTGTCGTAAGTTCTGAATTTATTTTTTTCTCTAAATCAATTAAATTTATCATTTTACCTGTTAAAAGATCCTTTATTTCTAATTTTTTTTTGTAATTGCATTATTCCATATAACAATGCTTCAGCAGAAGGTGGGCAACCTGGTACATAAACATCAACAGGCACTATACGATCACAACCTCTTACGACAGAATATGAATAATGATAATAACCACCGCCATTCGCACAACTTCCCATTGATATAACATATCTCGGTTCCGGCATTTGATCATAAACTTTTCTTAATGCTGGTGCCATCTTATTTGTTAAAGTACCTGCAACTATCATTACATCAGATTGTCTGGGTGAGCCTCTAGGAGCAGCGCCAAACCTCTCAAGATCATATCTTGGCATAGCTGTTTGCATCATCTCAACGGCACAGCAAGCAAGACCAAAAGTCATCCAATGCAATGATCCGGATCTTGACCAATTTACTAAATTTTCTAATGATGTTGTTATAAACCCGTTCTTGCCAAAATCCTCTGCAAGTTGTTTAAATTCGTCAGGCACTTGATCTAATTTATTATTCATTAAAAAAAAATTTTATTCCCAGTCTAATGCACCTTTTTTCCATTCATAAATAAATCCAATTGTAAGTATGAATAAAAAAATCATCATTGACGTAAAACCTAAAATACCAATATTTCCTAAAGAGACTGCCCACGGAAATAAAAATGCAATTTCAAGATCAAAAATAATAAATAAAATTGCAACTAAATAGAACCTTACATCAAATTCCATTCTTGAATCTTCGAATGGTTCAAATCCACATTCATAAGCTGACAACTTTTCAGGATCTGGGTTTTTTGGAGATAATATAAAATTAATTACTATAAACGCACAACTAAGTCCTAATGCAATAATTAGGAACAATATAATGGGTAAATAATCACTTAAAAATTCCGCTGTCATGGTGGAATATATATCATTTTTTAAAGCTAGATGAAGTGGTGTTAGGTCACATTATTCAAAATATACACCTCAATTGATAACAATTATCAGCTTTAAATTAGATAAGTGGCGGGAGTGAAGGGACTCGAACCCTCGACCTATCGCGTGACAGGCGATCGCTCTAACCAACTGAGCTACACCCCCACTTTTGATTCTTTTGGTGGGCAGTAAAGGACTCGAACCTTTGACCCCCTCGGTGTAAACGAGATGCTCTACCAACTGAGCTAACCGCCCAAACCAAAAAGTTGGTTATATCTTTTAGTAAAATAAGGTCAAGATTAATTAGTTGTTATAAATAAAAGATAATTTTTTAAAATCCACCTCTCCAATTATTTTTGGAGTTAAAATTATCTTTCTCTGTTTTCGATGTCGGTCTTGTTAGATAATAAGTGACAAAAACGACTACCAATAAAATGATATATAATTCCATAATTTAATTTTTACTGAATACTAGCTTGAGACTTGTCGTCTTTTTTAGAAATATCAACTTCAACCCACTCTGTTTTTTTAAGTTCTTTGGTTAAAGCAATTTTTAAAACTTCATCAGCATATTCAACAGGAGTTATTTTAATTTCATCAATTATTTTTTTTGGCATATCAACTAAGTCTTTCTCATTTTCTTTTGGAATTAAAACTTCTTTGATCCCTGCTCTATGCGCTGCAATAAGTTTTTCTTTCAATCCGCCAATTGGCAATACTTGACCTGTTAAAGTAACTTCACCTGTCATAGCAACATCTCTTTTAACTGGAATACTTGTTATAGATGATACTATAGAAGTAACCATACCAATTCCTGCTGATGGTCCATCTTTTGGTGTAGCACCCTCGGGAACGTGAATGTGAAAATCTTTTTTTTCAAATAATGGAGGAATTATTCCATATTCTAAACACTTAGATCTAACAAAAGATTTTGCAGCTTTGACCGACTCCTGCATTACATCTCCAAGCTTACCTGTTATTTGCATTCTTCCTTTACCTGGCATTGTAGCAGTTTCAATTTTCAAAATTTCTCCACCATATTCAGTCCATGCCAAGCCAGTAACTATTCCAACTCTATTTTCAGTTTCCAATTCACCTGATTTAAACTTGGGAACCCCTAAAAAATCTGACAAATTTTCCTTATTAATCTTGACTTCTTTTTCTTCTCCAGAAACAACTTTCTTAACTACTTTTCTAGCAACTTTAGAAATTTCTCTTTCTAAATTTCTAACACCAGACTCTTTTGTGTAGCTTCTGATAATTTCTTGAATAATGTCATTTTGTAAACTCATCTCTTTATCTTTGACACCATTATCTTTAATTTGTTTTGGTAATAAATATTTGTTTGCAATATTTATTTTTTCATCTTCCGTATAACCTGCGAGTCTTATAACTTCCATTCTATCTAGTAGAGGCGGAAGAATATTTAAAGTGTTAGCTGTCGTTACAAACATAACATCTGACAAATCATAATCAACCTCAAGGTAGTGATCGTTAAAAGTTGTATTTTGCTCTGGATCTAATGCTTCCAGTAATGCTGATGATGGGTCACCTCGATAGTCATTCCCAATTTTATCAATTTCATCCAAGAGAATTAAAGGATTTTTTGTGCCAGCTTTTTTCATCATTTGGATTATTTTACCAGGTAGAGAACCTATGTATGTTCTTCTATGTCCTCTTATTTCCGCTTCATCTCTCATACCACCAACTGACATTCTTACAAATTCTCTATTAGTGGCTTTTGCTATTGATTTTCCTAATGATGTTTTCCCAACACCAGGAGGGCCAACTAAACATAAAATAGGCCCTTTTATTTTTTCCATTCTTTTTTGGACAGCTAAGAATTCAATAATTCTCTCTTTTACTTTTTCCAAACCGAAGTGATCTTTGTCTAAAATTTCCAAAGCTTTTTTAAGATCAATATCTACGGCACTTTTTTTATGCCACGGAAGTTCTGTCATCCAATCTAAATAATTTCTTACAACTGTTGCCTCAGCTGACATTGGACTCATATTTTTTAATTTTTTTAATTCCTGCAAACATTTCTTTTCAACCTCTTTAGGCATTCTTGCTTTAATTATTGCTTTATTAAGGCTAGTATTTTCATCTTTTCCATCTTCAATTTCACCTAACTCTTTTTGAATAGCTTTTAGTTGTTCATTTAAATAATATTCTCTTTGAGTTTTTTCCATTTGCGTTTTAACTCTTCCACGAATTCTTTTTTCAACACCAATTATGCTTGTTTCATTCTCCATTATCTTAATTATCGCATTTAATCTTTTCTTAACATCTATGGTCTCGAAAATTTGTTGTTTTTCTGAAATAGTTGCAGTTATATGTGATGCAATATTATCAGCAATCTGTGAAGGGTCTTTTAATTGTTTAATAGAATTAATAGTTTCATTAGAAATTTTTTTATTAATTGATGTTAACTTTTCTAATCTTCTCAAAGCTGTTGCAGCTAGCGGATATAGATCTTCATCTTTATTTATGATGTCGTTGTAGTGAGTAAATTCACAAGTAATGAATTTTTCATTGTCTTTAAAATCTAAAATCTTAACTCTTTTTACTCCTTCCACTAAAACTTTTACAGTTCCATCTGGTAATTTTAAAAGTTGAAGAATACTACCTTCACAACCATACATAAAAATGTCTGTCTTTTTTGGGTCATCTATTTCTGAGTTCTTTTGAGTAACTAAAATAATCTTTTTATCTTTTTTCATTACTTCATTAAGAGCAGATATAGATTTATCTCTACCTACAAATAGAGGAATCACCATACTAGGAAACACTACTATGTCTCTGAGTGGTAACAAAGGTAATGAAATTTTAACGTCCATAATTAAGAATATGGATATTATAAATTATATTGCAATACCTTTTTCTAATTTATTAAGGATATTACGCCGCTGAGGTCTTGTTAGGCTTAGATTTATCCTCTGTTTCTGAATGAACTATTATTGGTTGTGATTGACCTTTAACAGATGCAGAATCAACTATGACTTCTTTAATATTTTCTTGACTTGGTAAATCATACATCGTCTTTAGTAAAATGTTCTCCAGAATTGATCTTAAACCTCTTGCTCCTGTTTTTTTCCTAATTGCTTTAAGAGCAATTTCTTTTAATGCACTTTCTTTAAAACTTAGTTTTGCACCATCTAATTTAAACAATTCTTGATATTGTTTTGTTAAAGAATTTTTTGGCTCTTGTAATATTTTTATTAAAGATTTTTCGTCTAAATCATCCAAAGTAGCAATCATTGGTAACCTACCAATAAACTCCGGTATAAGACCATATCTTAATAAATCCTCTGGCTCTAAACTTTTCATCCACTCACCAGTCTTTTTATCTTGAGTATTTTTTACATCAGCGCCAAAACCGATTGAAGTTCCCTTATCTCTTTGTGATATGATTTTATCTAATCCTGCAAAAGCACCACCACAAATAAATAAAATATTTGTTGTATCAACTTGTAAAAATTCTTGCTGAGGATGTTTTCTTCCACCTTGTGGTGGAACACTAGCAATAGTCCCTTCCATAATTTTTAAAAGTGCTTGTTGTACACCTTCACCTGAAACATCTCTAGTTATAGATGGGTTCTCAGATTTTCTACTAATTTTATCAACTTCATCTATGTAAACAATCCCGCGTTGTGCCTTTTCAACATTATAGTCTGCAGCTTGTAATAACTTTAGAATAATATTTTCAACATCTTCACCAACATAACCTGCCTCGGTTAATGTAGTTGCATCAGCCATTGTAAATGGAACATCCAAAATTCTAGCGAGTGTTTGTGCCAATAAAGTTTTTCCACAACCAGTTGGTCCAACTAATAGAATATTTGATTTAGCAAGTTCTACATTTTTACTTGTTTTATTTTCATAATTAAGTCTTTTGTAATGATTATGAACTGCTACAGATAAAACTTTTTTTGCATGAGATTGTCCAATTACATAATCATCTAAAACTGAACAAATCTCTTTTGGTGAAGGTAGACCATCTTGATGTTTAACAAAAGTATCTTTACTCTCTTCTTTGATGATATCCATACAAAGTTCAACACACTCATCGCATATAAAAACAGTTGGGCCTGCAATAAGTTTTCTTACTTCGTGCTGACTCTTTCCGCAGAAAGAACAATATAAAATATTTTTGTTATTTGTATTCATGGTTTTTATAACGAATCAATCTAATTACTTTATTATAAGAGACTTATGTTAATCAAGTTTCTAATAATTTGATGTCAATATCTTGTGTATTAAGATCTTTTTTCTACCACTTCATCTATCAAGCCGAATGACTTGGCAGCATCAGCGGTCATGAAGTTATCTCTTTCTAAAGCAGATTTGATTTCATCTACTGATTTACCTGTATGTTTTGAATAAATTTCATTTAATCTTTTTTTTAAAGATAAAACTTCATTAGCATGAATCTCAATATCAGTTGCTTGTCCTTGAAAACCAGCAGATGGTTGATGAACCATTATTCTAGAATTTGGTAATGAAAATCTTTTACCTTTTTTTCCAGCTGAAAGTAAAAATGAACCCATTGATGCTGCTTGACCGATACATAATGTAGAAATATCTGGCTTTACATATTGCATTGTATCGTAGATACCAAGACCCGCAGTTACTAACCCTCCAGGACTATTTATATATAAATAAATTTCTTTTTTGGGATCTTCTGCCTCCAAAAATAAAAGTTGAGCAGTAACTAAAGAGGCAACATTATCGTTAATTTGACCTGTTAGAAAAATTATTCTCTCTTTTAATAGTCTAGAGTAAATATCATATGCTCTTTCTCCTTTACTTGATTGTTCAACTACCATAGGTACTAAAGTGCTCATATGTTCTGATATTTTATTTGTCATAAGTTGATTCGCTTTACTTATACAACTTGAGATTACTTTTTGCTAACTTTTTTTGTTTTTTTGACAGGCGACTTTGTTTTTGAGGTTTTTGTTTTAGTTTTGTTCGTTGAAGTTTTTTTAGCCTCAACCTTCTTTTCAGTTTTTTCTTTGCCTTCATTAGAATGACTATATTCTTGTATTTGAGATTGTTTTAAAATTTTTTCTGCTTCTTCTTTTGAAACTTCTTTCTTGTTTGGTTTTGCTTTTTCTTTTATTAATTTTAAAATTTTTTCTTCATAGACTGTACCTCTCAAGCTAGATAATGCTGAGGGATTTTTTTGATAAAAATCCATGACCATTTTCTCTTGACCTGGCATCATTCTAATTTGTTTTTGAACTTCAGCTTGTAGTTCCTGCTCTGTCACCTTGATTTGATTTTGCTCACCAAATTCATTTAAAACTAACCCAACTTTAATTCTTTTTTTCGCTATTTCTTCAAAATTTTTCCTACTTTTTTTTGCATCTTCTTCGGACATTCCTTGAGAAAGTATCTTTACTTCTTCATCAATTAAATTTTCTGGAATATCTTTTATATTAAATTTTTCTATCTCTTTTAAAATTTGATTTTTAGAGAAACGCTCAAGAGAATTTTTATATTCATCGTTTATTTGTTTTGAAATTAGAGATTTTAGGTCTTTCAAATCTTTTGCACCAAAATTTTTTGCAAATTCATCGTCAATTTTTACTGGTTCAGGATTTTTTAATATAGTTATTTTGCATTTAAATTTTGCTTTTTTATTTATTAATTCTTTTTCAGGAAAGTTTTCAGGCAAAGTGGCTTCAACAGTTTTTTCATCACCTACTTTGACACCCATTAGCTGTCTATCAAAACCTTTTAAAAATAAATCTTTACCCAAAGTTAATTGTGTATTTTTACCTTCACCACCTTTAAATGGCTTGTCATCAATAGTGGCATTATAATCAAAGGCTACCAAATCACCTTCTTTTGCAATTGTATCTTTTGAAGCTTCTTTAAAGTTTGGTTGATTTTTTGCTATCTCTTTTATTCTTTTATCTGCCTCAGTTTCATCTATTTTTACTGAATACTCATCAAACTTAATATTTTCTATTGGTTTTACTTCAACCTTTGGAAGTTCTGTTACTGAAATAATATACTCAAGATCTTTATCTTCTCCGTAAGTTTTAAGATCCAACTTAGGTTGACCAGCAGGTTTTATATTATTTTCTTGTAAAGCTTTGGTTGAAGTGTCTTTAATAACTTTATCTAAAACTTCGCCAAAAACTGCTTTTCCAAATTGTCTTTTTAAAATTTCCTTTGGTACTTTTCCGGGTCTAAAACCTTTAAGATTTATAGTTCCTTTAATTTCTTCATACCTTTGATCCATGTGGATACTCATAGTTTTTTTATCTATGAATACTTTTAAGTCTTTTTTTAAACCTTTTTTATTTTCTATTGTTACTTTCATACTTTCTTGATGGTAGGGCGAAAAGGACTCGAACCTTCACAGATTGCTCTATCGGTTCCTAAGACCGACGCGTCTACCAATTCCGCCATCGCCCCACAATTCTTGAAGTTTTATATATTATTGAAACTATTTGTCCAACGACATTTGTTGTAAAATTTATAATTTTTCCTCTATAATGATTATTATGATTGTTTCGCCATGTATAAGTATTTGTAAAACTGATCCTAAAACTGGATATTGTTATGGCTGTGGCAGAAATAATAATGAAAAAAAAATTTGGAAACAAGAGAATACTTCAGATCAATGGAAAATAGAAAATCTTAAAACAATTAAAGCTAGATTGTCTGGATGGCAATTAGAAAGTTTTGAAGAGTCCTATACATATAAAATTGAAAATGGTATTTCTCTTTTTAAAAAAAGTTTAAAAAATGAGTAGAACTACAATAGTATCAATTATTTACATAATAGGCCTTATCTTTGGAGCTATATTTCTTGAAATATGGAGTGCAGACACCAATGTATATAAAGGTCTTTTGGGACTTGGCTGGACAGCTATATTTTTAATAAGTTTATTTTTAGCTGACAAACATGAAAAAAGTTAAATATTTTATCATTTTTTTATTACTCATTTTACCCATACAAAGTGTAAAATCTGAGGTCATAGTAATGAGTGCTTGTGACGACAAACAAGATGAGTTTTTAAAAAATGAGTACATACTTAATTTAAATCAATTAATCATGGTCAGAAACTATGTGTACAAAGAAAAAACTTATCAAAAATACAGATTAACAGATCTCAGTGTAAAAAAATCTAACTCATATGTAAGGAATATT
>CACKAY010000014.1:0-16713 GCA_902598265.1 uncultured Pelagibacteraceae bacterium
TTACCATCAAACAATAAGACCTTGTTGTTTTTATAAAAAAGATACAGACAAATTTGATTTTAACTCAAAAAATGATCTCAATATTAGGAAATTTTGGAATAGTAGTTACTTTCAAAATTATAGAAAAATTATTACTGGCAAAGAAAAAAATACCGAAGGTTGCAATAAATGTGAATGGCTGACTGGTCAAAAAGATGTTCCATCAAAAATTGCAAGAAAGGCGACCTGGAATAGTATCAAAAAAGTTCTTAATCCAAAAAATGAAAAAACTTATAGACTAAAACTTGAAAACAAGGATCTTGCAGAAAAAGAATTTTCTCAAAAAAAAATAGTTTTGGAGTCTCTACCTTCAAAATATTATATAAATTTTGGAAATGAATGTAACTTTAAATGTACTTTCTGTTGGCAAAATCCTGAGAGAAATTCAGGTTACAACTCAATTGTTAGTGCGGAAAAACTTATTCAACAAAAAGATTTAATTAATAAAGCTTTAACTATACACATTATCGGTGGAGAGCCTCTAGTTATTAAAGAGTCAAGAAAATTTCTTAATTACATTATTGAAGATAAAGACTTTCATGATACGCAGTTGTCTCTATATACAAATGGCGCTTTATTAGATAGATATATCGATAAATTATCTGTTTTTGACAATTTACAAGTTCCAGTAAGCATGGAAACAGTTGGAAAATCATTAGAAAAACTTAGAGTTGGGGCGATATGGTCAAAATTAGAGAAAAATATTCTTGGATTTAAAGAATTTGCAAAGGCTAATAATAAAAATTGGCAAATATCTATAGCATGCACTGTTATGAAAACTAGCTTAGTTGATGATGGTATGTTTAATCTAATAAAATGGTGTAAGAAAAATGACTTAAATATCCATTTTGGTTATATCAATGGAGTTACAGAATACGATTTTAAAAATGAAGACTTTTTTAAAAATCCAAAAATATTAAAACAGAGAAAACTTAAAGATTGGAAAAAAATGTTTGAAAAATGTCTTAATGAATTACAAATACACCAGGATCATTATGCTTATAATGTGCTTAAAGGTATATATAATCATGCATTAAATTGTCAAAAAAATCGTTCTTATAAAAAAGAAATAATACATAATTTAGATCAATATTTACGATCAAACCTGGTACCAATTATTCCTAAAAGAATAAGAGACAAATTAAGATTTGTTAAAAAATTTGGCATTCTGAACTCTTAAACATATTAGCAGATAGAATAAAAAAATTTACTTATTCATCTTGTTCAATTATAAATAATGGCATAAACACTCATGAAATTCATTAATGCCCTCGTGGTGAAATTGGTAGACACAAAGGACTTAAAATCCTTGCCGCTTGCGGAGTGCCAGTTCGAGTCTGGCCGAGGGCACCATTAAATGATTAGAGTTCAAATCATTTCTGATAAAAACCAAAACTCATTAAGAATGAAATCAGTAATTCAAAAAAAAATTAGTCAAAATGAGGTAAAGAGATCGAATATCACGATAGTAATTGGTGGAGATGGTTTCATGCTGCAAACGCTTAAAAAAAATAGAAGATCTAAAAAATTTTTTTATGGAGTAAATTCTGGCAATTATGGTTTTTTAATGAATAAATTTTCATCAAAAAATTTGATAAGCAATTTACAAAAAGCAAAGATGACAACCATCTCTCCATTAGAAATGAATGTTAGTAATAATCAAAACCTAATTAAGAAACATATAGCTATCAATGAGGTTTCAATTTTAAGACAAAGTAGACAAGCAGCTTCTTTGTCAATTTCTCATGGTTCCAAGCAGGTTATAAAAAGATTAGTTTCAGATGGTGTTCTTGTCTCTACACCAGCAGGAAGCACAGCTTATAATCTTTCTGTCCATGGACCTATACTAAGTTTAAATTCTAAAAAATTATCTATATCGCCAATTAGCCCTTTTAGACCTAGAAGATGGAAAGGGAAAATTGTAAGTGATAGATCAAAAATAATAATCAAAAATTTAAATCCAAAAAAAAGACCTATAAGTGCTGTTGCAGATAACATTGAAATTAGAAATGCCAAAAAAATTACTATTAAAACAAGTAAAAAAATAAAATTTAATCTTTTATATGATAAAAATAAAAGTCTTCAAAAAAAGATCAAATTAGAACAATTACGTCGAGAAACTTCATAGTCATAGGAATAAATTTTATGAAAAAAATGAAATCTATAGTGACAGGTGGTGCAGGTTTTATTGGGAGTAATTTAGTCGACAAATTAGTTGATGAAGGTCATAAAGTAATTGTTATTGACAATTTTATTTCAGGAAAAAAAAGTAACCTATCGCATCACTCAAAAAAAGATATAAAAATTGTTAAGCTTGACATTTCTAAAAATAAGAATCTTGCTAATCATTTTAAAGGTGTAAACTATGTTTTTCATTTTGCTGGTTTGGCAGAGATTTTACCAAGTTTTGAGGATCCTAAAAAATATTTTATTAACAATACCTTCGGAACTCTTAATATATTAGAGGCGGCAAAAAAAGTAAAAATTAATAAATTTATTTATGCTGCCTCATCTAGTTGTTATGGAATAACTAAAAAAATTCCAACCAAAGAGACAGACAAAATTGATATCAAAAATCCATATTCTTTTACAAAATTTTTAGGAGAGGAATTGGTGATAAAATATGCAAAAAATTTTAATATGCCAAATATTTCATGTAGATTTTTCAATGTCTATGGCCCTAGATTAAATACAAAAGGTCAATATGGAGCAGTATTTAGTAATTTTTTAAAACAAAAAAAAACAAAAAAACCTCTTACAATTGTAGGAAATGGAAAACAAACTAGAGATTTTATTCATGTTGATGATTTGACAAATGCGTTAATAAAGATCGTAAAAAGTAATTTGAAGAACAAAGTTTATAATCTGGGATCAGGAAAAGAAACTTCAATTAATAAAATTGCTAGCATAATTGGTGGTAGAAAAATTTTCATTCCAAAAAGAAAAGGAGAAACCAAACGATCTTGTGCTAATATTTCAAAGATCCGCAAGGATATTAAGTGGAAACCAAAAATTTCTATATCAAAAGGAATTAAAAAATTATTTAATAATTAATTACTTCAATTAAAAAATTAAGAAAATGGTGCCCCCGCACGGATTCGAACCGCGGACCTATTGATTACAAATCAGATGTTCTAATTTAGTAACAACAAGGGACAATAAATTATCCTTATCCTTTCTCACTTATTCAATGATGTTAGCAAACTTTTGAATCCAGGACAATCAAATTAAAAAAATAACTACAACCTCACTACACTTAAAATAATATTGTTTAAATAAATCAACAATAACAACAAACGTAAAATTAAATTGTAACTTACTTTCGTTTTCAAAAAGTGAGTCTTTATGCGGATTTTTTACACACATTTTTTGCGAGTTAATTGAGTTTTGACTCCGTCAAAACGCATATATCCGACGCCTAACGGCGTCGGGACTCCAACGTGAGCAAAGAGTCGAGAGGGGTCCCAATCGAGTCTGTACGTGCTTTAAAATCCGTTTAACGTATGGTTCTCAAATAGTTTAGATGTTACTTCTACTCGTTGTATAGTCTAACATTCAGACACACAAAGGGACCCGAAACATTTTGAAAAACCCTAACAAAAAGATTCACAAAACTTAAAATTCAAACTATCTTTCAAAATAGAAAGGCAAAAAATATTATAAAAATTTTTTTTCAAAATGGCTTGGTATAACGCAACGGGCAAAGAGAACGATAAATCACTTTACGAAAATAATCGTATCGTGGACAGATGTAAGTTCTGCGGACAACACAAAGAAATCAAAACCACTATGACAATCGTATTCAGCGAGTTCGAGCAATCTCACGGACCAATCTGTAAGTCTTGCTATTCTGCTAATGCGACCATGGTCCAGGCAAAGTAATTATCGTACGCGTACGATTTAAACAAGGACCAGGGACCAAGGAAATACAAGCATTATTCACGGACAATAGTCGTACAAAACGTAATTTTATTATCGTACATAAATCGTACAAAAAGCAGAACCCCCGCATGTATGGGCTACAAACGAGGGTTCCTAAAAGGTTCTCTTTCGGACAAGGAAAGAGTTATTATTAATGTTATTAATCTCTATTCTGAAAATGTTTGTTACGCAATATGTACAATTCATTATTTGGATTTTCTTTTCCTAATTCTTCGAGGGTGGTTTTATACGCCTCATAAACAACATTTAAATCGTCCTCTAAAGTTCCTATCGTCTTGTACAAACAACCATAGTTATAAAGCAATTTAGGAATAGTCATTTTTGTAGGTTCCTTTTTCGTTTTAATCATTTCATTATAGAAATCGCCCAGGGTACAATCGCCACTATCTTTACCCATTTTGATAGTGCCGTTACGCAAAAATGCGGAATAAAATTTGTGCATAGGAATAGCAACTTTTTTTCTAGTAGTATTCCTTTTTTCCTTTTTTGTTTCCATAGTTCGTTGGTTCAAAATCCGTGGCTCTCATTTCACGTTGCGTTAACATTCCACCATAACGGCGGTCGAAAGGATTTTTAATAGGTCCCGTGTCATAGTTCGGGTACTTACGAACGACCTTTTGCATTGCCTCTCGTTCTTCTCGTTCAATCTTCTCAATAGCTTTTGGAATCTTATCTTGAATTCTTTTAGGTACTTTGTACTGAATAGCGGACAGACGTTTAATCTCATTGTGTTGTCTAAACGCGTCGTTTGGATAGTTCGCTTTGTCGTGATTACCTCGGTTAATTTTCCTTTTGGGTGTGTACAACGGACCATGTACACTTTCCTTAAAAGCACGGGGTCTTTGAGGGTCCCTAAAATAATATACAGAATCTCGAATAATATATTCGTTGTTGTAACCGCCCCGTCGCATTGCTTGGATAACAGAACCTTTTGATTTTCCAATCTTTTTAGCATATTCGCCACGAGTTAAATAAAATTCTTTATCAATAGTGTCTGACATAAAGGTAACCTTGTTACGTTTATGATGTACATAGTATTTTGCACGGGGACAACTAATTTAACTTTTTTTCGGGTGCAATAATTTTAATCAAAGGTGCACGTCCTTTTGAACCACGGACCAGGATTAAATTATCATCTTTGAGTTTTTTTATTACACGCCACTTTGTTGATTGAGATAAACCGAACCACTTATAGGAATTAACATTATCAACTTTAATCCATTTTTCTTTTGTCAAACCTTGTAAAGTTTTAATGTATTGAAACAACCTTATAGCCCCTAATCCGTGTTTAGAGAATTCAGCGAATTGGTTTATTGAGATAGGTCCCATTGTAAAATATACGCCGTCGTAATCGTAAGTTTTATTTTTGGGGCTCATCTTACTAATTTAAATTATTAATACTATTATTAATACTATACATAGGTACTACTAATGTGAGCCAGGTTGTTGTCGTGATTGAGCCAGGTACTTAAACTCATCTATTTTTTTAAAAATTAAATTAAAAATTTCTTTGTGCTTATCTTTAACTTTAAAATTTGGGTCAACCTTTTCAATACCAACTCTAATTTTATTTCCAATTACAAACTCCGCAGACTCTTCCATTATTCTTTGTGCAATCTTAACGTCTTTGTCTTCGTTACCTCTTGGAATACTAATCAATAGTGCGTCGTGTACGGGTGCATTAATCACGAACCCCGCCTCATGTAACTTGATTATAGCTTGTCTTAAAATATCAGAACCATTGCCCTGGGCGGGAAAGTTTAACAAAGTATTTCTAATTGATTTTAATTGTCCCTCTTTGTTAATTTTAAATGTTCCGTTTGAATATCTTTGCCAACCAAGGTTCGTTGTTATTTTATTAACTATAGCAACTTTCCTTAATACTTTTGAAATCCAATCGTTATATGTTGCATATAAACTTTTAAACATTCTCAATAAATGTTTGGCGTATAGTAACGAGCATTTAACTTGTCCCGCAACATAACCAGGACCCGCCCCATATCCCTGGGCTAGGAATAAAACTTTAACTATTTCTCTTTCGTCTTCGTGTGAGTCTTTTGTTGCATAATCGGGGACCAAGGATAACCATTTCGCTGATTGTAAATATCCGTCGCCACTCTTATACGCCTCAATCAATTTTTTATCGCCCGACAAATAACCTTGGATTGCCAACTCTTGTTGTTCGTAATCGAGATAGTACATCACATAACCAAACCCAGGTTTAATCAAGCACCTTTGCCATTTAGCACCACCAAAAATATTTGCATTTGTTGACGGCGTACAACGACCCGTTTCAGTACCGAACATATTCCAGGAACATCTTAACTTTCCGTCTGCACAAGGATTGAATACGCTTAACTTGGTATATGCTTTTAATTGTTTAATCTGTTTGAATATTTGAAAGTCTAATAGTTCGGGAAACTTTTTAATTATTTTATCGAGATATTTTTTATCAGTTCTTAATTTATTTGTTTTAAATGTTCTTTCCCATTTACCAAATAACTTATTACGCTTAACCAACTCTACAAATTTTTCGTATCTTTCAGTTCCGTCTTCGTCATGTACGTTAATCTTTTTATCTAGTTCCTGGATTGTTTGTAACTCAACCTTGTCCCAATAGTTTCTGAAATCTCTAACTCTAGGATAGTTTATATCTATTCCCGCTTTTTCTATTTTTGCTACGTGTAACTGCGAGGCACCTCTAAACATTATTTGAGATATTTCTGTTTTATAATCTTCCTCGGTTTTTAAATTATTTTTTTTCTCAATATCCTTAACTTGTTCTATGAATACTTTACGTGTTAGTTCTACGTCATCTAAACAATAATCTAGTATTTGTTCTCTTTGTTCTGCGGTGTAAGTTTCATTATTAATAATCATATTACGCATTTCTGTTTTATGTTCTTTTGTCATTACTTCATTAATTCCATAATGTTGTGCGGTGGTTAATAGTGATAGGGCGTCTTTACCTGACCTAAATGTTTTATATAACCTGGCGTTCTCAACGTAAGTGTCCCATAAATTATTAGGCAAACCTTGTAACAAGTGTAACCAACTATGACCCTCGGCTACTGCATTGAAAGGAATTAATAAACATTTTCTAAAATCAAAAGGTTGTTCATTGAATCTTTTATCTGCGGTCCAATATTTAAAAACATCTTTTGGATTAAATACATCTTGATAAACAAAACATACAACACGGCTTTGGATTGTCTTTGTATGGTCCGCGTAACTAAATTCACTATCAACCGCCAAGACTCTATCAAAACTTTTTCTTATAAAATTTAAAAAACTCATAGTTCAAATATGTTTTCTTTTACTGCCCCGTATTTTTTATAATGGGCTCTTATCTTTGGTAATTTTAAAATCTTGTAATAGACTTTGAATACTGACCAATCTTGTTTCTTAAATGCTTTTTGTATCGTTCGTTCAAGATACTCGGACCATGCTCTATACCAATACGCCCATTGTTGGTTATTATCTTCTCGGTCGTATGCTTTCTTAATACACTTTGAGAGAATATCGTTTTCGCTTTTATTAGCTTTGATAATTTTCTCTTGGATTTTAATTATTTTTTCTAGGTCCTGGACACGTGTCCTCGACGTTTTTTTAGTCTTGGTGGTCATACTTAAATCCTATTGTTTTGTAGTATTTGCGGTCGTCTTTGTCCTTTGGAACAATACTAAAACACAAGTCAAAACAACTACCCTCTAACGAAAAATAAACTTTTGCGTCATTGGGTAATTGATTTTTTAAGTAGGTTAATTCAGCTATTGCACGGGTTAAATCACTCATAGTTCTAACGCCGTCTAATAATTTTATTAGTGAATATCTTTTACGCATTTAACTTTTGTCCTTTGAATTGTTTGACAATATCGTGGTCCAGGTCCCTAACAATGTTCTCGCCGAACGCCATGTTAATTAATTGTGATTGTGTGAAATCACTAAACTTATGGTCTTCAAATGCGTCTTGGCTTTCGGGTTTTTCACAAACATAACCCGTTGATAAATTTTCAAAATAAACCATACGCCAACCCTCACACATTGCTTTAACGCATGTAAGTGATGTTGTGTGTGTAACCATTGCTGACTTTCCTTTACCTGGTAACTTCAAGCACCATATCTGCTCATTACCGCCACTATCTTGAAAGTGAATTAATTGTGCGGGTGTTCTTACACTCCGAAACGTATGTAACAATTTCTTATGAGTTAAGTCGTCTTTCCCATAAATGATATACAAAGTTTCTTTGTTGTTAGCGGGGTCAACTATTCTAGCAATTTCTACAATTACAAAATCATCTAGTTTAGACCCGGGCTTACATCTAACATAAACTCCCGCCGTTGGTTTATTAACTGAAATACCTTTGGACTCTAAAAATCCGTCTGTCTTTGAATTGTCCTGTAAGGTTTTCTTTGTGGTATTACTATCGAATATAATTTCTGACATTAATAATTTCCTTTTAGTTATTTTACAAAGTGCTACGTCCTTTACGTTCCAAGTAATCGTGGACCTTTGACACTTCGTATAAGATTATTCCGCCTCTATTTTTCTTTGGGTTTCTACCCACAACAACGTAAGGCAGACCGAATTTTCCTTGCCGTTGCTTTGATAGTGTTGATTGTTTTATTCCCAACAACTGCTCAATTTCTTTTGGTCGATAATAAATTTTTTTAGTTTCAATCATTGTGGTTTTAATATTTCGGGTATTCCGCCTTTCCCATATTGTTTTTCGTATGCCTCTTGTTCTTGTTTCAATCTTAAATCTGATTGTTCTTTGATGTATTTGTTTAAATCAAATGGTGGTGTTGTTGGTTTTGGTATCTCAACAACTGGTGTAGGTGTTACGGGTGTTAAACCTTTAATAGTTTCTCTTAATTGTTTTTTACTTCGTCCTATCATTGCTAATTCTTTTTCGGTCAATGATTTAGGATTAGTTTTGTAATTATCTTTTAGTATCTGTCGTATCTCTTTCATTGCACTAGGATTGTTTTTTGCGTCTTCAACAATCAAATCCCAGGTACTTATTTTTTGTTTTTGGGACCTATCACTAGGAAACGTACTAGAATCCATTGAGTCATATTGCTTTGGTGGTTTTTTAAAATTTTCTGAATCTACTATGTAAGGATTGTCATAATGCTTTGGCTTTGGTCCGTCTTCATACTCATACAACATACGTCCAAGTCTTTCATCAAAGTTTTCTTCTCTATACTTTGGTTTAGACCCGTCTTTGTATTTCTGAATTGTTTTTGTTTTAGGGGGTAGGGCGTTAGGTTTTCTTGTTGGTACTTCCTTTTTCTTTTCACTAAACTTATTTATAAATTGTCCTGAACCATGGTCATATTGAATTGGTTCTTTGCTATTTAAATCTAGTTCAGGAAATAGTTCTAATTGTTTGCCCATAAAATAATCTTATTGTTGTCTGTCCTTTATCATCTCTAAAACTTCTGCCAGGGTTTCGTCGCCCGATAATAGGATTTTATATTTTTGTTCTATTGCTGTTGTGAACGGCTTATCTTTTGCTTTGCCATTTGGTTTAACTGAACCACCGCTATTGAAAAATCTAATACGTGAGTCTAGTTCATCAACGTTAACTTTATCTAAAAAATTCTTAAACGAACCTGTGTAACCTTTTTTCTTTGCTTTGTTATATTCATCTAGCATTTGTCTTGCCTCAATACCTAACATCATAATTGCCTCTTCCTCGGGTGTTTCAGACGCTAGTCTTATTCTTTTTTCTGACTCAACTTTTTTTGAAATAACATCATCATCAAGAATTCCTTTGAACCCTTTACGCTTTAGATAATCGGTAACGCTTTCATTCTCTTGTACATCTATCCCGTCAATGTAATCGTCTAATAATATTTCGTAAGTTTCTCGGTCCGCCAATCTTTCAGAAATAGTTTTGCCCTCATAAATTGGTTTATCAATGTTTGAATTTGTTTTTCTCATTTCAAATTCTATACATTTGAATAAAAACGTAATCAACGTTTAGACGGAAACGTTAACTGCTATGAACGGGAATTATTTTTTTAAACTGAAACGCATAACACCAGGATATTTTTTTCTTTTTTCTTTACGAACCATATCTGCAAAGTTACGGGCTCTTTTTTCCTGGCTTATGTTTATGTTACGTCCCATATAACTAGCGGTGTTAAGATAATCTCTACTATTAACGTAATTAAAAATAATAGTTCTTTCTGTTTTCTTTTTATTCTTTTCTAATAGTTTTAAATATTGCAACGTGTCGTAACAAATAGCGGACCAGGACGCTACTCGTACCATGTGCGAGGTTTGTTTTTTCTTTGCGTAGATGTTTAATGTTTTAAGAGCTTTACTCTCATCAACATTGTTATCGTTTAAAAATTTTACAACTTTTTTATACGCTTTGCCCATAGTTCCTTGTCCGACAACCCTTATACATCAACCAAGGACCACGGACAATTATTTAACTTCTTTTATCAAATCTGTTTGTTCCTCTTGTTCAAATTCAATAGCGTCGATACCCTCAACAACTTGGTCCTCTAAAATTTTCGAGTATTTATTAAACACGGAAACTGTAACTCCAAGAGCATTAGCACCGCCTTTAACATCTTTGTTTTGGATATAATGATTAGACGCAAAAGTATGACGTGTTGAATATAATTTTAACCAACGTTCAACTCCGCCAAGTAACAATAATTTCTTCCAGGTCTTTCTTACATCAACCAGGTATATTGTTTTTCCTTTTTTCTTTTTACCTATTTTCTTTCCATAATCTTTAGACGGAAAGATATATCCGTTACGAATATCATTAGGACTAAAAAAGAATTTAGACTCGGGATTATTAAACTTATCACGTTGTATTGTTTGTAATAGTTCAACTGCCTTTTTACCTATTCTAAATTGAACAATCTTTGTCTTTTTAGATGTTTTAGTTTTTTCATATTTGAAACTAGGTTTGAAACCCGACAAATAATTCTTCCATTGTAACGACGCAATCTCGCCTCTAGTTCTTCGACCCGTGCACAACATTAAACTAATCATGGCACAAGCAACAACGGACAATCCATATCTTTTATAGTGAGATGTTAAAAATCTTCCCGTTATTTTATCCTTTCTAAAAGCTATTGCATAAACCCTTTTAAGTTCAGTAGGATTTAAAAAATCTAAATATTCTTTTTCAGTATTTAGTTTTCTTGCCTCTAGTTTAAATGGATTGTCTTTTGATTTAACAAACGTATTCCAAAACATTCTTAAATATTGAATTGTTCTGTTAGCAACATAAGGGGCTCTTTTGCTAATAGTCTTATGTAATATTTCCACGTCTTTGTTTTTTATTTTACAAAGTTTCGTGTACTGCAAATCTTTGACCGCGGATAATCTTTGCATAATATCCCCGTCGCTAGACTTACGAAATATCCAACATTTCATCATGGCACGAAAACCTTTAATCGTGGCTTTGGAATAGTAGGGGCTACTATCGTTAAATTCCTCGTCATAGAATTTATTTATAGCGTCGCCCAGGGTAAGTTTTTCTATTTCAGTAACTTCTTTTTCTTTCGGGTCCTTACCTAAAAACAAATCGTTATCTATTTTCTTTGCTCTTAATTCAGCGTCCCTAATTGTTATTTGTGGATAGTTACCGAGTCTAAATCTTTCGGGACTCTTTTTTCCCTTAACTCGATATTGTTTATACCAAGACTTTGTTCCGCCAGGATTAACCCATAATTCTAAACCAGGATAATCAGCAGAATATATTTTTCTTTCGTCTAGCGGATTGATTGAACGAATAACCGCGTCTGTTAATTTACGTTTCATTAATAACTCCTTTTAGTTTCATTTAGTTTAGAAAGGACAGAATTGAAACTTATGAGAACGAACGTTGAACGCTAACAACGTCAAGAAAGTGGACTCACTACAAACTCACTACAAAAAGTTCTACTTTCCTCATCTGTTTGTTCTTCGTTCCAGACTCGTTCTGTCTTTCTATAAATGAGAATTGTAAGGATTAGTTTAGTTTTTAATGGTGCCCCCGCACGGATTCGAACCGCGGACCTATTGATTACAAATCAATTGCTCTACCAGCTGAGCTACAAGGGCATGAGCAATAATTATTAATTATTTATTAATTAATCAACTCTTTTTTTTTTAGATAACTTAAATGGTGAAATACAATTGCAGCACTATTTGATACATTTAGACTTTGAATTTTTTCATTTATCTCAATCTTAACTAAAAAATCTGCATATTTGGATGTGTGTTTATGCATTCCTGATCCCTCAGATCCAAATAATAATACATTATTTCCTTTCCACACGATATCTGTAAAGTCTTTTTTTCCACTACCATCAAAGCCATATACCCAAAAATTTTTTTCTTTTAGATTTTTCAGTGTGGAATTGATATTAGAAACTTCAAAAATATTAATATATTCAATTGCACCACTTGCTGCCTTATACATAAGTTTACTCTCGCTTGGGAAGCTTCTCTCTTTAATAATTACTCCGTCAATATTAAATGAGGCAGCACTTCTTATCAAAGATCCTATATTTCTTGGATCAGTTACACCATCAAGACATATTAATGTAACATTATTCTTTTCTTTAATATATTCTTTAAGGACTGGTTTTTGAATATGCTCAACTTCTGCGACATATCCTTGATGTTGTAAATTTTCTCTAGTGCCATATTTATCAAGTTCTTTTTTTGTTTTAAAATATACTTTGATATTGCTAAGTAAGTTTTTATTAGGGCTTTTTTTATGAATATTTTTCTTACTTTCCTCTGTTAAGAATACTCTTAAAACCCTCCTTTTAGGGTTTCGCAGTGCTTCAATCACTGCATGTTGACCAATGATAAAAAAAGATGATTTATTCATAAAATTATCTTTGTTTTACACGTTTTTTTAATAATTTTCGCATTAAATCACGTGTTGCATTTGGATAAATAAAATATATAAAACGCTTGTTGTTTGAAGCTTTATTGAACATGGGGACACTTCCCCTAAGGGAGGGGTTCCAGAGCGGTCAAATGGGGCGGGCTGTAAACCCGTTGACTTCGGTCTTCGAAAGTTCGAATCTTTCCCCCTCCACCATTCAATAATCTTTAACAACACTGGAGTGTTACTCTTGGGGTTGTGCGGGTGTAGTTCAATGGTAGAACGCTAGCCTTCCAAGCTGGATGTAAGGGTTCGATTCCCTTTACCCGCTCCAAGAAATTATGTTTAAAATTAAATGTGAGGAAAAAAAGTAATGTCAAAAGAAAAATTTGTAAGAAATAAACCGCATTGTAATATTGGAACAATCGGTCATGTCGATCATGGTAAGACAACTTTAACTGCAGCTATAACTAAAGTCCTATCTGAAACTGGTGGAGCTCAGGCTGTTGCTTATGATCAAATTGATAAAGCTCCAGAGGAGAAAGAAAGAGGAATTACAATTTCAACAGCGCACGTTGAATATGAGACTGAAAAAAGACATTATGCACACGTAGATTGCCCAGGTCACGCTGACTATGTAAAAAATATGATTACTGGTGCGGCTCAAATGGATGGTGCTATTTTAGTTGTTAACGCTGCAGATGGTCCAATGCCTCAAACCAGAGAACATATTCTTTTAGCGAGACAAGTTGGAGTTCCAGCGATTTGTGTTTACTTAAATAAAGTAGATCAGGTTGATGATAAAGAAATGATTGATCTTGTTGAGGAGGAAATAAAGGAATTGTTAACTTCATATAAATTTCCAGGCGATAAAACACCTATAGCAAAAGGTTCTGCACTTGCAGCTGTTGAAGGTAGAGATGATGAAATCGGAAAAAATTCTATTTTGGAATTAATGAAAAATGTTGACGAGTTTATTCCACAACCAGACAGACCGAAAGATAAAGATTTTTTGATGCCTGTTGAGGATGTTTTCTCAATCTCAGGAAGAGGTACAGTTGCAACAGGTAGAGTAGAGTCTGGTATACTTAAAACAGGTGATGAACTTGAAATTGTTGGTATCAGAGAAACTAAAAAATCAGTTTGTACTGGTGTTGAAATGTTCAGAAAACTTCTAGACTCAGGTGAAGCAGGTGATAACGTTGGAGTACTTTTAAGAGGTGTTGAAAGAACTGATATTGAAAGAGGTCAAGTTCTATGTAAACCAGGTTCTGTAACTCCACATACTAAGTTTGAAGCACAAGCTTATGTACTTAAAAAAGAGGAGGGTGGAAGACATACACCTTTTTTCACAAAGTATAGACCACAATTCTATTTTAGAACAACTGACGTTACAGGTGAAGTAGAATTGCCAGCAGGTACAGAAATGGTAATGCCAGGTGATGATGCTAAATTTACAGTAAAATTAATTACACCAATTGCGATGTCAGAGAAATTAAACTTTGCTATTCGTGAGGGTGGTAGAACTGTTGGAGCCGGAGTAGTAACAAAAATTATAGAGTAAACTCTATATAGGAGTGTAGCTCAATTGGTAGAGCGCCGGTCTCCAAAACCGGAGGCTGAGGGTTCGAGTCCCTCCGCTCCTGCCAATATGAAATAATGACTATGAAAAACCCAATTAAATTTATTCAGGAAGTAAAGCAAGAAGCATTTAAAGTTTCTTGGCCAACTGGTAAAGAAACATTGCAAGGTGCATTAATGGTATTTGCGATGGCAGTAGTTATGTCCTTGTTTTTTCTTTTGTTAGATCAAGTTTTAAAATTTTTCTTAGAATTGTTACTTAAAGTGAGTATTTAATGAAAAACTGGTACATAGTTCAATCTCATTCAAGTTTTGAAAATAAAGTTGCAGGACTCATAAAAGAGGAGGCAGATAAAGCTAAAATTTCTGACAAATTTGATGAGATTATTGTTCCAACTCATGATGTTACAGAAGTTAAAAGAGGTAAAAGAATTCAAAGAAAAAAAAAATATTTTCCAGGTTATGTTTTAATCAAAAGCGAGATGGATAATGACATTTATCATATGATAAAAAATATAAAACGTGTCAGTGGATTTTTAGGCTCTAAGGGAATGCCTGTTCCAGTGTCAGATAAAGAAATTGATAAAATTTTAGGTCAGATAAAAGACGGAGTTGCACAACCAAAATCAGCTGTAGAATTTACTGTTGGCGAAAAAGTTCAGGTTATTGATGGGCCTTTTGCTTCATTTAGTGGGATAGTTGAGGAAATTGATGAAGAAAAGTCTAGACTTAAGGTTTCAGTTTCTATATTTGGAAGGCCAACACCAGTTGATTTAGAATATAATCAAGTGGAGAAAGTAAGTTAAACATATGGCAGCTAAAAAAGAAATAAGTGGTTTTATAAAACTACAAATTAAAGGTGGCCAAGCAAATCCTGCTCCACCAGTCGGACCTGCGCTGGGGCAACGAGGTGTTAACATAATGGAATTTTGTAAAGCCTTCAATGATAAAACCAAAAAGTTAGCTGGTAAGCCTGTGCCAGTTGAAATTACTGTCTACAAAGATAAAAAATTTGACTTTAAAATTAAATCACCACCAGCATCTTTCTTTATAAGAGAAGCTGCAAAATTAAAGAGTGGCTCACAGGAACCCGGCCGAAATATTGTTGCTTCAATTACAAAAAAACAAGCTGAAGAAATTGCTAAGCAAAAAATGGAGGATTTAAATGCTCTTGATTTAGAACAAGCAGTCAAAATAATTGCTGGTTCTGCAAGATCTATGGGTATTGAGGTAAAAGATTAATTATGTCTTCAAAAAGATTTAAAAAACTTCCAGAAAAAACTGTAAATCTTCCCTCTGAAATGATTGAAAAATTATTACCAGTGATTAAAAAAAATTGTACGGCTAAATTTGATGAGTCAGTTGATTTAAGTTTTCAGATAAACAACAAACAAAAAAAAAGTGAAATAAATATAAGGACTGTGGTAAATCTTCCTGGTGGAACTGGAAAAAAAATAAAAGTTGCTGTTGTATGTGAGGATACAAAATCTGATGAAGCGAAAAGTGCTGGTGCAGATATTGTTGGTGGTGATGAATTTATTGAAAAGATTAAAAATGGTGAAATGAATTTTGAAAAATTAATTTGTACTCCATCCATGATGATTAAATTGTCAAAATTAGGAAAAGTGTTAGGACCAAAAGGTTTAATGCCCAATCCAAAGTTAGGAACAGTTACTGAAAATTTAAAAACAGCAATTTCAGATGCAAAATCTGGTCAAGCGGAAATTCGAAATGATAAAGATGGAAATATTGGTGTAAGTATAGGAAAAAAATCTTTTAGTGACGAAAAGTTAATTAAAAATTTTAATGCTGTTATAGATACACTTGAAAAAGAAAAATCGAATAATACAGTAAAAGGAGATCTAATAAAAACTGCATTTATAACATCATCAATGGGCGTTTCGTATAAATTAAAATTAGGTAAGAATATTTAAGTTATGATGAATAAAGAGCAAAAGAAAAACTATATTGCTGAAATGACAACTCAATTTGAGAATAGTAAAGCGGTTATGGTTACTCATTATCAAGGACTGACAATGACTCAATTAGATGAATTAAGATCAAAAATGAGAGAACATGGAATAATTTTTAAAATTACAAAAAATAGAATTACAAAATTAGCATTAGAAAAAACTAAGTGTAAAGATTTATCAAATTTATTTACTGGTCCAACAGCCGTTGCATTTGGAGAAGATGCGATCATGTCAGCAAGAATTTTGTCTAAGTTCGCTAAAGATAATGAGAATCTTAAATTGATTGGTGGAATGATGGAAAATGAAATTCTTGACCAAGT
>CACKAY010000015.1:0-5580 GCA_902598265.1 uncultured Pelagibacteraceae bacterium
CGAATTTACTTCGTGTCGAGGGTGTACCAAGAATTTTTCTTATATCATTACTTGTTGACTGATCTATAATTAATTGTTTTTGTTTTTTATCAAGAAAAGGAACCCCATGATGCTTTACAACTTTTTTAAAAGAACAATTTGACACTACTATTGCAAAAAAAAATATATATAATATTTTGAACATGTCTGAAAACTATATTAATGTTTATAACAATTTAATCAATTACTCTAGAAATAAAAATCTATACAAATCTCTTAATAGAGATGACAACTTTTCGGATCGATTAACATTTTTTCTTATCCATTTTGCTTTCTTTTTAAAAACATTTAAAACTAAAGAAAATAAGGATATTTTACAAAGAATTTATGATTTTAATTTTAGACAATTAGAATTAAGTATAAGAGAGATAGGATATGGAGATCAATCAATTAATAAAAAAATGAAAAATTATTTGAATTTATTTCACGCTATTGTTTCAGAAATTCACTTTTGGGATAAATTAGATAAAAATGAAAAATTAAATAAACTATCTTCTTTTTTAGAAGATTTTAAAGAAATTGATATTTTAGTTGAATATTTTGACGATTTTGCTGCAAATTTGAATAAAAAAACTTTGAATTTTTTTTTAAAAAGTGTAAGTAGTCCATAATTATGACTGTTCCTAAACGAAAACAAACACCATCAAGAACTGGTATGAGAAGATCGCAAAATATGAAATTCTCATCCAAAAATGTGATTGAGGACAAAAAATCTGGTGAATATAGATTATCTCATCACTTAGATTTAAAAACTGGAATGTACAAAGGTCGTCAAGTTTTAGACCCAGAAGAATAATTAGAATTTAAATGTCTGATTTAACTAAAATTGCAGTTGATGCAATGGGTGGTGATGGATCACCTAAAAAGATAGTTGATGGTATTATATATAATCATAAGTTGAATAAAAAAAATTTTTTTAAAATCTTTGGTAACAGATTTAATATTGAGGCTCTCATTAAAGGTAAGATAAATAAAGATTTCTATGAAATAATTCATACTGATAATGTTGTTAAAAGCACAGATAGCCCTCTTGAAGCTGCCAAAAGGGGCAAAGATACAAGCATGTGGCTTGCAATTGAAAGTGTTAAAAAAAAAGAAACTGATATTGTAATATCTGCAGGAAATACTGGCGCCTTACTTGTTATTGCTAAATTAAATCTTAAAATGATTGAAAACATAGATAAACCTGCTTTATCAGCATTATGGCCTAATAAAAAAGGTATGAGTGTCGTATTGGATTTAGGTGCAAATATTGAATGCAATTCAAAAAACTTGGTTGATTTCTCAATTATGGGAGCATCTTTATACAAGTCTCTTTATCCAAATGAAAAACCGAATACAGCTTTACTAAATATTGGTTCAGAAGAATTGAAAGGTAACGAAATAATAAAAGAAACTTTTCAAATACTTAACGAAAAAAAATCTGATAATTTTAATTTTTCTGGTTACATAGAAGGGAATGAGCTTATGGATGGAAATGTAAATGTAATTGTTTCTGATGGTTTTACGGGTAACGTTGCTCTTAAAACAGCAGAAGGGACAGCAAATTTTATCACTGATGAGCTAAAAAAAGTTTTTAAAGGTACAATTTTAGGCAAATTATCAGCAATTTTGAATTTCTCTAATCTAACTAAGTTTAAAAAAAGATTAGATCCTAGACTATATAATGGTGCAATTTTTATTGGCTTAGACTCACCAGTGGTAAAAAGTCATGGAGGAACAGATCATATTGGTTTTTCTAATTCTTTGAATGTTTGTACCAAAATTGTTAATGGTAATCTAATTCAAAAGATAAGAGATAATATTTAATTTATGAGAATAAATTTAACAAAAAAAGAACTTATTAATGCTGTATATATGCAGCTCGGATTTTCTAAACAAATAGCTGAAAACTTAATTGAGGAATTTTTTTCCATAATTATCTCAAGTTTAGTTAAAAAAAAGAGTGTAAAAATTTCAAATTTTGGAACTTTTTTAATTAGGTCAAAAAATTCAAGAATTGGAAGAAATCCAAAAACCAAAGAAGAAAAAGAAATTTCCAGAAGAAATGTTGTTCTGTTTAAGCCATCAAAGGAATTTAAAGATTTATTAAATAATTCTGGAGATAATGCAGCCTAATAACACTTGATAAATACAATATTTTGCAATAGAAAACTGGAATTCGGTCCCTTCGTCTATCGGTTAGGACACGTGGTTTTCATCCTCGAAAGAGGGGTTCGATTCCCCTAGGGACCGCCACATTTATGATATTTTATGTTTATATGCTTAAAAGCGTAAATAATAAAATTATCAAAACTTATGTCGGATACACAAATAACCTCAAATTAAGACTAAAAAAACACAATACTAATAAAGGAGCAAAGTCGACTCGAGGTTTTAAGTGGAAAATTATCTATAAAAAAAGATTTTATGATAAAAGATTAGCCATGTCATTTGAGTATAAATTAAAAAAAGACAAAAAAAAAAGAAAACACTTACTAAGTATAAGTTAATATGAAAATTGCATCAATATTACCATATAAAGAAAACTATACACTGAAGGGAGCTGGAGCAGTTGCTCTTTGGATAAGTGATTTTATAAGAGATTCTGAATATAAAAAAAATACTTACATTATAGGTAGTACAAAAAACAGAAATTATTTAACAAAAAATTATATAAATATAGATAATATTAATTCGAAACTAAATAGTACAACTAAAGAATATTCGAATAAAATTATTAATAAAATCAAAAATTTAAATTTTGATATCTTAGAGTTACACAATAGACCAATTATGGTTAAAGAATTTTTTGGAAAATTAAATTCAAAAATTATTTTATATTTTCATAATGACCCAACTACAATGAAAGGTGCCAAATCAGTTGCCGAAAGAATTTATCTATTAAAAAACGTTGATAAAATTATTTTTATCTCAAAATGGGTAAAAAAAAGGTTTTTTGAAAATTTACCGAATTTATCAGATAACAAAACCCAAATAATTTATCATAGCATTGATCCAATAAGAAAAAATACCAAAAAAAATAAGCAAATAATTTTTGTTGGAAAACTAAATGAATCTAAAGGATATGATCTGTATTGTAAATCAATGTTTAAAATTTTAGATCAATACAATGATTGGAGTGCTATTTCAATTGGTGAAGAAAGAAGATTTCAAAATTTCCCTACTCATAAAAGACACTTTAATCTTGGTCAAATTCCACATAATAAAGTTTTAGATTATTTAAGCAGATCTGAAATTGCTGTTATTCCTTCAAGATGGGAAGAGCCATTTGGTAGAACAGCATTAGAAGCTTCCTCACGTGGCTGCGCTACAATAATTTCTAATACTGGAGGCCTCCCTGAAACAACTGATTATGCAATTAAACTTAAAAAATTAGATACTAAAAATATTGAAAATGAAATTATAAAACTTATTAGAAATGATAAATTTAGAAAGAGTATTCAAATCAAAAGTAAAAATTTTGTAAAACACAAATTAAAGAAAAATTCTCAAAAAATTGATAGAATGAGAAATTCGCTATTTCCTTTCAAGAAAATTAATATTAATGGCAATAAATTAAGAATTATAAATATCTATAATTTAGCGCAAAAATTAAATCATAGAATTTACAATCTTTCGCTAGGTAAAAAATTTACTAATGGTTTTATCCGAAATGGTCATGATGTAATTGAAATTAGTGATAGAGACTATGTGAGACAAAATAAAGGTATAAATCTATTAAGTTTTAGAGACAAATTTCATACCTATTTAATTGAAACCTTTAAAAATTATAATCCTGATCTAGTTATTTTTGGTCACTCGGAAAATATAAATCAAGAGATCTTATCTGATTTTAGATCAATAAATAAAAAAATAATTATCTCCCAGTGGAATGAAGATCCATTAATGAAAAATTTATCAGATACCTCAGAAAACGTTAATAAATTACAAAGATTTTTTCCAATGGTAGATCATTCTTTCATTACAACTAATCCTTCTGTTTTAAAGCTCTCAAAAAAATTCACTCAATATATTCATTTTTTTATGACACCTGTAGATAAAAACATTGAATGTTTTGATGTATTCAAATTAAAACCAGAAAACGATGTTTTTTATGCAATGAGTCATGGTGTTAATCGAGCAACGCTTAAAGAGGGAAAAACAGATAATAGAGTTACTTTTTTAGAAAAACTTATAAAAAAAATAGATGGTGTAAAATATGATTTTTATGGAATTGGTAAGCAAGAACCTATTTGGGGAAATGAATTCTATAAATCGTTACTTAATTCGAAAATGGCCTTAAACCTCAGTAGAGGAGAACCCACTAAACATTACTCGAGCAACAGAATCGCCTCACTAATGGGAAATGGATTATTAGTCTTTATTGATAAGAAAGTAAAAATGAGCAATTTCTTCAATTCAAATGAAATAGTTTCTTATGATCACATCGATGATCTTGCAGAAAAAATTAAATTTTATAAAGAAAATGATAAATCAAGAATTAAAATTGCTAAAAAAGGTAAAGAAAAATATTTTAAATTGTTTAATGAGGTTAAAATTTCAAAATATATAATTGATAAATCTATTGGAAAAAAGACTTCTTTAATATAGCAAGTTTAAATCTTAATTTTATTTAATGCATTGTTTTTAAATATATTTGCTTCCCTAATGTATCTTCTAACCATTTGTGTTGTTTTATGACCAGTCATTGCCATAATACTTCGTTCATCAGCACCGGACTCAGCGGCAACAGTGGCAAAACCAGATCTTAAACTATGACCTGCAAAATTTTTATTTTCTATACCTGCTAAATTTAAATATTCTTTCATTAGTAATACTACTGATTGATCAGTTAATCTTTTGTCAGTCAAAGATAATCCTTTAGAAAATTTTCTAAAAATTGGTCCAGATTTTATTCTAGAAATTTCTAACCATTTTTTAAGATTGATAATTGGACAATAAGTTTCATTAGTGAAGTAGGGTAGTCCTTTGATCATTCCTTCACCGAATTGATCGGTTTTTGATCTTTTAATAGTAATTTTGAGTCCCTCAGGCACAAATTCTAAATCTTCATAATCAATCGAAATTAGTTCAGTTCGTCTGAATCCACCTCCAAAGCCAACTAATATTAATGACTTATCTCTAAATTTCTTAACATCCTCTATTTTTTGTTCATTAATTACATTAATTATAGATTTTAAGTGATTGATTAATATAGGTTTTTTTCCTTTTTGAATACTTCCTTTCACCCTTCTTATACCCATTAAGTTTTCAACAATGATTGGATGTTTTGTATCAATATAGTGCCCTTTTAATTTATGAACCATGCTAATTGACACTAATCTTCTTCTTAAAGTGCTTATTTTTGAATTTTTAGAAAGGTGAGTAAGATATAAAGAAACTATTTTTGGCTCTGATGGTAATGAGTTTAAGCCGTGCTTGGCACAAAAAGCTCCAAAATCCTTAAAGTCTGATTTATAAGCTCTTAAAGTGTTATTTGCTTTTGAACTTTTGAGATTATTTAGAGTTGCCTCATGAAGCGATTTAAGGTCTGTTGTA
>CACKAY010000016.1:0-5059 GCA_902598265.1 uncultured Pelagibacteraceae bacterium
CTTTGATATTGTGGTTTGAGTTTTTTAATTTTTGCTTTCATTGCATTTATTTCACTAATGAATTGTTGCGTTTCTTGTTTTTTTAAATTCATATCGTCTAATTTTACTTTTCTAGTTTTTACCATCGGATTTAAAATTGCGTAATAAATGATTAAAAATAAAACTATAGAACCAACAATGATTCCAATTTTTGTTAAAGTTTTTTTATCAGCTAACTTAGTGATCTGATCTTTAATATCAGACATATTCAAATTTTTTAAGTCTATGTTCATGTCCATTGTTAACCTCTTTTAATTTTTACAAATACTCTAAAACCTTTCATTGTTGCACCACCAGTATTTCCCCTAGGCAATTTCATAGATGACAATGAGGCTTGTTGAACTAATTTTTGTTTACTTAAGTTTTCAATAAATTTTAAAATATCCTGGTCACTTGCAGCAACACCTTGAATTGTTAGTGTATTGGATCCATTAAATTCTACTTGATCAAATTTTACTCTTTTCGGAACACTAGATGCCACCTGAGCTAAAATTCTATAAGTTAGTTCTTTATTTGATTTTAATGTTTTACTTAACTTAAGAGTTGTATTAATTAATTTAAGTTCTTTGGAAACAACTTTCTTTTCTTTGACAAATTTTGCATGTTCAGCTTTTACATTTTCATAATCTTTTAATTTAGCGTTATATGAAAAAATATTCCAAAAAGATAAGCCAAATAATATTAAATAAATTCCCGCAACTGCAGCTGTTATCCCTTTGAAGGCAAAACCAGAAATTGCCTTCATCTTTTTTTGTTTCATGACACTTGATCTATCAGGCAACAAATTAATATTTTTAACCGCAGTAACAAATTTATAATAGCCAAAAACGTCAAGTTTTCTAAAAGCCAAACCAACTGAAGTTGATAAATAAGATCTGTTATTTCTGTTATCTAATGCTTGTTGAAATTGACTTGGAATTTTTAACCCTTCAGTAGGATCAAAAGTATTAAAACCAACATTCATTAAATTTTTTCTAAAATTTCCTAAATATTCCTCTACATTATCAATATCTGATACGACTTTTATATTTCGAATTCTTTTTTCATATTTTGTCTCAAAATCCTGAATAGCTTGTTTGACTTGAGTAACATATCTTCTAACTAAGCCTTCTTTTTCCTCGGCATCATCAGACTCTTGTAAAATTTTTCTATCTTGGCCTCTGATAAAAATATCAGTAATTATTGGATTATTGTCATATAATATCATTAGATAATTTTCATCTAATCCAAACTCTAAAACTGCAGTTAAATTTGCATCCTCAACTTTATTTGTAAGTTGATTAGATTGATCTACCGCTGACTTTAAGGCAAAACATTTAACATCAATAATTACTGGGTTTAAACCTGCGTTCTTTATAATTGAAGTATAACTATTTATATCTGTTAATTTTGATGCCACAAATAAGATATCCATTGTATTGTCTTTTTGATTTCTATTAATCACTTGATGAAAAATAGAATAATCCTCTAAACTATCTGTAAGTTGGACTAAATTTTCCCACAATGAATTAGTTTCAATTGCTTTATTTAACTCCTCATCTTTCATAAGTGGAGCTGTTACAACTCTAATAATTGCACTTGTTACAGGAATGGATATCGCAACGTTTGGTGATGATATTTTATACTTTTGTATAGCTAATCTAAGCTCTTCAGAAAATTTATCAGCATTTTCAATAGGAGCACTATCATCGCTAACATCGACAGGATGAATATGAAACTTATCCAATACCCATTGATTTGCTTTGTTGCTTGATACTTGAACTAATCTAATTTCTTTATTTGCAAGTTCTACTCCTAATATTTCTTCACCCTGAACACTTGATTTACCTAACTTAGATTTGAAAAAACTTTCGAACTTTGATTTTAAATTACCAATTTTTGAATTGTTTAAAGAAGGTTTACTTAAATTATTTGCAAAAGATGGTTTTTTTAATTTAATTTCTTTTAATTTTCCAAAAATATTTGTTATTTTACTTTTTAATTGATCTTGCTTATTTAGTTCCGTGCTTTCATTAGATGCAACGGGAGCAGTTGGTTCCTGTTTTTGAGTTTGAGTTTCAACAATTGGTGTTTCAACTTTCTGTTTATCCTCTGTTGGTGAAGTATTCTCATTAATAACATTTTGATTTTCATTAACTTGTGTTTCACTAGTTTGATTTTTTAATCTTTCACTTTCTTCTTGAATATCATCAAACCATTTTTCCAAAATTGGAATTGCTTCTTCTAAGTTTGTTGTACCTGACGACGAAATTTTTTGTTTTCCATCAATATAAAGTCTGCCAACCCAATTTTTTGATTTTAATTCACCCTTGTATTTGTCTTGTCTAACATAAATGTGTAGTCGACCATCTTTTTTATGTATAACTTGGTGTCCAGATCCATTATCTTCATCTTTTTTTTCATTAGAAGTGTCAGGACTTTGTTGCATACTGCTTTCTTCAGCGTTTGACTCACTAATTTGAGTTTCTAAATTTCTATTTTCCTCTTTTTTTTCAGGAGAAGCTGCCGTAACATCTGATTGGTCATTATTTTGCTCATTATTTTTGTTTTCATCACCAGATGAATCATTATTAGTAGAATCTACACCTTCAGGTTGATTATTTTCATCAACTGAAGGTTGATTTACTGACTCATTGTCAGTTGTATCTTCATTTATATTTTTTTTATCGTCGTCTTGATCGCTCATAAACTAATTATAAATTTTTTCTCTAACACAATTTAGTGAATCTCTAACACAAAATTGAAATTTAGTCTAACACAAAAGTAAATATTGTGTTCAAAATGGGTAATAATTGTAAAAAAGCTAATAAAACAGCCACTTTTGTCTAAATTCTATTTTAAAGTTAAATTTTACAGGCTGGCATTATTCTAACACAAAAAAGAAATTTCACTTGTGTTAGAGTTTTTTTTTGATTGTGTTAGAGTTTTTTTCATTTTTCCAAAATTAAAAAAGTCAATAAAATCAACAAAAAACTAATTTTTACTAAAATTCATCTTTTTGTGTTAGAGATTATCTATTTTGTGTTAGAGAGATTAATTTTTAAAATTATATTTAATCAAATTTTAATTTTTAGGCCTACAGGTTGCAAAAAATTAATAAAATTTTATTTTCAACTAAGAATTGATCTTTTTTTTTGAAAATTTTTACTAATTTTTCACTTTTAAAGCGAATTTGATAAAAAAAAATAAAAAATAATCTTTTACCAAGTTTTTATAACATAAAAACTTTTTTTTTGTTTTAGTTTGGGTTACCTTTTAAGTCAGTTGTTAATTGTTGGTAAATCAATACCGATAATGCATTAAAATTTCTTATAACTCTTTCATAGTCCCATGTAAGATTAACATCATTGCAATTAAGTTCTCTAAAATAATAAACTTCTGTTAATGGCAACGCCGGCACAAGTTCAGCAGCAATAATATTTAATTCATTAGTTTTTTTTCAATGGTAAAATTATATCTACAAACGTTTGATGTGGCCCAATACACAAGACTTGTGATAACAATTGCAACTATAATCATTACTTTACTAACACCGAGCATAAAAAAATAAATTATAGTGAGTCAACAACGACAATAGTCAGATCATCTTTTTGAATTCGTCCTGACTTAATTATATCTTCAACAATTTTATTTAATCGTTCGTGATTTGGGTTTTGTTGATACTTTTTAATATAATTTTTAAATCCATCAGACTCTAACATGTTGCCCTTAGTATCTTTTATTTCTGTAATACCATCAGTGAATATATACATTGAGCTATTAGAAAAATTAATTTTTGTTTCTTTAAATTTAAACTTTGGAGCGATACCTAAAGGTGGTCCTGCTTCTTCAAAATTAGAAAAGGTTCCATCGTTAGAATAAATTAACGGAGGTTCGTGTCCTGCATTAGCTAAGGTTAATTCTTTTTTGTTGCTATCATAAATTCCAATCAGCATTGTTACAAACATGCCTCTTGATGTTGTCTCACAAATTTCTGAATTGAGAATATCTAACAACTCTGCTGCAGAAAAATTTGTTTTACTTAAACATCTATACAAACTTGATGCCTTAGACATTAACAAAGAAGATTTAATTCCTTTTCCCGACACATCAGCAACACCAAAGCCATAAACTCCTTCAGATAGTTCTGCAAAGTTATAAAAGTCTCCTGAAACAACTTTAGCTGGGATGTTTATACCTGCTATTGGAAAATTTTCTTTTTGGTTTTGAGATAGTAAAGTTTTTTGTATCTCACCAACAATTTCAATTTCTTTTTGCATTCTATTCTTATCTATTAAATCTTTCGCCATCTTGGCATTATTAATTGCTAATGCTGCAGGTCCAGACAAAGTTTCTAAAAGTTTTCTATCATTCTCCTCAAATAATTTATTGTTTGTTTTTTTATTCAAGCAATGAATAACACCGATACATTCGTCTGAAACAATTAATGGTGAACATAAAACTGAATATGTTGTAAAATTTGTCTTATTATCTAAATCAAAATAAAATTCAGCAATTTCTCTTACATCTTTACGCACATCACCAACTCTAATACATTTCTTCATCACCGCTGCCTTACCCATTACTCCTTGGGTGATAGGTATTTCAAAATCTTCGAGGTATGCTTGATGTTTTGATGCGATACATTGGAATGATTGATTTTTTTCATCTATTAAAAAGATATTAGCAGCTTGTGCATTTATTCTTTTTATAATTAATTCTAATGAATTATTTAATGTTTCTTTTAAATCAAGTGTTTTAGCAAACTCTTGATTCATTTTAGTCACTAACTCTAAATCTTTACTACTAGTGTCATCTACTTTAGTGGTTTCCTTTTTTTTTGCGCCAAAAAACATACTATTTATAAATTGATATTCGTTAATTTTTTGATATTTTTGAATTTGATGGAATTCATTATTCATGCGCCTAATTTCTACTTGCACTTAACAGATGCAATGATGCTTATACAATACTGCATTGATGGGCTCATAGAATTTTCCTCTCTAATAAAACTATAAATTGTGTCCTATATTATAGTATT
>CACKAY010000017.1:0-5040 GCA_902598265.1 uncultured Pelagibacteraceae bacterium
GAGTATCCCTGGCAACTCGGAGATGGGTAATGGGTCCAGGTACTGATAATGTGTGTGATTTTAGAATTGGGACTGGAACAGGAACAACAACAGGCTTTAATATTGGACGGGATTTTCAATTTCATGAAGTAGAATACCAAGCTGGAGTAACTGTGGGTGGAACAACAATTAGTAATGAAGATTTATTATTTGTTGGAATATATAATGATAATAGACAACCTTTTATTTTTGCACTTAATAGTGATATGCAATGTCGATTAGCCATAACAGGGGGAACGGGAGATGCGATCAGAGGCTTCGATATCGCCATGAGAGATGGAGTGCCAGCAATTTATTGGTTTGGTGGAACTAGTAGAGAAAGTAGAGGAGCTTACTTATCTACATGTAATCTTGGAGCAGGAACTTGTGACGATATGGTTGGTCGAGGTAGAAATCGAACAGATACATTTGGTCGATTATATTCCGGCACCCGAATAAGAATAGCTGATGGTGCTAATATAATGTATTTAGCAAGTAATAGTGATATGTTTGGTTATACATTACCTGATCAAGTAAATGGTCTTCCAGTAAATACCCAAACCCCGTTGAGACACTGTAATCCGATGTCTAGAATTATGGTTATTGGACTTTCTAATACAGATGATGATATTTTTTACGCTGGTGATTGGAATGAGGCTAGAATTTATAAATATGAATGGGCAGATAATAGAAATTGTACTGAGTTAGCAGCTGCTGGAACGAATAGTGCTTTAAAAAATAGTGGAAATGCAGGTACTATCGCAGCGGATAGTATTAGAATACATAGGGGTGTTGGTGGTTTGAGAGTTATAGGAGATAGAATTTTATTTCCATCTAGATCTTATGTTACTGAATTATCGGAAGCATCTTTTAATACAGCTAATAGAGATAATATGTGGCAAAACTCGATTGGCGGAGGAAAAGTTACTAGATGGACTGGAGCAAAATCTGCTCTAGCGGCTGTTTTCAGTGATAGTACTTTAACCTCTGGAGCCAATTTTGGTTTTGGTCACTGGAATGCAGGTGAGGGTGAAAGAGGTAGAAGAGTTAGACCCCTTGGTGGTGCATGGTGTCATGGTAATAATACAAGATGTAACTACTATGGTGGTTGGACAGGTAGTGCACCAGACGTGGGGCGTAGCGTAGAATGTACTAGAAATTCATGTTTGAATGTTGGAATAGGTCCTAATGGAGCTGCAAATGCTATGGCAACACTTGATACTCTAGGAGTTGAATGGGGAACAGACTCAGAGGCTTTTTCTCAAATAGCTTTAGAATATTTTGCAGGACCCGTGTCCTCTCCGATTGATCCAAACTCAGATTGTCAATTAAACTACGTTATAGTTATTGGAGATGGTGAGCAGTCAGGTACAGGTGTTAATGGTCAGAGAGGTCGAACCGCAGATCGATTGACAAGATTAAGACAGGAATTTGGAGTAAAAACTTTAATGGTTGCTTATGGTGGTGGTATCAGTACAAGAGGTATGAATTCATTTAATGCTTTAGCAAGAATAGGTTCATGTGATAATGCTGGAGATCAAGAGTGCATGGATACAATTGTTGCAGATACTCCTCAAGATTTAAGAACCCAATTGCAATCCATTATCAGGCAAATAATAGCTGAAAGACTGGCTTTTACTGCACCATCGATAACTGCAACAATTCAAGAGGGAGGTTCATTGTATCAAGCACAATTTGCTTATGAACAATTTGGTGAGTGGCAGGGAACAATCTTGAGAAAACAATTAAATGCGGATGGCACTGTGGAACATGAAGAAAATCATCCAGGAAATTGGAGTTCTGCTGAACGGGTTAGACTCCAAGCTGCTCGGGATGATAGAAATATTTGGACTGTAATGCCAGCGGTGTCATACATTGGCAATTGGAATAATTTCACCGACACGGATGAAACTCGAAATGAGATTTCCGCATTATTCAATCAACTAGACTTTAATCTAGTTGACTATTACGACGGCACAGCTGGTCAGCGCTGTCCAAATCTTGGTGAAGCAGGTACTGTTGATGAGTTAAGGGGTTTAATTAGTTTTATGAGAGGTGCTGATTATTTTGATTATAATGGTAATTGTGAAATTACTGAGATACGTGATCACGTCCAAGGAGATATTTATCATTCACAATTGATTGAAATCGGGTCTCCAGACGGAAGCACTCAGTTCACAGACAATAATCAAGAAGCTTATTATAGAACTATTAATAATTATCAAAACTTCAGAGCTATGTATTCTCAAAGAAGAAATGTTCTTTATGCTGGATCTAATAGTGGAATGTTACATGCAATCAATGCAGAAACTGGAGACGAAGAATGGGCATTTATTCCACCGTTTGTAGCAGGAAGATTACCTATAATAATTAATCAACAGCTTGATGATGTTGGCAATAATAATACTGGAGGATCAAATGCAATATTTGGTGTTGATGGTTCCCCTATTGTGCATGATGTTTTTATGAGAGGATTGCAGCCCAATGGTGAGCTTGAGGATGATCCATCTTGGCATACGATACTGATGGTTCCTTATGGTAGAGGAGGAGCGGGTTTCTCAGTTTTAGATGTGACGAACCCAATCATCTCGCCTGGTTTGGGTCCATTACATATGTTCTCAGTATATAATGATTATATTAATCAAGTTGTCTACATCGCTGATGAAAACGGAAATATAACAGAAAGACAATATACCTCTAACACTGTTAACATAGAAGATTCGAGAGAAGCACTGCGAGCAAATACAAATTTAGATGATGTTTTAACTCAGGATGGCTGGCCAGGTAGTGATGCCACAGATATTCAAGACCGTTTTGCAGTTTGTCAAAGCAACGATGACGTCACTGGTGGTTTTGCTGCTAATGGGACCAATACATGTTATCGAGGAACAACTTATACATTTGATAGTATTCAATTTGATGTACCAGATAATTCTGTAGTTCCACCGGAGATGATTAATGTCTCAGCAGCGGTAAGTGGTGGAGAATTTGAACCAATGACATTTACTGAAGCTAGAATGGTCAATGGTTCATTAGTGATTACTTTTGAGGAACCCTTAACATATAATCCAGGTGGAAGCGTCGAAGAAACAAGACAAACAGATAACTTTTTTATACAATCTACTTGCTCAGCAGCAACAGGAATTCCACCTGAATTTGACTATAGCAAAATGGGAGAAACTTGGTCTACGCCAAGAATAGTTAGATTACCATCAGACAATCCAAACCAAATAGATGATAGAAATTTTGATAAGTATGTTGCAATTATGGGAGGTGGCCTTGCTGCGAACAACTTATGTACGGGTTCTGCTGTATACTTAGTTGAATTAAATAATATGGAAGATCCAGGAAGAATTTATGGAGCTGCTCAAAATAATGGACCAATTACAATAATAGACACTTCACCAAATGGTATTGCTATTGGAAATGATATCATTGATACACCCACTGGAAGTGACATAGACAATTCAGTTCCAACAACACCGATCGTTATCACACCAGATACAGCTTTTGGTATACCATGGCGAGGAGCGATGGTATATGTCAACGATCGAGAAGGTAAAATTACAAAAATAAATTTAACAGACTCTACAAAAAATGGAGCACAATTATTTGACCAGACTACACTTTTTAAACTTAATGCTACCGGATTAAATGGAAGAGTATCGTTCTTTGGCATGGATGCTGGAGTGGGAGTATCTACCAGAGACTTCTGGCTTTTTGGGGGAACAGGAAACTTTAATCAATTGGGAGCAAGAGGACAATTTATGGATAATATTTTATATGGCATAAGAGATAGAGACTATCCATTCTTTAGACATTTAAATGGTGTACAAATTCCAGGAGAGACGGATCCCGTATTTGTTGAAACAGCTCACTTAGGAGCAGATGCGGCAAGAACTATTGATGATGCAGCAGTATGTTCTGATGTAACTGGTGATATCGCCGGTGACCTTTGTCCTAGAACAGAAGATGCTTGGGTTATTCATTTGGATACCGTCGATGGTTTGCCAACTAATGATCTTAATACTTTAAATTCATTTAGAAAAACCTCAGCACCACCTACATTGTTTCAAGGACAAGTATATTTCCCTGTTTATGAACCACCGGCAGGTGCAAATAGATGTAATATAGGAAATGCATATATTTGTGCATCTGACGATGAATGTGGAACTAATAATTCACATGAATTAATTAAAGGAGGTCGGGGAAATGGAAGCGCATGTGTATTTGTCAGAGAGGGAGTTTTGTCTGAGCTAGTTATCTTTGATAATAAACTTTTTGCAAACGTTGCAGGACCATCTGAAACAGAACAAACTTTATATTCCATCTTAGCTATTGCCGGCGAAGTGTTATCCAATAGAGGTGGTTGGCGAGATGTTGGTTTTTAAATAAAAGTTTTTTTAAATCTTCAAACGGATCAAAAGTTTCACAATAATACTTATAAAAAAAATTTTTATTAATTAATTAGACTTTTTAGTTTATTCTTAAGTTTATCTTTATTTTTATTCAGTTTCTCTTTTACCTTATCTTCTATGACACCAGTATCAAAATTTTCAAACTTATCTAACAATTCATTGCTTAATACTTTATCCTTGATGGTCTTCAGAGTACTATTAAAAACTTTTTTCAATTCATCTTTATAATCTTTACTCTTATTAGTATTACCAATGTTCTTAAAGTTTAAATCCTTCAATGAAAAATTTTTATCAATATTTAATTCTGGTGATAATACTGATACTGAAATATTTTTGGCATCAAGATTTCCAATATTAAAATATTTATTTGATTGTGAACTTGTAGTTTTGTTTGAAAGATCTTTCTGTAGTGATCTGACATTATCTGTAAGCCGTTGATTAGAAAAATTAAAATAATAATTAACACTTATATCTTTTAATTGAACATCATTAATTAATATATTGTTTGAAAAAATTGACAACGCATCCAAATTTACCTTAACAGAATTTATTCTAACCAAGTAACCTTGAAATTCTTTGTTTAATAAATTAATACCTTTAGCAT
>CACKAY010000018.1:0-3319 GCA_902598265.1 uncultured Pelagibacteraceae bacterium
AAGATAGAAAGTATCACAATGAAAGCAACAATTATAGACCAAATAAATAAATTCTTGATAAATCTCTTTGATTTTGAATTAGATCTTAAAAATTCAGGCAGTACTAGAATTAAAACTGCTATCAAAAAAATAGCTGGAACGATTTCTTCTAACCCCATTCTCTAACTATTCCAAAAACTTTTAGCTTTTTGAAAAAATTTTTTTATACTTGGGTTCGATTTTTCATTTTCTATTTTTCTAAATTGTTCCAACAATTCTTTTTGTTCTCTATTTAAAAATACTGGTACCTCAGTTTTAACTTGAACATATAGGTCACCAAAATCACCTCTTCGCATAAATGGCATACCCTTTCCTTTTAATCTAAATTGCTTGCCATCTTGAGTTCCGTCAGGAATTTTAATTTTTGCTTTTTTTCCATCAATTGTAGGTATTTCTATCGTGGTACCAAGAGCTGCATCAGCAATTGAAATTGGAAATTCAAAAAATAAATTGACATCAGATCTTTTAAATAGTTCATGAGATTTAATATTAATAAATAAATATAAATCCCCACTAGAACCTCCTCTTGTTCCAGCCTCACCTTTGCCTGCAAGTCTTATTCTTGTACCATCATCAACACCTTTCGGAATCGTTACAGATACTTTTTTGTTAGTTTGTTTATTACCTTGTCCATTACAATCTCCACATGGATTGGTTATTTCCTCACCACTTCCAGCACATTGAGGACAGGTTTGTTGAACAGTAAAAAATCCTTGATTAGATCTAACTCTTCCGTTTCCTCCACAATAGGTGCATCTATCTGGACTTGAGCCTGGTTTAGAACCATTTCCTTTACAAGTATTACATTTTTCAGACGTGGAGAATTGAATGTTCTGTTTTTTTCCAGTGTATGCCTCCTCTAGTGTAATTGATAAATCATATCTTAGATCTGAACCTCTGTTATTTGAACTTCTTCTTGAACTTCTTCTGCCTCCACCACCAAAGTCTCCAAAAAAATCTTCGAAAATATCAGAGAAATCTGCACCACTAAAACCTCCGAAACCACCAAAACCACCTCTACCACCGCCACCATTTTCAAATGCAGCATGCCCAAAGTTATCGTAGTTTTCTTTTTTTGATTTATCAGACAGCACACCATAAGCCTCACTGGCTTCTTTAAATTTATCTTCTGCAGATTTATCCCCAGGATTTTTGTCAGGGTGATATTTAACGGCTAATTTTCTGTAAGCTGATTTTAGTTCATCGGGGCTTGCGCTTTTACTTACTCCTAAGACATCATAATAATCTCTTTTAGCCATGTATATAACCTGGACAAATAGATGTCAGTTAAGCGCTTTTTTCTTTATTCTCGTCTTTTACTTCTTCAAAGTCCGCATCAACAACATTATCGTCTTTCTTTCCCTTTTCATCTTTTCCATCATCTTTACCAGAATCTGGTTTTGTACTTTGTTGTGACTTGTAAATAGCTTCTCCTAGTTTCATTGAAGCTTGTATTAATGCCTCTGTTTTCTTCTTAATATCCTCAATATCTTCACCTTTAAGAGATTCCTTTAACGCATTTGATCCATCTTCAATTGCTTTTTTCTCTGCATCAGAAACTTTAGATCCATGCTCTTTAAGATTTTTTTCAGTTGAATGAATTAAAGTATCTGCCTGATTTCTAACATCAACAGACTCTCTTTTTTTCTTGTCTACTTCTTTATTAGCTTCTGCATCTTTTACCATTTTTTCAATTTCTTCATCACTTAATCCACCTGAGGCTTGAATTTGAATTTTTTGCTCTTTACCAGTACCTTTGTCTTTTGCAGACACATTGACAATACCGTTAGCATCTATATCAAAAGTTACTTCAATCTGAGGAACTCCTCTTGGAGCAGGAGCAATACCAACTAGTTCAAAATTGCCAAGTAATTTATTATCTGTCGCCATTTCTCTTTCACCCTGAAGAACACGTATTGAGACGGCTGGTTGATTATCCTCAGCAGTAGAAAATACCTGGCTTTTTTTTGTGGGTATTGTTGTATTTTTTTCAATAAGTTTTGTAGAAACGCCACCTAGAGTTTCAATTCCTAAAGATAACGGTGTTACATCTAATAAAAGAACATCTTTTACATCACCTTGTAAAACCCCAGCTTGTATTGCTGCACCCATAGCAACAACTTCATCAGGATTAACACTTTTGTTTGGTTCTTTGCCAAAGAAATTTTTAACCTCAGAAATGACTTTTGGCATTCTAGTCATACCTCCGACCATTACCACCTCATCAACATCGCTAGCTGAAATTCCAGCATCCTTCAAAGCAGTTTTACATGGTGGAATAGTTTTAGCTATTAAATCTTCAACTAAAGCCTCCAACTTAGCTCTAGTCATTTTTAAATTAATGTGTTTAGGACCAGTTTTATCAGCAGTTATAAATGGTAAATTAATATCTGTTTGCTCTGCTGCTGAAAGTTCAATTTTTGCTTTTTCAGCTGCCTCCTTTAATCTTTGTAATGCTAACTTGTCAGTTTTTAAATCAATACCACTATCTTTTTTGAACTCAGAAATTAAATATTCTACAACAGCGTTGTCAAAATCTTCTCCACCTAAAAAAGTATCACCATTTGTAGATTTTACTTCAAAAACTCCATCACCTAATTCAAGTATCGATACATCAAAAGTTCCACCACCTAGATCGTAAACTGCAATTTTTTTATTTTGTTTCTTATCCAAGCCATAGGCTAGTGAAGCTGCAGTTGGTTCATTGATAATTCTTAAAACTTCTAACCCAGCTATTTTTCCAGCATCCTTTGTGGCTTGTCTTTGTGCATCATTAAAATATGCAGGGACAGTTATTACTGCTTTTGTAACAGCTTGACCTAAATATTTTTCAGCGGTCTCTTTCATTTTTTGGAGAATAAAAGCAGAAATTTGTGAAGGCGAATATTTTTCTCCTTTAGCTTCAATCCATGCGTCACCTTTTTCAGAATTTACAATTTTAAAAGGTGCAGCCTCGATATCTTTTTTAACAGTTGGGTCTTCAAAATTTCTACCAATTAATCTTTTAACTGCAAAAATTGTATTTTCTGGATTTGTTACTGCTTGTCTTTTAGCAGGTTGTCCTATTAATTTTTCTTTTTCTTCGGTAAAAGCAACCACTGAAGGTGTAGTTCTTGCACCCTCTGCATTTTCCAAAACTTTTGCCTGGCTTCCTTCCATAATTGCCACACAAGAGTTTGTTGTACCTAAATCAATTCCAATTATTTTGCTCATATCAGTTGTTTGTAATCCTCATATAGGGTTAAAATTGAATTCTACAAGTTCATTTAAGTATTATTTA
>CACKAY010000019.1:0-3163 GCA_902598265.1 uncultured Pelagibacteraceae bacterium
AAACCTGAAACTGCTTCAAAAAAAGAATTTATAAAAGTTAAGTTATAAATACTTAGGTAAAAAGGAATAGATAAAATTAAAGGTAGTAAAATATATCCAAGAAAAACTGTTAAAATTTTTTGAAAAATTGATGTTTTTTTAGGTGATATTTTTAAACTATAAAAAAGAATTGCCATAATTGAAGATAAAAATAAACTTAAATAATAAGTATCTAAGTTTAGATAAAGATTGAAATAATAAGAATAGATTATATTAAAAAAAGATAAAATAGAAATTAGTCCAAAAAAGAAACTTAGATATCTAATTTGTAATCCAAACATCTAATTATACTGAACTTAATCTAAAAATATTTTCTACAAAAGATATAGAGTCTTTTTTGACAATAAATACAACTCTATCATCTTTTTCAAAAATAAAATTGGATCTAGGTATAATTATTTTTTTATCTCTTAATACAGCACCAATTCTTAATTCATCTGGTAAATTGGAATTTTTAATCTCTTTATTGATTAATTCAGAAGTCTCAATTATTTCAGCTTCAATTACCTCATATTCACCATCTGATAGAGTATAAGCATTTTCAATTGTTCCTTTGTGGATATGTTTTAAAATACTTGAAACAGTCGTCATTCTTGGATCAATTAAATCATCAATTTTTAGTGATGACTGAAGGAGCGAATAATTTGGTTTGTTAATTAATGCCATTGTTCTTTTATCATTTGTGTCTTTTTGATCTTTAGCAAATTTTTCAACTAACACACTGACCATCAAGTTATCTTCATCATCATTTGTTAGGGCTAATACAGTTTCAGCTTCCCCTAAATTTGCTTCAGTTAAAACTTCTTCATCTAGACCATCACCATTTATAACTATCGAATCGTTAAGCTGATTTGCTAAAAACTCTGCTCGCTCCTTATTTTTTTCAACAATTTTAACTCTCACTGTTTCTAACGTCTCCTCAATGTTCTTAGCTAAATTAAAACCTATATTTCCTCCACCTATAATCAAAATTTTTTTCGAAATTTTTTCTTCGTGACCAAATGCTTCAAGTGTTTCTGACATTTGTGATGAGTTGATAATTACATAAATTTTGTCATCTTTTTTTACCGAGTCTGTCTTCTTTGGAATAAAAAATTTATTGTCTCTATTTATTCCAATAATATTTGCCTCTAATTTTGGGTATTTATTTGTGAGTTCATTAAATTTAATACCTATAGACTTACAATCTTCTTTAATGAATATCTCCAATAATCTAATTTTATTATCAGCAAAAGGTACACTATCCAACGCACCTGGTGCTTCCAATTTTCTTTGAATTGATTTGGAAATTTCTATCTCAGGAGAAATAATCACATCTATTGGTAAATTTTCTTTATTATAAACCCTTGTAAATCTTGGGTTTAGATAGTCTTGTGACCTAATTCTTGCTATTTTTTTTTGAATATTAAATATTGAAAATGCTATTTGACAAATAAGCATATTAATTTCGTCATTTCTTGTAACTGCTATAATCATATCTGTTTCAGCAGCATTGGCTTTCTCAAGAATTGATGGATATGTAGCTTTTCCAACGATTGCTTTTACATCTAAACTATCGTTGATTTTTTGGATATCCTCACTTGATTGATCAATAACTGTTATCGAATGACCTTGTTCACTCAATAACTTTGCAATAGTAAAACCTACTCTACCAGCACCACAAATGATTATATTCATTTCAATTAAATTCTTTTATTCCTAAGCCTTTAAGCTTTCTATGAAGAGCACTTCTTTCCATTCCAACAAAGTTGGCTGTTTTAGATATATTTCCATTAAATTTTTTAAGTTGGATAGTTAAATACTCTTTTTCAAAGTTTTCTCTAGCCTCTTTTAATGGCACAGATAAGCTATTTTCACCAATTTTATCGACATAATTGTCGCTTTTTAAAGACTCTTTTACAATGTTAGAAATTTTATCTTTTGTATCAGGTTGTAAAATTGCAATTCTCTCAATCAAATTTCTTAGTTCCCTTACATTGCCTTTCCAATCATGATTCAAAATGTATGTGTCATTTTCATCAATATCTAATTCTTTAATGTTATAATTTGCAGAAATCATCTTTGAAAAATACCTTATTAACAGAGGTATATCTGAAATTCTTTCGTTTAATGATTTAATGTTAATTTCAAAAACATTTAACCTATGATAAAGATCCTCTCTAAAATTACCAATTTTTATTTCGTCTTTTAAATCCTTACTTGATGAACAAATTAATCTAACGTCAACATTAATATCATTGTTACCATTTAATCTTTTAAATTTTTGATCAATAAGAACTCTTAATATTTTTGATTGAATGACAAGGGGAATTTCAGAGACTTGATCAATTAATAAAGTACCTTTATTAGCTTTTTCTAAAGCACCATATGAAATAGAACCATCGCTCTTTTCTTCTCCAAATAATTCTTGTTCATATTTTTCTGAATCAAGAAGTGCACCATTTAAAATAATAAATGGATCTTTTTCTCTTTTCGAGTTTTTATGAATTTTTCTTGCAATTAATTCCTTCCCTGAGCCTGATGGCCCATTTATAAGAATCCTGCTCTCAGTTAAAGATATCTTTTTTATTTGTTCTCGTATTGAAGATATATTCTTACTATCACCTATTAAATCATATGAAGAAAATAACTTATTTTCGTAATCCTTATTTTGTTTTTTTAATTGAAGATTTTCAACAGCTCTGGTTATAAAGTTTAATAATCTAGCTTGGTCAAAAGGTTTTTCAACAAATTCAAATGCACCATGTTTCAATGAATTTACTGCCATCTCAATATTAGCATGACCTGTAATAATAATTACTGGGACATCCTTATTTTTAGACTTAATATGAGATAATAACTCTATTCCATCATTATCACCTTTATCTAATTTGACGTCTAGAATAGCTACATCAGGCATTTTTTTATCTATTTCTTTTAATGCTTGATTGTAATTAGCCGCTACTCTAGTTTTGTAACCAGCATCAACAATTAATTCGTTTAGGATATTTCTTATATCCGCATTATCATCAACTATTAATATTTCTGTTGTCATTAAAATGAAATCTTATCTGTATTTTTGCACCATTTTTAATCGGAATGAATTCAAGTTCACCTTTGTGATCATTTATAATTTTGTTTACAA
>CACKAY010000020.1:0-3112 GCA_902598265.1 uncultured Pelagibacteraceae bacterium
ATTTGCCAAAGATAGTTATAGAAGATTTATTCAAATGTATGGAAATGTTGTTCTTGGAGTAGAAAGTTATCATTTTGAGGAACTTATAGAAAATTATAAATTAACCAAGGGAGTTTTGCTGGATACAGATCTTAATGAAGATGATTGGGATGGTTTGATAAAAGATTTTAAAAATATTGTTAAAGAAAAAACAAAAAAAGAATTTCCTCAGGATGTTTATGAACAATTATTAGGAGCAATAGGTGCAGTATTTTTATCTTGGGACAGTAATAGAGCTAAAATTTATAGAAAGTTAAATCAGATACCATCTGAATGGGGCACAGCAGTTAACGTGCAATCTATGGTCTTTGGAAACATGGGAAATGATTGTGCTACTGGAGTTGTTTTTACAAGAAATCCATCAGATGGATCAAATGATATTTATGGAGAATATTTAATTAATGCTCAAGGAGAGGATGTTGTAGCAGGAACAAGGACACCACAATATATTACTAAAAAAGCAAAAAGAGATGCAAAAGTAAAAGCACCATCTATGGAAGAGTCTATGCCAAAAGTTTATTTGAAGCTTCATAAAATTTTAAAGAAGTTAGAAACGCACTATAAAGATATGCAAGATGTGGAATTTACAGTTGAGAATGAGAAATTATGGATCCTACAAACTAGGTCAGGTAAAAGAACTGCAAAATCAGCAGTTAAAATTGCTGTAGATATGGTTAAAGAAAAATTAATTTCTAAAAAAGAAGCAATTTTAAGAATAGATCCAAATTCATTAGACACATTATTACACCCTACTTTAGATGAAAAAAGTTCTATAGAAATAATTGCAAATGGTTTACCTGCTTCACCAGGAGCTGCTAGTGGAAAGGTGGTATTTACATCTGAAGAGGCTGAAAGACTTAATAATATGATGCAAGATGTAATATTAGTTAGAGTAGAAACTTCTCCTGAAGATATTCAGGGTATGCACGCTGCTAAGGGAATATTGACTGCTAGAGGAGGAATGACAAGTCATGCAGCTGTTGTTGCAAGGGGGATGGGTAGACCATGTGTTTCAGGATCAAGTGAAATTGATATTGATTATGAAAAAAAAATTTTTAAAACTGCTTCAGTGGAAATTAAAGAGGGCGATATAATCACAATTGATGGGTCCTCTGGAAGAATCATATTAGGAAGCGTCCCAACTGTAAAACCTGAAATTTCTGGTGACTTTTCAAAATTAATGAGTTGGGCTGACAATGTTAGAAAACTTAGAGTAAGAACAAATGCAGAAACTCCATTAGATACAAAAGTTGCAAGAGATTTTGGAGCAGAGGGAATTGGGTTATGCAGAACGGAGCATATGTTCTTCGATGAAGAAAGAATTATTTCTGTTCGAGAGATGATACTTTCCAAAACTAAAGATGATAGATTAAAAGCACTCTTGAAGCTTTTACCACATCAAAAAAAAGATTTTGTTGAAATATTCAAGATTATGCATGGATTACCAGTTACAGTTCGCTTACTTGATCCTCCATTGCATGAGTTTTTACCAAAATCTGAAAAGGAAATTTCAGAGGTTGCAGAAGTGGTTGGTATAAGTGTTAAAGAAGTAAAATCTAGAATTGATGAACTTCATGAACAAAATCCCATGCTTGGACACAGGGGCTGTAGATTAGGTATTTCATTCCCTGAAATTTATGAAATGCAATGTGAGGCAATTTTTAAAGCTTTGTCAGAGCTTAAAAAAAATAAACAAAAATTTGCATTCCCTGAAATAATGATTCCACTTGTGTCAACTGAGGCTGAAATCAAAATAATGAAAGACCTTGTAATTAATACTGCAAGAAAAGTACAAAAAGAAAATAAAGTAAAAATAGAATTTTTAGTTGGAACAATGATTGAGCTACCAAGAGCAGCAATTAAAGCAAAAGATATAGCGAAACACGCTGAGTTTTTTAGCTTTGGGACAAATGATTTAACGCAAACTACATTTGGTATTAGTAGAGATGATAGTGGAAAATTTCTTAATGATTATATTGAAAACAAGATTTTTTCAATTGATCCGTTTATTTCAATAGATGAAGGTGTAGAAGATTTAGTTGAGATAGCTGTTACTAAAGGAAAAAAACAAAACAAAAAAATTAAGCTAGGTATTTGTGGTGAACATGGCGGAGATCCAAAGAGTATTAATTTTTGTTCACAAGTAGGTCTTAATTATGTTTCATGCTCTCCATACAGAGTTCCAATAGCAAGACTAGCTGCAGCTCAAGCTGAGATAAAAAAATAGAATTAAGTTAAGTTATAAATGTTACCAACTTTTTTAAAACCTTATCACACAGATTTATCTAATTTAATTATTAACTATTTTTTTTTAAAATTGATATTGAACTTGTGGTCTCTAAAAAAATTATAATTAACTTTTTATCTTTAGAAACTACCATATCCCTAACTCTTTCATTTAGTAAAAAGTAATCATGATCTATAACTTTATCTCTTTTCTCGTTTAGCTTAATATAGTGAAGTCCTAAATCCTGATCGGCAATCTCATTTCCCATTGCTCCAATTAAAAATTCTGTATCTGTTTCATTCAAGGAAATTGTTTGACTGATACCAATTGATGGATCAAAATATTTAATAGGTTCTTCGAAGCCAAATTTTTTATGAGACTTGTTCAATGGTGCCTCTTTCAATATTTTTTCAGAATAATTTTTTTTATAATGTTCTCCGTAAGATGAAATTGGCCATCCAAAATTTTTAACTTTTAAAAAAGGTTTATTATTTATATTGATTTCGTCACCACCTTTCGGTCCATGCTCAGTAGATAAAATAAAGTCAAATTTTTTGCTATAATACAAACCTTGTGGATTTCTATGACCCAAGGAAACAACCTCAGACTTTTTATTTTGAATATTAATTTTTAAAATTTTTCCAAAATCACTTTGAATATCTTGCGAAAGGGGTCTATTTCTAAAGTCGCCTGTGGTAAATAAAAGGTTTGAATTATCAAGATTAGTAATTCTTCCACCTGCACCCTGATGAGCCCAAAATCCATGATTATTATTTTTATCAACACAATTTAATGTTTGATAAAACAAACTAAAATCTAAAAATTTTTCATTTAATTCACTAAAAA
>CACKAY010000021.1:0-2791 GCA_902598265.1 uncultured Pelagibacteraceae bacterium
TTTTGCAAAATTTCTTAGACTACTAATCATTATTATAAATTTATTGATCTATAAAAAGCAAACCTATAAATTAAAAAACGTCTCATGACAAATAAATATATGTACTTTATTGCAAATTGGAAAATGTTTGGTGTTTTAAATTCCTTAAATTCACTGAATAAAATTGTCAAATTTTTTAAGAACTTTAAAAAAAGAAAATCTTTGAGAATAATTTACTGCCCACCAAATACCTTGATAGGAGAAATGTCAAAAAAATTGAGAGGTTCAAATATTGAAGTCGGTGCTCAAAATTGTCATGAGCAGGATGTTTATGGTGCTTTTACAGGTTCAGTCAATTCCTACATGTTAAAAAGTGTTGGTGCTAAATATGTTATTATTGGCCACTCCGAAAATAGACAAGCTGGTGAAACTGATAGATTAATAAATCTTAAAATTAAAAGTGCATTGAAGTCTGGGCTGAGGGTAATTTTTTGTATTGGTGAGACGCTTAAAGCAAAAAGAAAAAAAATTACCAAAAGTGTTTTAAATAGACAGATTAAAGCAGGTTTGAAAAATATTAAAAACAATAAAAAAATTATAATCGCATATGAACCAGTTTGGTCTATTGGTACAGGAATTATACCAAAATCTGATGACTTATTTAAGACAATCAGTTTTATTAAAAAAGAAAAAAAGAATTATAAAGTTCTTTATGGTGGCTCAGTAAATCCAAAAAATATTAATCAATTGAAATCTATAAATAATATTGATGGTTACTTAATAGGTGGGGCATCTCAAGATCCTAAAAAATTTATTGATATAATTAAAAAAACATATAATTAACCACTCATGGAAAATATATTGTTAATTTTAAACATCATATTTGGATTAATATTGGTGTTACTAGTTTTGATGCAAAAGTCTGAGGGTGGTGCTTTAGGAATTGGAGTTTCTCAGGAAAGTTTTATGTTTTCCAGATCAGCAGGTAATTTTATGACCAAAGCAACAGCCGTTGTTGCCACTTTATTTATAATTTGTAGTTTAGCACTTACAATTGTATCTAGAGGAGAATTAACACCTACATCATCTGTTTTGGATACTATTGAAGAAAAAGCAGAGGATACTCCCGCTATTCCAGAAAATAATAATTAATACTTTTAATTTTCTTTTTTATTCGCTATAAGATACTTCCATGGCGCGATTTATTTTTGTCACGGGCGGCGTGGTTTCATCGTTAGGAAAAGGTCTCTCTTCTGCATCTCTAGCTTATTTACTTCAATCGAGAGGGTATAAAGTTAGATTGAGGAAATTAGATCCTTATTTGAATGTAGATCCTGGAACAATGAGCCCATTTCAACACGGAGAGGTTTTTGTAACTGATGATGGTGCTGAAACAGATTTAGATCTTGGGCATTATGAGAGATTTACTGGAGTATCTGCAAAGAAGTCTGATAATATTACAACAGGTAAAATTTATAATGATGTATTAAAAAAAGAACGTGAAGGAAAATATCTCGGAAAAACAGTTCAAGTTATTCCACATATAACTGATAGAATAAAAGAGTTTATAAAGAATGACTCGTCGAAAGAAGATTTTGTTATTTGTGAAATTGGTGGAATTGTTGGTGATATTGAGAGTCTACCATTTATTGAGGCCATAAGACAATTTGCAAATGATATAGGAAAAAAAAATGCATTATTTATCCATCTTACCTTAGTACCTTATTTAAAGTCCTCAGATGAAATTAAAACTAAACCTACTCAACATTCTGTTAAAGAGTTGAGAAGTATAGGTGTTCAACCTGATATTATAATATGTAGATCAGAAAGACCTATCCCATTAGAACATCGTAAAAAAATCTCACTTTTCTGCAACGTAGATATTAAAAATGTAATAGAAACTGTTGATGTAAGAACAATTTATGAAGCACCGATAAGTTTTTCTAGAGAAAAACTTGATGTTCAAGTATTAAATTATTTTAAGCTTAAATCAAAAAAACCCGCAAACCTTAAACCATGGAAAAAAATAACTAAAATTATTTTACAAACTAAAAAACAGGTGAATATTGCAATAATTGGTAAATATGTTGAGTTAAAAGATGCTTATAAATCTTTAGATGAAGCTCTTACTCATGGAGGTATTCAAAATAATGTAAAGGTAAATTTAGTAAGAATTGACTCTGAAAAATTAAAAGTTTCTGAGATTAAATCAAAACTTAAACACATTTCAGGTATATTAATACCTGGTGGTTTTGGTAAACGAGGAACAACTGGAAAAATAGAGTCAATAAAATATGCTAGAAAAAATAAAGTTCCTTTTCTTGGAATATGTTATGGAATGCAAATGGCAATTATAGAATTTGCGAGAAATCAATTAAATTTAAAAAAAGCAACTTCGAGTGAATTTGATAGAAATGGCATACCTGTAATTGGATTAATAAATGAGTGGATTAAAGATGGAAAAACTATCAAAGGAACAGATAAAAATTTAGGTGGAACAATGAGATTGGGTTCTTATGATGCGAAATTACAAAATAATTCTAAAATTAAAAAAATTTATGGAAAAAAGATTATCAAAGAAAGACACCGACACAGATATGAAGTTAACATCAATCTAAAAGACAAATTTGAAAAAAAAGGAATGAGTTTTTCTGGTTTATCGCCTGATGGTTTTTTACCTGAGATCATTGAGTTAAAAAATCATCCTTGGTTTATTGGCGTACAGTTTCATCCAGAATTTAAATCTAGACCTTTTGCTCCACATCCATTATTCTCATCTTTTATCAAAGCATCAAAAAATCATAAATGAGTA